>DAOUCA010000195.1:0-72286 GCA_034432375.1 Caldilineaceae bacterium
GAAACCCCTAGTTTCGGCCAGCGTGCGTCGCACTGACGGAAGCATCTAGCGGACTGGAAGCAGTTGGCGGTCAGTGCGACGCACGCGATCCCGTTGGTCCGCAAAACTCCGGTTCTCATTCTGAACGCAGTATAACACCGAAAAGCCGCCTCAGCGGCTAGGTATATAGCCGCTGAGGCGGCTTTTCGGTGTTAGTCGGCCAATTGATTGGTCGTTTTGGCAAATGTCAACAGACCCTAGTGCAGTACGGCGTAAGTAGACCAATAGCTAACGTTAGGTAGCCAACTCTGCCCAATGCTCCATGGACTCTTCTAAAGCGGCTTGCGTTTTGGCATAGGCGTCAGTTAGGCGCTGGATTTTGCCTAACTCTTGGGCATAACTGGCGCTTGCCAGCTCCGCCTCGATCTTGACGAGTTTCTGCTCCAACTCGTGAATTTCGGCCTCTTTTTGTGCAATTTCGCGCTCGCGCTTGCGTTCCTCATTTTTACTCCGCCGATCCTGTGATTGATCTTGGCGCGCTACCGTACGTCCAACCGACGCGCTCTGCCGTTCTTTCTCCCGCTGCTGTTCCCGTGCACCCAGGAATTCGCTATAGGTACCGCCAAAGACATGCATTTTGCCGTTGCGCAACTCCCAGATTTGCGTAGCCAAGCGGTTGATCAGATAGCGATCATGCGACACCAACAGAATCGTACCAGGGAATTTCTCCAGCACCTCTTGTAAAATCTCCTGGGCTGGAATATCGAGATGATTGGTCGGCTCATCCAAGAGCAGAAAATTAGCCCCTTCCAATGCCAGAAGGGCCAACGCTAACCGCGCACGCTCACCGCCGCTCAACATGTGAATCGGCTTAAAGACATCCTCGCCACGAAAGAGATACTGCGCGAGATAATTGCGCGCCTCGCCCAGCAGCATATGTTTGTGGTCGATCAACGTGTCGATGACGGTGCGCTCGGGGTTGAGCCGCTCGTGAGCCTGGGCAAAATAGCCAATCTTTAGACTCGCGCCAAAATTCAGGTCACCGCGCAATGGCTCGATCTGCTCCATCAACGTACGCAGAAAGGTGGTCTTGCCAGTACCGTTTGGGCCAATCAAAGCTGCAACTTCGCTGCGCATCAATTCAATCGGATCGGCTTGAAAGAGTGGTGCCCCAGGATAGCCAATCGAGAGTTCGGTCGAACGCAGTACATAGTTGCCACTGCGCAGATTGGTATGCAAGCGTAAATTGAGTTGCGGTGGACGGATGACGGGACTTTCCAATCCCTTAATCGCTTGTTCCACATCGGCCACCTCCCAGCGCGACTCCGAGATGCTAACCTCCTCCATCACCTGGCCCCAATTCTTGCTGTTGAGTAGATGAAGGCCACCCGCTTCAACCACCCGCACCTCGCGGATCAGCCGCTTCATGCGTCCTTTGGCCTGATCACGCGTACTGTCGCGAGCAATATTGCGCTTGATAAAATCAAGCTCGCTAAGAAAACGCTCTTTCACGGTATCAAAGTCAGCCTGTCGACGCTCCCACCGTTCCTGACGTTGCAGCACGTAGGCACTATAGGTACCCCGATACTCTTCAATCCCACTGCGGCTCATCTCCCAAATCCGGTTGATCACCCGATCGAGAAAGTAGCGATCATGGCTGACGATCAACAGTGCGCCATCCCAGGTCCGCAAGGTGTTTTCCAGCCATTCGATCGCATCGACATCGAGGTGGTTGGTCGGCTCATCAAGGATTAAGAGATCGGGCTGTTCGAGCAGCAGACGGGCCAATAGGGCACGCGTCTTCTGGCCGCCACTGAGCTGGCTGAGCGGCGTATCCCAATCTTCTTTGGAAAATCCCAGGCCCTGTAACACCTGGCCGATGCGCACATCGATCTCATAGCCTCCCGCATGTTCAAAGGCGTCGTGAAGCTTGCTATATTCGCTGAGCAATGTCGGTGAGCTATCGCCTTGCGCCATCCGCTCTTGCAGGTAATGAAGATGCGCCTCTTGCTCGCGCACGTGACGAAAAACGGTCAACATCTCCTGGTGGATGGTGTTTTCGCGGCCGCTAAAGGCCTCCATCGCTTCCTGGCGCAGATAACCGAGACGCGTTCCTTGCGCAAGAAAGAGATTCCCACTGGAAGGCACATCGAGACCCGCGAGAATGCGTAAGAGGGTTGTTTTGCCAATCCCGTTGGGTCCAACCATTCCAATCTTGGCATCGTTGGGAATCCCGGCAGAGATGCCTAAAAAGACATCAAAATCGCCATAGGATTGGCTAACATTTGAAAGTGTTAAAATCGACATAAGAATTATTCCCAACCACCACTTATGATACCCAATACAAGATTAGACGATGATCAGATGTTATGGTACCACAAATCGCCAAAAGAGCTGAAAAGTTTTACAATGGCAGCATGTCCATTTCACCGGTGATTGACACCCTATATCGTCTCGGTCCGCGCGACATAGGGCGCGGGGATCGCGTTGTGACGATTCAGAATGTGTCGTGGCAAGGGTTGGAGACCTTGACACCGCTGCTTCACCTGCGCGAATTCCCGACCAAACGCTTGGTGCTGGAAAAAGTTCAACAACAAGAGATCATTCACATTACGGGTAGCCCACGTGCCGAGGATTGGATTGGCCACACGCTGCTTCTAGCGGTTCGATCGGATCAGGATCAGCTACGCATCCATCTCTATCCCTTGCAGATGATTCCGACAAAACAGCGCTTTAGTGGAAGTTCAGAGCGCTCATCTACCATACAAGTTCCACAGAGCATGCGTGCCACGCTGATCCTGCTATTGATTTTGCTACTCCTCTTCTTGCTCGTGCCGCTCATTGATCAAAGTGATATACTTTGGCAGTGGCTTGGCCTTTAAGCCGTGGTGCTAGGCCTATCTTTACCTGATAATTTTTAGATTCCACAACGGGATGAAAAGTCTAGTACGGTGTCAGGGAAATTCTGGTAAGTTAAAATGCGTGGAGTTTGTCACGCTGAAAGCGTCTTCCAGGTGATTTACCCGAAGATTCTTGCAGAATGACAGGGATTGATTCCCAGGTTTTCCTGTCAGAACTTTGTTGACACTGTACTGGTGCAGTGTCAGCAAAGTTCTGACGGCTTAGGAACGCCCCTTCGTAGGTCACGCTTGCAGCGTGACAAGGTAAGGAAAACGCGTATTCCCCATGCAATCGTCGTCAATTCGAGCTTTGTCACATTGCAACTGTGACCTACGTCTAAACCAGCATAATTCCCCTGACAATGTACTAGTCGGCAAACGTGCCGTAGAAAATACAAACCAACGAGAAAAGAAGGCAACATTCATGGCCGATTGTGATGTATTAGTGATTGGGGCAGGACACAATGCGCTCGTCTGCGCTGGCTATCTGGCCCAGGCAGGTTATCGGGTGATCATGCTGGAACGGCGCCACAAAGTTGGTGGGGCTGTGGTAACCGAAGAGATTGTACCCGGTTTCCACTTTGACCTGGGCGGCTCGGCCCACATTCTGATCCACCACACGCCGATTGTCCAGGATCTGGATTTAGCCCGCTATGGACTCGAGTATATTGATGTCGATCCGCTCTTTTTCGCCCCCTTTCCCGATGGCAGTCACATCACCTTTTGGAAGGATTTGGATCGTACCTGCGCCAGTATTGCCGCCATCTCGCAGCGCGATGCTGACGCCTACCGTGGCTTTATCCGTAGTTGGGAACCGCTGGCCAAGGGTATGGTTGAGAGTTTTCTGGCCCCACCAACCGCAGGCAATCTCTTCAAGAATCTGATCCTCAACACCAGCAAAGGGGGTGATCGCTTCGACCGTTTGAGCGATATTCTGCGCGGTTATGGCCAGGTGTTGCGCCAGAGCTTTCACGATCCACGTGTGCAAGCAAGCATTGCGTGGATGGCAGCCCAATCCGGCCCGCCGCCAAGCGAACCCCTTTCTGCGCCTTTTGCACTCTGGCAGCCCATGTATCATCAGAGCGGAATGCGCCGCCCGCGCGGTGGCTCTGGCATGTTAACCCAAGCACTGGCCCGTATGATCCAGGCACACGGCGGCGCGATCATTGCTGGGGCACCAGTAGAACGGATGTTGGTAGAAAATGGCCGTGTGATCGGGGCAGAAACAACCGGGGGTATCCGTATTACTGCCCGTGCCGTTGTTTCGGGCACGCATATCCATACAACAATGGGGATGCTCCAGGATGCCCCGATGCCGGCCCAGGCACGCCGGCTGGCCACTAACAGTCGTATTGGCAATGGCTTCGGCATGATCGTGCGCTATGCGATGGAAGAGCTGCCCAACTACACCGCGATCCCTTCGCCGCCAGATGGTACGGCAGCAGATCACCACCGCGCCCTACAATTTATCTGCCCAGATATGGCTTATCTGGAGCGGGCCTACGGTGATTACCTGGGCGGCCAGCCTTCACGCGATCCGGCACTAATCGCCATGACCTTTTCGGCTGTTGACCCCACCTTGGCGCCACCGGGTAAACATACGCTCTTTCTGTGGGGGCAATATTATCCCTACGAACTGGCCAACGGCCAATCCTGGGATCGAATCGGGCAATCGGTGGCCGACCGTATGTTAGATAAGCTTGCTGAATATGCGCCCAATGTCAAAGGAGCGGTGATCGATCAACTTGTCGAGCATCCGCTCTATCTGGAGCGCGAGTTGGGGTTGTTGCGGGGCAATGTCATGCATCTGGAGATGTCGATCGATCAGATGTTTATGTTGCGGCCCGCCTTGACCATGAGTAATTATCGTGGCCCCCTCAAAGGGCTCTATCTCACCGGAGCCAGCACCCACCCTGGCGGTGGCATTATGGGAGCAGCCGGTCGCAACGCAGCGCATGTACTCCTGCACGATCTCGAACGGAAAAAGGTGTAGCTCGTTGGGATCTCAAGGGGTTCCCCCGCTTTAGTTTCGATACGCTTACGCTACTCAACCGCCGCTACAGCTATGTCAACCGCCTGAGATCCTGTTGAACTAAGAGGGTACTCAAAAGGAAGAAAGAATCATGAGCGCAGTAAAGGTACAACAAACAAGCAAGATTGGGATCATCGGGAGCGGCTTTGTTGGTTCGACAGCGGCCTATGCAATGGTGATGCGTGGCGTCGGCCGCGAAATTGTACTCGTTGATCTCAATCGCCAACGCGCGGAAGCGGAAGCCAACGATATTCGCCACGCCGTTCCCTTTGCCCACCCCATCAACATCTCTGCTGGTGACTATGCCGACCTAGCCGGTGCCCGGGTCGTAGTAATCACGGCTGGAGTGAATCAAAAAGCGGGCGAAACACGCTTACAGTTACTCGAACGCAATGCCGCAGTCTTTCGCCAGATTGTGCCCAATGTGCTACAGCATGCACCGGATGCGATTCTCGTTGTGGCAACCAACCCGGTTGACATTATGACCCATTTATCGGCGGTGATCGCCAAAGAGCATGGGCACCCGACCAGCCGTGTCCTGGGCTCGGGCACTACCCTTGACACCGCACGTTTTCGCAGTTTGCTGGGCCGCCACTTGGGGGTCGATGCGCATCATATCCACGCTTACGTCATCGGCGAACATGGCGATTCAGAGCTGTTGACCTGGTCTCTTGTCACCGTAGGGGGTATGCCGCTTGTCGATTTTTGTCTTCAGCAGGGGATTGTGCTTGATGATGCGGTCCGCCAGACGATCGATGAGCGCGTTCGACGGGCAGCCTACCACATCATTGAAGGTAAAGGTGCCACCTACTATGGCATCGGCAGCGCCTTGGCCCAAATTGTCGATGTCATCTTACGTGATCAGCGTGCTGTGTTAACAGTCTGTACGCCGGAAGCAGAAGTCGCCGGCATTCCCAATGTCACCGTAGCATTGCCCCATTTGGTCGGCGGAGAGGGCATCTTGGCAACCTTTCCGCAGCCCCTGCAAGCGGAGGAACAACACCAACTAACTCAGAGCGCAGCGTTGGTCAAGAGAGCGATTGATAGTTTGTCCTAAGCTTATTGTAAGCACGAGCAGCAGAGAAAGCAACTTATTATTTGGTAACAACTGTTACTTTCTGACGCTTCCTGATAAACACACCCCATGCTCGACCCGTCAAGACCTGTATGAGATATACATAATATAGCCGATAAGGCGCACGCTGAATACGGCTATAATCATAACGTAAGCCGAACGAGAGGTCGGCTATCGTTGTGAAGGAAACAGGTCTTTAAACTTTATGAAGCGTACGAAACAAATCAGTGCAATCACCCACTATGTGCTGCGGATTGCGATTTTTGCGGTTGCCTACTATGTGACGGGACGGTTGGGGCTCCTGCTGGCGGTTCCGCCAGGCTATGCAACAGCGATTTGGCCGCCATCGGGAGTCATTCTGGCCGGTATGTTGATTTATGGCTACCGTTACTGGCCGGGCGTCTTACTTGGCTCCTTCGCGGTGAACCTCTTTACCTCGTTTGATCCTTCTAACCAAAATACCATGCTACTCTCGGCAACGATTGCAGCGCTCATTGCCTGTGGTGCGTCTGTACAAGCCGTTGTCAGTACTTGGCTGATTCGACGCTATCTTTCCTTTCCCAATCCACTGGAACGGGTACGTGATATTGCCTTGTTGCTCCTGTTGGGTGGACCGGTTGGGTGCTTGATTGCAGCCACCAACGGTGTTACCACCTTAGCACTGACGGGCACGATACCGTGGTCAATCTACGCACTCAATTGGTTGACCTGGTGGGTGGGCGACACTATGGGAGTGATCGTCTTTACGCCGATTATTTTGCTCTTTTTCACCCCGATGGCGGTTATCAATCTTACTCGTAAGGCGCTTGTTGGTGCCATTCTCTGTAGCAGTTTCTGCCTCACCATTTATGTTTTCTCTCTGGCCAATCATGCAGAGGAGTACCGGCAAGAGCAAGAACTTGACCGGATCGCGCATGATATGGCAAGTAAATTAGAAACGACACTAGCCGGCGATATTGAATGGCTCTATTCGGTCGATTCATTCTTTCAAGCTTCGGAATTTGTAAGTACCAAAGAGTTTTCCACCTTTGTCCACAACAGCATCGAAGAGCACCCTGACCTTTATTCGATCTCGTGGAATCCGCTAGTGTTGGCAAGCGAACGCGCCCACTTTGAAGAAGCGATGCGGCAACAGGGAATTGCCGACTATCAGATCATCGACCGCGACCCAAGTGGTGCAATGGTTCGCGCGGCCGAACGAGAAGAATATGTACCGGTTGCCTACACCGAAGCTGCGATTCAGAATAGAGGCGCGGTCGGCTTTGATACCTATGGCGAGGCGGAGCGGCGCCAAGCGTTGGATGCGGCACGCGATAGCGGCGAAGCGCGAATGACTGGTCGGATCAATATTGTACAGGATCAGCAAAAACGCAACGCGTTTATTATCTTCTACCCGATTTATGATCAGCCAAGAGCCTTTGCCACCGTTGCGGAGCGACACGCCCATCTACGGGGCTATGCAGCCGGAGTTTTTATCGTGCCAGAGTTGCTCAGAAGCTTAATTGTCCAGGCAAACTCCTACAACTTAGCGTTCGCTCTGTATGATCAAAGTGGCCATCCTGGAGAAACATTGCTCTATGATTCACGGATAGCATTCCCCACCACCAACCAGGAAGATGCATACCCGCTAGAGATAGCTACGCCGGAGACAGGCATATCGGGCACAATACAGCAGATCCCCTTGCAGATTGCTGGTCGTGACCTGCTCTTTCAATTGAGCGCAACCGATGCGTACCTGAGTAGCAATGCGACATGGAGTGTCTGGTTTGTGTTAGCTGGTGGGCTACTCTTTACAGCGCTCTCCGGCAGCTTTTTGCTGGTCGTCACCGGTGGGACAGCAGTAGTGCAGCGTACTGTACAGGAACGGACCTTCGAACTCCGAGCACGCACATCGATGCTGACCTCGCTGATCGACCATCTACAGGGGGGCGTTCTAGTCGAAGATGAACATCGGCTCATTGTCCATGTCAATCAAGCCTTCTGTGATATGTTTGGCATCCAGGTGCCAGTTGCAGCACTCTGTGGGACCGATTGTGCTGCGGCAATTACAGCATCGAAAGGGCTATTTGTTGATCCTGAACAGTTTGTACAACAGGTACAGCTCCTACTACAACTGCGTCAAGCAGTAGTTTCTGAGGAGATCGCATTGGTGGACGGCCAGATCTTCGAGCGAGACTACATCCCCATTTTTGTGGATAATGAGTACCGCGGCCATCTTTGGCACTACCGCGACATCACCGAACGCAAAGCGGTGGAACAGACGCTCCGCGACAACGAAGTTGCCATTCGTAGCCTTTATCTCGTTACAGCCGATCAACAACTCGATTTTAGCCAGAAGATTGAAGCACTGCTACAAATGGGGTGTCGCCGTTTTCAGATGGACCGGGGAATTCTGGCACATATTCAAGATAACCGCTTTGAGATTCAGGCGATCTGTACATTGGATAATCAGATAACCAAAGGCATGGTACTAGAGCTTCAGGATACCTACTGCGCCCAGGTATTACAGACCAAGAACGCCGTTTATATTGACTACACGAATTCAACGGTACTGGCACAGCACTATG
The DNA here is from genome assembly GCA_034432375.1 of Caldilineaceae bacterium. Lineage (GTDB taxonomy): Bacteria > Chloroflexota > Anaerolineae > Caldilineales > Caldilineaceae > JAHBVH01. The sequence goes on from DAOUCA010000195.1 coordinate 8,554, forward strand.
GAGAAAAGCGGCAGGATATCGATGCGTATCTTGGCACACCAGTGATGGTTGCAGGAAGCATCTATGGGACGCTGCACTTTTCGTGCCAGCAGCCACGCCGCAAAGCCTTGAAAGCGTCGGACAAAGAATTTCTAAACTTGATGGCGCAATGGATCGGTGGCGCGCTCGAACAACAGCAACAAACCGCACAAATGCAAGCCTATGCCACGGAAATTGAAGAGACCAACCAATCGTTGGCTATCGCACGCGATCAAGCATTGGCAGCATCGCAATCGAAGAGCGAATTTTTGGCGACGATGAGCCATGAGATCCGTACACCGATGAATGGCATCATGGGCATGACTGAGTTGTTGTTGGATACCGAACTTGATGCGGAGCAGCGCGACTTTGCCGGCGTGAGCTATGAAGAGAGTGTCAAGTTGCTGGAGTTGATCAACGATATTCTGGACTTCTCTAAGATTGAAGCTGGCAAGCTTATTCTCGAAGCGCGCAGCGTACGACCAGGTGATGAATTACAAAGTGTGATCCGGCTCCTTACGCCAAAAGCCCAAGGCAAAGGGATCACATTGCTCAGCACGGTCACCCCACAAGCGGCGAAAACGATCCTGGGGGACGCCACCCGTTTGCGCCAGATTATCATGAACCTTGTCGGCAATGCGATAAAGTTTACCGAACGGGGCGAGGTTGTTGTAACCTTGTCTACCGTCGCACCAACAGCTACTGGAATGGTGACCACCGAGGAGAGCACGATTCCCGAACCTGATGGGACAGAACAGGATCAGACGGATAATCACTTGCTTCAACTAACCGTACGCGATAGTGGCATTGGCATGAAGGCAGAAACTTTGGCCAATCTATTTTCGCCCTTTACACAAGCGGACAGTTCCACCACACGGCGCTACGGAGGGACCGGCTTAGGGCTCGCCATTACCCATCGCTTGATCGCGATTATGGGTGGGTCCATCGAAGCCGAAAGCCAGGTTGGTGCAGGCTCTACATTTATCGTAAAGTTGCCCTGTCGGCTAGTGAAAGCGGCAGGAGAGGTGGCGCTTAGCCCGGTGGCGTCATCCACCCTTTCTCAGATCCATTGCCTAATCGTGAGTGATCAGCATGATCTGCAACAAGCAATTGCTGGCTATCTCGGCACATGGCAAATTACGTCAGAAGTGTACGAGGAGATGCCAACAAGCAATGCCACTCTGCTGCGCCATTTATGTCAGTGGAGCGCTGTACACCCACAACAGAAAGCGGTGATTATTGATGAGCAGAAGACAAAACTCGAACTAATCACCTTTGCCCGGTCGTTCCGCGCTGATCCACTGCTGGCGGGCCTGACACTGATCTTGTTGAGCGGCAAGCGTGCGGCACACCAACGACAACAGCTGATCGAAGTCGGCTTTGATGAGATCATTGAAACACCAGTCACCCAATCTGCCCTTTACAACATCTTATCCAACCACCTCCTTACCGAGAGTCCGACAGCGGCAACAGGTTCGGAAAATGAGGAAGATCTCGCCAACTCGAGCGACAAACAACTCATCCTCGTGGTCGATGATTATATCAACAATCAATTTGTGGCGTTAGCCCATCTAAAAAAGTTAGGTTACGCGGCGCATGTTGTTGACAACGGGCAGGCAGCGATCGATGCCGTAGCGATCAATGGCGATCGCTATGCTGCTATCTTAATGGATTGGCAGATGCCCATCATGGATGGTCTGGCGGCCACCCGTCAGATCCGGGCACTAGAGAAGCCAAACAGCCGCCGAATCCCCATCATTGGGATGACTGCGAATGCCCTGAAAAATGATCGAGAGCAATGTCTGGCCGCTGGGATGGATGATTATGTCAGCAAACCAATTCGACGTGCCGACCTACAGCAGCTTTTAACGACTTGGACAGAGCGCCCCACAAATTCCTAACGCTTGTTTGATGGCTACATTGGCATTTCCTCTAGTTTCGTGTTACCTTAGATTGGTGATCTGTCCACGTTTCTAGTAGAGGTAGCTATGTCACGTCCCGATGATTTTGATATTTTGTCTGATGAGCCCGACAAACCGGATCGCTCGAAGCGCTGGTGGCTTTGGCTTTTGATTGCAACTGCGGCGATCTTTGTCTTTGCCGTGGGCATGGCCCTCGCCACCTTTACCAACCGCCTGGGCGGTGGCGATGATACATCAGGTACCGCGACAGCGCTGGCGGCCGTTGTCACCTATACGGCGACTCCCAACAATGTAGGCACAACCACAACAACGATCCCCACGACGATCACGCCGCTAACAACGCCGGCAGTCAATCTCGAAGTGACAGCAACGGCTGCTGTTGCCCCGACTGCCACCAATCAACCGACCGCGATTCCCGTTGTCCCTACGGCCATCCCCACCAGTAGTTGCAACCGTACGATCCCTGCGCAATTTGGGTCGGCCTATCGTGCAGAGTTGGGGTGCCCAACCAACGACGCCGGGATTGTCTGGTCCGCATGGGAATGGTTCGAACGGGGCGCGATGTTTTGGCGCGACGACAACGACCGCGCCTATGCATTTTTTAACGATGGCGGCTGGGGAGCCGTTGATGAAAAATGGGAAGGTCAAGATCTGCCAACACGTGGCGATCCGCCACCCAACCTACAAGCACCCATGCGCGGCTTTGGCTATGCGTGGGGACGCCGCGACGATCTCTTCGAGCGTTTGGGCTGGGCAACGGATCAGGAACGGGGCTTCTGTGCATTAATTCAATCTTTTGAACATGGCTTCATCCTGCAAGATAGCGATGTAGACGCCTGCAAAGACAATCTTTTTAACCAAGTGCATACCGGCGAATGGCGACCTTTGTTTATTGTGGCGGTGGATGGGTTAGGTTGGCGCAACCTGGCTGGGACAACGCTCCCGACGGTGGTAGCGACAGCCACCCCCGGTACGCCAGCCGTAACACCGGGTGTCACACCCGGTGTCACATCCGGTGTCACACCGGGCACAACAGCCACAACCGTGGCCGAATCGCCAACCGAGACGCCAACGGTTGTGCCGACCGCCACCCCAGGCACCGTGCAACGACAACGCCCCGAAGGCAACCGCCTCTTCTATGCCGCCAATGGCACACATAGCCTTGATGGCAATCTTGAGGATTGGGGGGATAATTGGATCCCGATTACCGCTGTGGTAGAAGGCAGCGCCAACTACAGTGGGAACGATGATGCCAACGGAGACTTCCAGGTGAGTTGGTCAGTAGAGGGGTTATACCTTGCCATACGGGTACGCGATGATCGCTATCGGGCGGGACCGAATGGCAGCGACATGTGGCAGGGCGACGGCTTGGAATTACATTTAGATCGCGACCTAAGTGGCGATTTCGCCGACAATTTTGCCAATGAGGATGATTACCAGCTCGGCCTGAGTTGGGGGCCAGATCGCAATGAAACCCGTCTCTATCGCTGGTTGCCACAAACCGAGGAAGGAACATTCCCACTCTCTGGCGCGGTTGTTCCCGATGGCGAAGGATATGTTGCTGAAGTGCTCATCCCCTGGACCCTCTTTGATGTGACCAGTGGCCAATTACAGGCCGATCAACGCTTTGGCTTTAATTTGAGCATTAGCGACAACGATGCCGATACACCGGCGCAAGAGTCAATCCTTTCAGCCTCTCCCAGCCGCACAACCTATAACAACCCAACGGAGTGGGGTACGCTGATTCTCCAATAATCGGAGTTATGTAACGCTTGGTTCTGGAACGACAACACACCGTCTGCGCAACCAGCGTATGCGTAACTCCCAAACAAACCAAATCGATTCGATCCGCAAAGGGGGAAATATGGCTGACCTGAAACAGAAGGCCCTTGACTATCACAAATATGATCAACCGGGCAAGCTCAAAATTGTCGCCACCAAGTCAATGGAGACACAGCAGGATCTATCGCTTGCCTACTCACCAGGGGTTGCCTTCCCTGTGCTCGCCATCGCCGATGATCCCACCCTGGCCTATGAATATACGGGCAAAGGGAACATGGTGGCTGTAATCAGCAACGGATCGGCGATTCTGGGATTGGGTGACTTGGGGCCGCTTGCCTCGAAACCAGTCATGGAAGGCAAAGCGGTCCTCTTTAAGCGCTTTGCCGATATTGATGTCTTTGATATTGAAGTGGACAGCCAGGATCCGAAGGAGATCATCCGCTTTGTCCAGATGATTGCGCCGACCTTTGGGGGTGTGAATCTAGAAGATATTAAAGCGCCTGAATGCTTCATGATCGAGCGCGAGTTACAGCGCACCTGTAATATTCCCGTTTTTCACGACGACCAACATGGGACTGCCATCATTTCGGGAGCAGGGCTGGTCAACGCTGTCGAGATCGTCGGCAAGCAGATGAAAGAGATCAAGATCGTGATTAATGGGGCCGGGGCAGCGGGCATCTCTTGCGCCGAGTTCTATGTCGCGCTCGGGGCAGACAAAGAAAATATTATTATGTGTGATTCGCGCGGCGTCATCTACGAAGGACGCACCGCCGGCATGAATGAGTATAAGTTGCCGTGGGCGGCCGAGACCGATCTGCGCACGATGGAAGAAGCGCTCGTTGGGGCCGATGTCTTTATCGGGCTTTCGGTCAAAGATTGCATGACACGCGCAATGGTACGCAGCATGGCCGACTACCCAATTATCTTCGCCATGGCCAATCCCGATCCAGAGATCACGTACGAGGAAGCCAAAGCAGCTCGCGAAAAGATCATCTTTGGCACAGGACGTAGTGATTACCCAAACCAAGTCAACAATGTGCTCGGCTTCCCCTTTATCTTCCGCGGCGCGCTCGATGTACGTGCCAGCACCATTAATATGGAGATGAAGCTCGCAGCCGCAAAAGCACTTGCGGCTTTGACAAGAGAAGATGTGCCGGACAGCGTCCTACGCGCGTATGGCCTCGACACGCTGCGCTTTGGCCCAGAATATGTGATCCCCAAACCGTTGGACCCGCGTGTACTACTTTGGGTGGCACCGGCTGTGGCGCAGGCTGGCATTGACAGCGGCGTAGCACGCTACAATCTCGATATGGCTGCCTACTTGGATCAGCTGACTGGGCGATTGGGTAAGAGCGAACAAGTGATGCGCAAGATGGAGCTCAAGGCGCAAAAGGATCCAAAACGGGTTGTGTATGGCGAAGGGGAACACCCCAAGATCATCCGTGCTGCCTACGCTGCGGAAAGTCAGGGCATTGCCAAACCGATCTTATTGGGCAATGAGGAACGGATCTATGCACAATGTCGCGCATTGGGGCTGACCTATAAGCCCCAGGTGATCGACCCCAATGAGAGTGAAAAACGGGTAAAGTTTGCACAGTACTTTCATATCGAACGGCAGCGCAAAGGGATTACACAGAGCCAAGCCGAAGAGATTATGCGTCAGGCCAATTACTTTGGCCCCATGCTGGTGGAACAAGGTGAGGCTGACGCCTATATTGCTGGGTTGACCTATAATTATCCGGAAGTATTACGTCCGGCGCTGCAAGTGGTCGGTTCACAGCCCGGGCGCTGGGTGAGTGGCGTTTACTTGATGATGGTGCAGGATCGGATCTATTTCTTTACGGACGCAACGGTGGTGATTGAGCCAACCGCGGCGCAGTTGGCAACCATTGCACTCAATGCCGCCGATGTTGCCATGGAGTTTGATATTGAGCCGCGCGTTGCGATGTTGAGCTTTTCTAACTTCGGCAGTACACCACACCCCCAATCGATCAAAATGCAAGAGGCAACCGAGATCGTCAAGCGGGCGCGTCCCGATTTACAGATCGATGGGGAAATGCAGGCCGATGTGGCCGTGGTCTCTGAGTTGATGCAGCGCCACTATCCTTTTAGCAACGTACACGATGCCAATGTGCTTGTCTTCCCAGAATTGAGCTCGGCAAACACGGCATATAAGCTTTTGAGTCGGCTTGGGGGCGCGGTAGCGATTGGGCCGATCCTCGTTGGTATGGCAAAGCCGGTCCATGTATTGGCAACCGGGGCCGATGTACGCGACATTATCAATGTAACAGTCTTGGCAGTCGTTGACGCTCAATTTCAGTTAGAAAATCAGGTCTAAGTTGTAGAGACAAAAAGAGCGGCAGCCCTGACAGGGCTGCCGCTCTTTTTGTCTCTATAGTAGACACTATGCAGTAGGTTTAGCCGGCCTTTGCGGCCTCTTCTTCGGCACACTTGGGACAGAAATGAGGATCTTGCAACTCAACCATATGCTTCTGGCAGATGGCAAAGGTCACTTCGACATTCTCCCAAATCAATTTTCGTTTTACCGTCCCTTCCAATACCAGATCACGACTGTTGCTGGTGATGAGGATTTCGGGAACCGGACAAGAATCACAAAGTTTACGTTTCCACGGTCGCTCATTGTTAGGATTAGCCTCTAATAGGCGACATTCCTCATGGTTACGTCCTCGATGGTAGTCACCGTAGAAATACAGACAGTTAACAGAACCTTTTGCCATCAGTCAGATTGCACCTTACATAGAAGTGGTTCCCCGTAGAAATGGAACCGCATAGAACGAGAAGCCAAAGTGTAATGGCTCGAAAGCGAGTGAAAATGGCAGATCTATCGGGAAAGATGTGGCCACATTCAACCAATTCACCATAGGCTCACGAAAAGGCCCTAGTTCTCCCAAAAAGGTGGCTCGTCAAAATCCGGATAGTCGGGCAAATCGTTGTCAAGCAGGGTCTCTGGATCGATAAAGAGACGCTCAATCAATTGATCTTTGCGTGCCATCTGATCCGTCAATAGATATCCAAATTCTTGTTCAAGCGCCACCAATGTCTCCAACTCTGCTTCCAACAAGTGAAAGTCGCTGTGCGACAACATGCTATCAAAGAGATCCGAATCTTGATAGGCCTCCACATAGGCTTCATAGCTGGCGCAAGAGTCATCAAACATATTGTCTGCTGAATCAAAGAAAGGCATATCCGCACCATCTGACTCAAACAACATATCATCTATAAAATGATTCCACTCACTACCGACACCTTGCGTCATATCCCCTTGCATCATATCATCACGCAGGGTGTCCGCATACATCATTTCGGCGGCATCCAATGCATCGCGATCCAGATCCGGCCGCACAACTTCATCACCGATCAGGGCATCAGAATTTACACCGGCATCGGTAGCAAAATCGATGGTATCGAGATCAAACGAGTAACCGACCGCACTGTGGAAGCGCAATAGACTATATTGATGCAAGACGAAGTGGAAATCATCCGGCGGGAGTGCATCTGCAAAGAAGCCACGGCCAATCATGCGGGCCGCCAGTTCTGCCGTCGGCATTGCGGCACGCGCCCGCCGATCTTCTGAAACCAACTCTTCGGCCAAGAGTGCCAGTTGAATATTGCGACCTTGGATCACATTGGGGTCGCGCAGTTCACGTGGATGTAGCCTAAATTGATATCGTCCATTTAACGCATCGGCAACGTGAATCAAGAGATCATCACGTCCTTGACCACCCAACCGATCAATCCACTCGATAAAAGGTTGGCCCAAGCGCAAAGACCAGGTTTTGCGTTCGATATAGGCTTCAGCCTCAATCGTTGGCCCCCCAAAGAGGTCGATCTGCAATGTACGGCCATCGGGCTGATAGGTTTGAAAGAACTGTGGAAAGAAGACAGCGTGTTCCAATTCATCCAACATCAGAAAACCGCGCCGGACTTCTTCGGCGGTCAATACATGACGAAATGTATTATCGCCCAAAAGCGAAGAGAGCCACCCATAACAGCTCGGTGCCACAGGCACCGCCTGAAAAAGTTGACCGATTGCCCGATAGACCGCGCTGCGTGCCCCTTTTGTAATCGGCCGTTGTTCTTTGATCTGATTTAATAATGTGTCTACAGTTAGCGGCTGGGCCGATTTACTGAGAACTTGAGCAACACAGGATGCATAGCTCGGGTAACGTTCAGATGTTGCCATGCAATTACCTTACCTTTTCCCCAAATTTCCAATGATGGCTCTTGCTATTATCGCGCACTCATGGTCAAATGTCTACTGGCTAGACTAAAAAAGTAGCTTTACAGACTTTGCCCATATCTTCTGTACACACAAATCCTTCGGCAAGCAAGGATGCAAACCATACATTTGTTTGATGTTTCTATAGCTATGATACATAATTTGCCGTAATACGCAATTACAATAAGCTTTCAATTCAGTCACCTGGATAACCGATGGCTACTTGTTCCAGTTTATCGTGCCATGATTATACACCAGTAATTCAATTTATAACATGTCAAAATTTACACAAAATTTCGTAGAGTCATTCTACATTCATAGCTTACGCTGTCTACGCTGCGGCCGAGAATATGCACCAACAACTACCAATTATGTCTGTGCCTGTCGCTCCAACGAAGGCAGCGATTTAGGCACACTAGATGTTCAGTATGATTACGCCGCGATTAAAGCAGCATGGCCCACTGAAGAGCAGTTGCACCACCAACAGATCGGGGTGACAGAGGGAATCGCACGCTATGGTCCTTTGTTGCCTATCCTCAATGCCGAAACGCTACCCCCCTTGGCTGTGGGCGGTACCCCGTTTTTGGCAACGCCACGGTTGGCCAGCAACCTTGCAATCAATAGTCTCTACATTAAAGACGATGGACGTAACCCAAGCGGCTCCTTGAAAGACCGAGCATCGGCAATTGCGGTCAGCCGTGCCCGACTTGCCGGGTTTCCCGTCGTGGCAACGGCCAGCACAGGCAACGCGGCAGCCGCGTTGGCCAGTCAATGCGCTTCAGTTGGTCAGATCAACGTAATCTTTGTCCCACAAAGTGCTCCTCAGGCTAAAATCGCACAGCTACTAGCGTATGGCAGCAAAGTCATCACCATTGATGGCAGCTACGACCAGGCCTTTGATCTCTGCACCCAATCATGCCAGAATTTTGGGTGGTATAACCGCAACACCGGCTACAATCCCTATATGACGGAAGGGAAAAAGACGGTAGCGTATGAGATTGCTGAGCAACTGGCATGTCACAAAAGGCACCTAGCGGGTAACAAAACAGAGATGACCAGTGCGACGCCGGGGGCTCACCATTCGTCGTTTATGGCACCCGACGCAATTTTTGTCTCCGTGGGCGACGGTTGTATTATCGGTGGCGTACACAAAGGCTTTAAAGATCTATTGGCATTGGGGTGGATCGACAAGATGCCACGCATTTATGGCGTGCAATCAATGCAAAGCGCCGCGCTCTATCAAGCCTGGCGCAACGATTGGGAGCTTCCCGAGCCCGTTAAGGCAACGACACGGGCGGACAGCATCAGTGTCAACGCGCCGCGCGATTCGATCAAGGCGCTCAATGCCGTGCGGACAAGTGGCGGGGCCTTTATCCCTGTAACGGATGAGTCGATCCTCGCAGCAATTCTTCCTATGGCGCGGTTGGGTGGCGTCTTTGCCGAACCAGCCGGTGCCGCAGCTTTGGCCGGGCTTATTACTGCCTGCAAGCAGAAGGTAGTCCAAGCTGAGGAAACGATTGTGCTGATCAACACCGGGAGTGGCCTCAAAGATGTCCCAGCGGTGATCGAGGTAACCGGTGGGGTCGTGCCGATCCCGCCGACATTGGACGCTGTTTATGCAGCGACAAAGGATGTTGGCTACCGTGGATGAATAAATTCACCCACGGGTACGCAAAACCCGTTATACTGAGCTGCGCCATAAAATATCATTTTTACTCGTGTACAAAATGAGATTAGAGTTGTTCCCAAGTAAAGCCTGAGGCGGAGGTGACTGTCACTGGCCACTGTGCGATCTGCTGTACGAACTTGGTTGCGGTCAGTGACAGTCACCTGGATTGCTTAAAAAGGAACAACTCTATTATGTGCTGCAGCGGCGTATAAAACGGGTTGAAGAAGCTGTGCGTCATACCACGAAATAGAAACAGGAATCATCATGAATAAATCCATTGTGCCTGGCCCAACCTATGCAGAAATGCGCAATCCACTTCTGCTCTCACCGACACTACGCGAAGAATCGACCACAGCGCGTCAGGATGAAACCAATCCGCGCAATCTATTCAACATTAATTGGAAAGAGAGTGGCGCTACGCCCGATGCCTTGGTCCTGCCAAAGGAGTTGACCGGAGTGCAGGCAAATATCATTGTACTTAGCGGTCGCAATTTCCCGAGCGGCAGCATGAAGGTCGGCCCCGCTTATGTCACGTTGGCCGAAGAAGAAGCATTGCGTTCGCTGCGCCCTGGCGACAAAAGCGTTATTGGCCCCAGCACGGGCAACTTTGGCATCGGTACCGCCTATATAGGCATGTTAAAGGGCTATCACGCCATCGTTGTCATGCCCGATAATATGAGTCAAGAGCGTTACGAACGGATTCGTGGTTATGAAGGAACGCTCGATCTCACCCCAGGCACCGAATCCGATGTGATCCTCACCTTGGAACGCACGCACAAGGAGTATGTCGCCAAACCAGAGCAATATGTTGTGTTGGCGCAATTTGAGCTGTTACCCAACTACCGCTTTCATCGCCACGTCACCGGTGATGCAGTGGTGCAAGCCGCCAAAGGCCTAGGCAATGGACGGGTGGCAGCTTTTGTCAGCGCACCGGGCAGTGCCGGGACGCTAGCCGCCGGCGATTATGTGAAGTCGCTTTGGCCCGACAGCAAGATTGTGGCGTTGGAGCCGCGCGAGTGCAGCACGCTCTATGACGGTGGTCAAGGGCAGCACCGCATTGAAGGTATCGGCGATAAGATGGTGACGTTGATCCACAATGTCTATCATTCCGACCTGTTGATGTTGATCCACGATGAAGATACGGTACGTGGCATGGAAGTGATCCAGAGTGGTACCGATATATTGATTGATCGTCTAGGTGTGCCCAGCGTCGATGTCCACAAGCTTTATGGCAAATTTGGACCAAGTTGCATTTGCAATATCATTGGCGCGATCAAGACGGCAAAATACCTTGGCCTTGGGTCCGATGATAATGTGGTGACCGTTGCCACCGATTCGTATGATCGCTATCCATCGGTGAGCCAGTCGCTCTATGCGCGCAATGGCGGTAAACCCAGCAGCGATCAGTTGGAGATGTGGGCCAAGAGTGTTTTCCTCGGTGCGTCACTCGGCGAGATCGTGGATCTAACCAAGAATAGAGAGCAAGAGCGGCTACACAAGATGAAGACCGAGTTGTGGACCAAATTTGGCTACGATGCCGGCTATATCCGCAAGATGAGCGATCAAGATTTCTGGGATGAAGAATATGCGAAGATCAGCGAGATCGATCCAATCATTGAACAAATCCGCGGCAACATAGGATAAACCAAATGGCAATCACTGAACTAGAAGCGTTGCGTGCTTATCTATTAGGCAAGGTGGGCACCACCGAAGAGCAGCCCTTTGGCCCCGAGGCGCTGGTCTTTAAGGTAGTGGGCAAAATGTTTGCACTGGTGGCCTGGCAGGCGACGCCAATGAGTATCAGCCTCAAGTGCGACCCGCACTTGGCGGAAATGCTGAGGACAACTTACGCTGCTGTACAGCCGGGCTATCATCTGAATAAACGCCATTGGAACACGGTCATGCTAGATAATACGATTCCTGCAGAGGAAATTACCGAGTTGATCGACGCCTCTTACGCGTTGGTGGTCAAGGGGCTAACGCAAGCGGACCGCGCACGGTTGCAGCTTGGTCAACAGTAACGCTAGAAATTCAGAAGCAAGTTTCTCGCAAAGGCGCAAAGCACGCAAAAAATTCTTTGCGATCTGCGCAGGCTTTGCGAGAATGTTCCTGGCACGTTGGGTAGGCAACGTTCTAGGCAGATACCAATGAAAAAAGCCCGTTCGGTTCCCCATTGAACCAATACGAGCCTCTGATCTACGCCCTCTCGCTGCGATGAGAAGGCAATTTATTCAATTGCTATTTTTTTATGGCCGGCTGAATCGCGTTATTTAGCTCAGACCGGGGTTCATTTCGCTGCGCTGCTTGAGCCACGAACCACTGTCGATGAGCCAATGGCTGATCTGCAACAACAGACGGCTGGTCACTGTGCCATTGCGCTCTTGATTGGCGCGGCGGGCACGATACGCACGGCGTTCGAGTTCGGCATCGCGCAACATTTCGTTATAGCGTTCGCGGCCCTGCTGGTGAATAATCATGTCTAACATAAAACCCTCCTGTGCTCATCCCCAACAATCGACAATCGACAAATTGTCAATGTTCAAGGTAAGCGTCATACAAAAATGCTGCTTACACAGCATGGCGTTTTTTGTTGGTCATCCTCACACTGCGGCGGAAATCAGTGCGCTTTATGCAGAGCAGTTCCGTGGGAAGAACTGCTTTGCCCTTTGACCAACAGCACTCCGCCTGCACTATAGTATAATGCAACCGGTTGCAGATCAATTACACAAATGCACAAAGAGTAGGCACAAATGTTGTATGGAGGTGACAATCAGTGCACCACCCTCAAGATTCCACGGCAGCAGCACCTGCGACAAAGCAACCTTTACAGTAGGAAGCGCTGTGCTTTGATAGAAAACCGGCAATCTTGGCACAGCAATGGTTCCGGAAACGGGGAAATTCTACTTATGCATTGCACAAAACAGAGTACCATCTGTCAATACAGTACAGTATATTCTGCTCTGAATGGGAACCGGAGTTTTGCCCGTGTAGAAAACTCCGGTTTCCATTACAACCGCAGTATAATTGATCAATTTCAAAAGGTGGGGAAGCATGGCAAAACTATTTATAAAAGAGAGCAACAGGGAACTACCTGCTACAGATGAGCAGATTCAATTCTTGATCGATCATCTGGAGGAAGAAAGTTATGACGATCAGGATTACTATCTCAATGGAGCGATGGTCGATGGATTAGAGACGGAAGGTGCAGATGCAGCGTTGGTGACCCTGCTGCGCGATGCGATCGGTCAACGCGATGGCATTGAAGTCGTCTGGCAGGGGCGTGCACCTGCGAACTCAATTTGATCGATGGTACATAGGTACAACACAATGACCAATGAAGTTGTCGATCTCACCACTTTTGCAATGGTATTGCGTCTGATGCTAGCAGGGGTGATTGGTGGTTTAATCGGCTATGAGCGGCGCTTACATCAGAAAGCAATTGGGGTCGCGGGGATGATGTTGGTGGCGATTGGCAGCGCTGGGTATATGATGTTGGCCCAACATTTGGCGCTGCACGATCCGGCGGCAATCAGCCGGGCGCTCCAGGGGCTGTTGCAGGGCATCGGCTTTCTGGGTGGTGCGGTGATCTTTAAGACCGGAACGGATGTGCGCGGCATCAAGACAGCAGCGGCCATTTGGATCACCGGTGCGATCGGCCTTGCGATTGGCACTTGGTTTTGGGTACTGGGCATTATCATTGGCGTTGCAACTGGCCTAATTTTGCTGATCACCGATAGCATTGGCCGGCCCCCCGTAGAGCCGGAATAGGTTGTGGGTGTTGTGACAAAAAAGGCGAGCCGAGCGGCTCGCCTTTTTTGTCACAACACCCACACACCGCTGGTGTCTAGGTACGCAAGCGTAGGCTATTGCCAAGACTCCAAACTCTTCTTAATCGCCACACAAAATGCATCAGCGGTCGCACCATCGAGCACACGGTGGTCAAAGGTAAAGGCCAGCGTCAGCATCGGTTTGAAGCTGAGGTAATCGCCCAGATTGGCTTCAAGGGGGCTGCCATTGCTGACGACGACCGCACGCTTTTCGATCGCACCGGTGCCGAGGATGCCGGCTTGGCCCTGATGAATAATCGGTGTTTGAAAGACGCTACCAGAGGTACCATAGTTGGTGACCGTAAAGGTACCATCCTGTAGATCAGGGCCGGTGACTTTATTGGCGCGCGCCTTTTCCGCTAGTTCATTGACCTGGCGCGCGATGCCCATCAAATTCAGATCACCCGCATTCTTGATGACCGGGACAATCAATCCACCAAGTCCATACTTATCGGCGGGCATCGACGCAGCCATACCGATATTGTAGGTGCGATAGATCGCAATGCCATCGTCCGTCCAGCGTCCATTGGCGGCAGGCACGGCTTTGAGACCAGTAATCGTTGCGGCAATGAGATAAGCAGTCACGGTCAAATTCACCCCATTGGCGGCAAACTCCGCCTTGTGCGCCTTGCGATGGTTGATCACGGCGGTCATATCAACATCGTGCCAAGTCGTTAGTTGCGGGGAAGATTGCAAACTTTCAAAAGTATTTTGCGCAATCAATTGGCGCATACGCGAAGGTTTGACCACTTCTACGGCGGCACTGAGCTTTGGTGCGGCAGTTGCAGCAGCTTTGGGGGGAGCGGCAGATTGGGTCGCTTCAGTGGGCGCTGGCGTAGCAGTGGGCGCGGGAGCGGCAGGTTGTGCACCATAGGCAAAGTCTTGCGGTGGCAGATATTGCTTGCCGACCTCGTCATCACCGGTACGTGCGGCCACAGCATTTAACAGATCATAACGCGTTAGCGTACTCAGGGCACGGCCATTTGCTACCTCGTGGAGGCTAATGTTGTAATCGGCAGCGAGCCGACGCACCTCTAGCGGTGCCACATCCGCCAAGTCGCCAGGCAGTGCTTCGTCGCGGCCCTCATTATTGGGCGCGTGATCGCCCTCAGATTGAGCCAACACATCATCCTTGGTCACTTGACCACCCGGCCCTGTGCCGCTAATGCCGCTGAGGGAAATGCCTTTTTCAGCAGCAACGCGCTTTGCCACCGGTGTGGCTTTGATGCCATCGTCGCTGGTTTCTGCTTTTTCCGATGGCGGCTTTTGGGCAGTGCTCTGGGTAGCATCCGCTGTGGTTTGCGGCTTTGATTCCGGTGCAGGGGCGGCGTCCGCTGCCGCTGGTGTGCTCTCTTCAGAGCTTGCGTCATCAACGCTTTCGCCATCGGCCCCGATCACGGCCAAGACGGCGCTGAGGCTCACGATCTCACCCTCCCCAGCATTGAGCTTGAGGATTTTACCAGAAGCTGGGGCGGCCACTTCCGTGTCAACCTTATCGGTTGCAACTTCCAGAATAATATCACCCGCGCTAACTTCATCGCCCACCTTTACAAGCCAGCGACTGACCGCGGCATCTTCCACACCTTCACCCAAATCGGGTAGCTTTACTTCCGTTGCCATCTCTTCCCTCGTTTCGTTTGGAGGTAGCATAGATTGGTAGACAGGTAGATAAGTAAACAGGTAGAACCTTGTCTTCCTGTCTACCCATTTACCTATCTACCAATTTACCCCACCCAATTTACCCCACCCAGTTTACCGCAGCATCCGCAGGATTGCCGCTTTCATGTTCGCCTTCCAGGGAAGCACTTCCAATTCCAACTCTTTGGAAACGGGCACGGAAACTGGTGCCATTCCCAGCCGGCGTGCCGGCTTCTTGAGCAGGTGCGGTGCCTCTTCATAGATCCGAGCGACAATTTCAGCACCGATGCCACAGTTGGACTGTGATTCATGGACCGCCAACAGATGACCAGTCTTCGCAACCGAGTTGTAGATGGTCTCCATATCGAGTGGCACAACACTGCGCAGATCAACAATTTCAATATGAAGGCCCTGCTCGCTGGCTAGTTCGTCGGCGGCCTCTTGGGCCTGCAACAGACAATAGCCAAAGGTGGCAAGGGTTAGATCCGTGCCCTCGCGCTTAACATCCGCTTTGCCAATCGGTATACTGTACTCTTCATCGGCATTTGGCATTTCCCCACGAGTGAAGTAGAGCATCTTGTGTTCAAGGAAGACCACCGGATTGGGGTCGCGGATGGCTGAAATCAACAGACCTTTGGCATCATAGGGCGTCGCGGGGGCCAGAATTTTGATCCCTGGGAATTGGGCAAAAACGCTATCGACACATTGGCTATGTTGTGAACCATAACTTTTGCCACCCCCCTGCTGACCACGGATGACGAGGGGCACATTGACAACGCCTCCTGTCATATAGCTCATCTTCGCCGCTTGATTAAAGATCTGATCGGCACAGACCAAGAAAAAGTCCATGTACATGAGCTCGACAATTGGCTTCATGCCCACCATTGCCGACCCGATCGCCATGCCCATAAAGCCTTGTTCGCTGATCGGTGTGTCGAGTACCCGTTTGTCCCCGAACTCTTCAAAAAGATTACGGGTAACGCGGAAGAGGCCCCCATAGCGGCCAATATCTTCTCCCAGTAAAAAAACGCTCTCATCGCGGCGCATCTCATCCTTAATCGCCTCGTTGACAGCTTGAATATAGGTTGTCGTTCGCATTTATGTCAACTTTCCTGTCGTATTGCGTATTGAGTAAAGTACCACGGGCATAAGAAGATCTGGTCATCCTACAGTCGCCAGGCTACGCTATTGTGCGGCCGCATACACATCCGTATACGCCTCGGACAAATCTGGCCATGGGCTGTTTTGGGCAAACTCCGTCGCTTCTTCCACATCGCCATCAACCTCGGCTTCAATGCCACCAATTTGGGACTCTGTAACACCATGCTCGATCAGTTTGTGGCGCAGAACTACCATCGGTTCGTGCTCGCTCTGCATCTCAATTTCCGCTTTGTCACGATAGGTTTCGAGATCACCGGCCATGTGGCCCGCAAGACGATAGGTGATGCCTTCGATAAAGGTCGGCCCTTCGCCCGCACGTCCGCGTGCAGCCGCCTCGCTGACTGCTGTATAGACAGCTTCCACATCATTGCCATCAATTTGCACGCTACGCATCCCATAGGCATGGACAAATTGATAGATATGCTCAACCGATGAGGTACGGCTGGTAGGGGTCATCTCTGAGTAGCGGTTGTTCTCACAGTAGAAAATGATAGGTAATTGCCACTTCTGCGCAATATTGAAGGTCTCGTGCATCAATCCCTGATACATGGCACCCTCACCAAAAAAGGTAATGGCAATTCGACCCTCTCCGCGTAACTTGCTGGCGAGCGCCATGCCAGCGGCATGGGGCACTTGGGCACCGACGATACCATTCGCACCCATTAGCCCCAACGATGGATCCATAAAGTGCATCGAGCCGCCTTTACCTTTGGCAAAGCCATCAGCGCGCCCCAGCACTTCGGAAATAGCACGTCCAGCATCCATGCCGCGGGCTAGAGAATGGTGGTGACCACGATAGGTACAGGTGAGATAGTCATCGGGTTGCAACGCCGCCGCCGCGCCAACGGCGTTGGCTTCGTGGCCAACCGCTGTATGCATGGCACCACCGATCTTACCGGATTCAGCTAACTGCAACAAGGATTCTTCGACGCGGCGAATCAGCACCATTTTGCGGTACATGTCAAGTAGTTGTTCGGTGGATAGAGTTGTTGGTTCCTGACCGCTGACGACCTGACCGTTGGCCGCCTGATTGGAAGGGATAGCTGCATTAAGTGAGATAATTTTGGATACGTCAGCTACAGCAGATATAGACATGAAAGCAATTTCCTCCAGCTTCTAAACATTGTATTTGTGGCAGGCATTGAAACGATGCCCAATTTTGAGACTTTTTGTAAATAAGAGGTACACAGGCGTCGCTACCTGTAGTCGATACGCCGAAAAGAGGCTACTCAGGTAGCAAGTTGTGTACCTTTGAGCAAAAGCGAACGTAATGAACATTGGATGGACCGATAACAGTCCAATCCTAAATAAATCTTTTTGCTCACCAGGCGAATGTGTGCAAAAAGGCTCATGTACTTCGGTTTGCATCATCGTTTTACACATGTTCTGAGATGAACCATCATTTTTTATATACAATAGGACTTATGCAGCTCTTGGCTTCGATACGCAGAAAACATGCTACTCAGCCAGCATTCTACTTAGGTCCTATACAATATAAGCCTAGCTTAATAAGCATAGCTTATTTGTATTGACACTACAGTATACAATTTATCTAATGATCAGTCATAAAAACCGCAACATGGATCACAAACTAGTTTGCATTCGTCAAAAGATATTGGTACACGAGACGATAAATTTGTAAATATCTCGATACTTTTGTTTTTTGAGGAAAAGCCAGTATAATAGAGAGCTATACCCAGCCAGAGGCGCGGCTTACGCAGAGCAGTGGTTGAGGAGCAAGGCAATTTGGCCTATAGAAACTGAAGGCTGCGTCAGTCCAAAGATAGCCCAAAGATAGCTATCGTTTTATTTGCTCTGCTGTATAATGTATACTCATCAGCAGGTATAGCTATGTGAGATGGCTATGTGAGATGGCTATGTGAGACATAGCTTCGCCCTATGCACCACCCCCACTCTCTTGACTATACGAACGGATGCAATCAGGGCATATCAATTGAGGAGCAACAAATCAAGTGGCTGTAATTTATTCAGCAGGAGGTGCTGACAATGCATGATTCAGTAAGTGAAGCCGATGCTGTAACCAAAACAATCCGTTTCCCCGGGATCCCCACGACAGCCGACGGCAGTGGGACGGTAAGTTGGGTGGAGACCCATATAACCCAAGGGGCATGTGCCTATCCGATTACATCTTCAACCGTGATGGGTTCCAATTACGCCCAGGCTGTTGCAAATGGCCAAACCAATCTCTGGGGCGAAAAGCTGATCTTTATGGAGCCGGAATCGGAGCATTCCTCGGCGTCGGCTGCTGAAGGCTTTGCGGTTGCCGGTGGACGGGTGACGAACTTCACTTCCGGACAAGGGCTGATCTTGATGAAGGAAGTGCTCTATGTCATTTCTGGCAAACGCTTGCCGATTGTCTTCCACATCGGTGCCCGTGCGTTAACGAGCCAGGGATTGAATGTCCATGCCGGCCACGATGACATTATGGGTGTCGCCGATACGGGTTGGGGGTTGATTATTGGCAAAAATGCCCAAGCAGCCGGTGATTTGGCGCTAATTGCCCGCCGTGCTGCCGAAGATAGCCAGACCCCGTTTATGAATGCACAGGATGGGTTCCTCACCACCCATACAATTGAGAATGTGGTGCTCCCCGAGCCTGAATTAATGAAAGAGTTTATGGGAGCACCCAGCGACAAGCTGACCAACTTGATGAACCCCAAGGTGCCGATGATGTCCGGTGTCGTGCAAAACCAGGACAGCTATATGAAGGGCAAAATAGCCCAGCGCTACTTTTATGATCGTGTGAAACCGATCCTCAAAGCAACGATGGATGAATATTACGCGCTGACCGGTCGCCGCTACGATCTCATTGAGCCCTACAAGATGGAAGATGCTGACTATGCGATTGTCTGCATGGGTGGGATGGCTGAAACTGCCGAGGTAACTTGCGATTATATGCGCGACGAGATGGGTCTTAAAGTTGGGGTAGTCCATGTTACGAGCTTCCGCCCCTTCCCTGGCCCAGAGATTGTTGAGGCGCTGCGCAATGTCAAAGCCATTGCCGTCATCGAGCGCATGGACACGCCGATGAGCCAGAGCAATCCGCTGACCGCCGAAATCAAAGCTGCCTTTGCCGATGCCTTGGTTGGCACACCCGATTACCCGCGCATTCATCGAATGCCCGTGATCTATAGCGGTGCCGCTGGATTAGGCAGTCGCGATGTCCGCCCCGGTGACTTTATTGCTGCGGTCAAGAATATGATCGACGAAGGACCACGCTTCTTTACCTTGGGCATCATCCACCCCCTTGCACTGGATAGTAGCCAGGATCCCGATGTACGCCCCACCGGTGCGTTCTCCATGCGTGGCCACTCGGTCGGTGGCTTTGGTTCGGTCACCACGAATAAAGTCATTGCGACGATTGTCGGTGATCTCTTCGACCTCTACGTCCAGGCGTACCCCAAGTATGGCTCGGAAAAGAAAGGCCTTCCCACCACCTATTACATGACAGCCGCCGAAGAGCCGATTCGTACCCACTGCGAAATGAACTTTGTTGAATTCGTGCCGCTCAACGATGTGAACGCCTTTAGCACCGGCAATCCACTTAAAGGACTCCAGCCCGGCGGCACCGTCTTTGTACAGGCGAGCCACACTGATCCCAAGCTAGTTTGGGCAAATATTCCAGCCTACGCCCGCCGCATGATCCGTGAGAAGAAGTTGCGCGTGCTCTATCTCGATGCCGCCGCGATTGCCCGTGAAGTTGCTTCGGTGCTCGATCTCCAAGTCCGTATGCAAGGCATTGTGCTGCTCGGTGTCTTCCTCAAATCAACGCCTTTCCTGGAGCGCCGCCAGATTAGCCAAGACGCGCTAATGGTTGGTGTCGAGAAGAGTCTACGCAAATACTTTGGTAAGCGCAGCGAACAAGTGGTCCAGGACAACCTGACCTGTGTTCGACGGGGCTTTGCCGAAGTGCAACAGATTCCGCAAGCGATTGTTGACGGCGAAGATGCCCAAGCCGTGCGCAGCATTAGGATCGTCAGCGATGTCATGCGTCATTCGGTGATCGCCTGCCGCCCAACCACACTGCTTTCCAAGGTTGCCAAGGCGATGGATGAACAGAAGGTCGCCTCGATTGTTGTAATCGATAACGAGGGGAATTTGCAGGGCACCCTAAGCAATACCGATCTGCTGCGAGCCCAAACCAGCAACGGCAATGGCACCAATGGCAACGGTCATAGCAATGGGAGTAACGGCAATGGGAGCAACGGCAACGGTATCAATGGGAATGGCACCAATGGCAACGGTCACTACTGGGGCGATCTGCAATCAGCGGATGTGATGCATAGCGATGTTGTTACGACATCACCCAGTGAATCCCTGCGCGAGGCCATGCAAAAATTGATCGACCACAGTGTGGATAGCCTCGTCGTTGTCGAGCGTGAAAATGGTCACGCCAAGCCGATTGGCACGATTACAGCGGCTGATTTCGCCCGGATTGCGTAAGAAAACATGATGCGTAAAATACGCGCACAGCGGCGAGCATTACGCTTTACGTTTCACGCTTTACACTGACATACAAAGGAGCAATACCCAAAATGGCAAGTCCCATTTTTCTGATTGATGAAGAAGTAGCAGCGGTCAACGGCAGCAACGGCCATACCAATGGTCATGCCAAGAGCAACGGACGCGATGCCCATGGCTTTGATGAATCAGTCTTTACCTTAGATTTGGAAGCATACGCAGCAGATTTTAACAGCCGCGTAATCAATGCCTATAACAATGGTGATGATGACTCTCTAATCGCCGATATCAGCGTGGCACGTTCACTCATTCCAGCCGGCACCGGTGCCTATCGCGATTTCTCCTACATTGCCCCCGAAATCCCAGAGTTCAATCATGCCAACTGTGTCGGCTGTATGACCTGTGTCACGGAATGTCCTGATACGGCGATTCTGGGCAAGGTTGTTGAACCATCGATCCTGCAATTAGCGTTAACAGATGTCAATGAGGATCGACGCAGTTGGTTGGGCGAGCAATGGGCGACCACGAATAAGTTCTTCAATGTGCCGGAAAAGAAGGAAGAAGGTACCGGCGGCTACTTTGGCATCTTTATCGACCCAACAAAATGTAAGGGTTGTGCAGAATGCGTCCAGGTCTGCGCTGATCTCGGCTACAATGCACTAACGATGATCAAAAAAGAAGAAGACACGGTGCCGCAATATGACCACGCCTTCAACTTCTTCAGATCGTTGCCACCAACCCCGGAACGCTTTATCAGTGATCGCGTACTAGTCGACATGATGCTGGCCGATCGCAGCCTACTGTATGTGGGTGGCGCTGGTTCCTGTGCCGGTTGTGGCGAGGCGACGGCGCTGCGCATGTGGATGGCGGCGGTTGCCTTCCAAAATGGCGAAGAGAATCTGGGGATTATCAACTCAACTGGCTGCACCACTGTCTATGGTAGCACCTATCCCTATAACCCTTGGGGCGTGCCTTGGACCAACTCGCTCTTTGAAAATGGGCCAACCGATGCAATGGGTGTGCGTGCGCGCTGGGATCAGATGGGCTGGCAAGATAAGAGCCTTTGGGTCATCGGTGGCGATGGCGCAATGCTCGACATTGGCTTTGGGGCGCTAAGCCGCATGTTGGCCAGTGGCATGAATATCAAGGTATTGGTGCTTGACACCCAGGTCTATTCTAACACAGGTGGGCAATCCTCAACCGGCACCTTTACTGGTCAGAATACCAAGATGAGCCCCTTTGGCACAGAGACAATGGGCAAAACGGAAGCGCGCAAAGAGATCGCCCAGATCGCGATGATGCACCCGAATGTTTATGTGGCACAGACCACGGCCGCGCACATGAACCACTTCTATCGCGTCTGCATGGAGGCCAATCAGTATCCTGGCCCCGCGCTGATCAGCGTCTACACCACTTGCCAGCCCGAACATGGCGTTGGCGACCACGAAGCATCCCAGCGCGCCAAAATGGCGGTCGAAAGCCGCGCCTTCCCGCTCATGGTCTATGACCCACGCAAAGGCGACACCATTCGCGAGCGGCTCGATCTCAAGGGCAACCCCAATGTCAATGAAGATTGGGCGCTCGATCCCAAGAGTAAAGAGCCGATCACCTTTGTCGATTTTGCCCGCGGCGAAGGGCGCTTTGTCAAGCATTTTGACCGCAATGGCAACGCTGGTGACTCATTAAAGGCCGTCTCTCAAGAGCGTTTGGCGAACTGGCGCTTGCTCCAAGATTTAGCCGGCTTGCGCAAGACCAAGGAAGCCGTCGCGGCGCCGACTGGTGGTGGCAGTGCTGCCGCTGAACGCATCGCACAGGCCAAGGCCGCAGCTGCCGCCAAAGCCAATGGTGGTGAAGCACCAAAAGCTCCTGCACCAGCCGCACCGGCGATGGGCAGCGCAGCGGCTGATCGCATCGCACAGGCTAAGGCCCGTGCCGCCGCCAAAAAGGCAGCCGAATCGTAAAGCGCAGTGGTTGGCGTTCGTCGCATTGATTGCAATGCACAAACCTTTTATAGTGTGTGGGCTTTTTGAACGAACCCTAAGCGTAACTACTCAGGCATAGGTTGCCTTGAACTAAAGTTCAGGCTAACAACCGAAGTCGGCTTAAGCCGACTTGCGCTATCAGCCTTGAATTGATTCAAAGGCTGAGTAGTTACCCCTAAACAATCAACGAATTACAAAGGAGATCACCCAATGATTAGCAAATCGACAGCCGCATGGCAAGGCACGCTCAAAGGCGGTTCCGGCACAATGAAGGTTGGCCCTGGCCATTACGAAGGCCCTTTTACCTTTGCATCACGCTTTGAAGATGATAGCAAAGGCACCAATCCGGAACAGTTGATTGGCGCCGCCCACGCTGGCTGTTATTCGATGTTCTTATCGGCCCTCATCTCGAACAACGGCATGACGCCAACGAGCATCAACACTACCGCCACCGTTCACCTGGGTGATGGGCCGGCGATCAACAAGATTGAACTTGATTGTGAAGCAGTTGTGCCTGGCTTGGACGATGAGAAGTTCCAGGAATTGGCAACCCAAGCCAAAGCGGGCTGCCCTGTCTCCAAGGCACTAGCTGGCGTTGGTGAAATTGTCCTAAACGCCAAACTGGTCTAGGTTTAGGCTGATCAAGATCAAAAAAATGGGGCCGGTATGGCCCCATTTTTTTGAATGAACATATAATCAAATGACAAAATCAACAACTCATTCCTCTCTGCCTAACACCACACAAACGGTCCACGCCGGTGAACGGCGTTTCCGCGCCCATCACAGCCTCACCGTGCCGATTGTGCAAACATCGGTCTATACCTTTGACAAGAGTGCTGATCTCGTCAACTATTTTGAAGAGCGCATGTTCTGGGATGAGGTTGAACGAGAGGAGTATGGGCGCTATGGCAATCCAACGGTACGCGCCGTCGAGGCAAAATTGGCGGCGCTCGAAGCGGCCGATGATGCCGTTTTACTCAGCAGCGGCATGGCGGCAGTCACAAATACGTTACTGCTCCTCCTCAAGCAGGGGGATCATCTGATTTTGACCGATGATTGCTATCATCAGTCACGCGACTTTTGCCAAAGGTTTCTACCGCGCCTCGGCATTGACCATACGATTGTGCCCTGTGGTGATTGCAGTGCCGTTGAAGCGGCGATTCGCCCGAACACGCGGCTAATCTATACAGAATCACCCACAAATCCCTTTATGCGTTGTATCGACTACACCCAAGTGGTGAAGATTGCCAAACGCCACAATCTGTTGACGATTGTCGATGCCACCTTTTCTACACCGGTGAACTGCCAACCGTTAGCCTTTGGCATCGATCTGGTCATCCACAGCTTGACCAAATATTTAGGTGGACATAATGATCTAATGGCCGGCGCAGTCGTCGGCTCCTTCCAACTCACCACCCGTATTCGCCAGGCACAGGCGATGTTGGGCAGCATCGCAGACCCGCACGGTGCCTATTTGATGTTGCGCGGCATGAAAACGTTGGCACTGCGCATGGCGCAACACAATGCCAATGGTCTGGCCATTGCCCGCTTCCTCGAAGATCATCCCAAAGTGCGCCGCGTCTGGTATCCAGGGTTAGAAAGCCACCCAGATCATGGCTTGGCAACCACAACGATGAAAGGGTTTGGTGGTGTTGTCAGCTTTGAGATCGAGGGCAACGGGGCGTTAGCGCACAGCTTTATCGACGCACTAAAGATTCCCCATATCGGGCCTAGCCTGGGTGGGGTAGAGAGTATGGTCAGCCCATTGGCGGTGATGGGCTATGCCGAGTTGCCGGAAGAAGAGCGGCTAGCGCTGGGTATTCGCGATGAGCTCGTACGGCTCTGCTTGGGGGTAGAGGATACCGAGGATCTGCTAGCTGATTTGGCACAGGCATTGACGGCAATCTAAACGCAGTATGACTTATCTCTATAGCGGCCCACCAAAATGCTCACGGTGGGCCGTTTTAGTTTTTCACACAGGTTATATCAAGGAATGTTGGGCCGATCACCGCAGAATTCATTCACCGCTACTGTTGGCGGTAGCGTACATATAACTCCCGTGTACGCTCATCCGCAGTCAGATCAAAAGTGACTGGTGGACCAACCGGCGTACGGCTGCTATCGAGTAGCTGGAGATCCCAACGCCCAGCCTGTGGCTCAACAAAGACCACACTCATGTTGGCGAAGCGCGTAAAGGGGCCGGGATTGTCGCGCGTCTGCTCTGGTACGCCAGCACTGCTCTCCTCGTCAACCGTCAGAGGTGTACCATTGTGCAAAACTTGCAGCGTATAACCTGGCAAGCCATAATCGGCAGGTGAGTAGGCATAGAGGTAGATACGCACAACGTTGGCGGCCAGAGAATCCGTGGGGAATTTCTCAGCAGCTTCTAACACAAAGCGAAAGGCAGCGGTCGCTGTTGGCTCTGGTGTGGGCGTCTCTGTCGGGAGATCCGTGGGTGGTGGTTCGGGCGTTAACGTAGGCGCTGTGGTTGGTGGCGCTGTGGTTGGTGGCGCTGTGGTTGGTGGCTCCGATGTTGGTGGCTCCGGTGCTGCGGTACTTGTTGGCAATTGGACAACAAGTGGTGCAGTGGCGGTTGCCGCTTGAGCAACCGGAGCAGCTGCCCCTTCGGGTGTTGGCGTCCAAGTAGGGAACGGAGTACGCGTAGGGGTAGCACGGCCAAAACTACACCCCCCAGCGCCTACGCACAAAAGTAGGAACGCCATCAGGGAAAAGGCATGGGTGACTGCAGCTATGCGTGACACTCGATTTGGGCTGTGGTCATCCATTTCCTTTATCGCCAACATGCCCGACGTCTGTAAATTCTGGCCTTCCATTACACCTTGCTCCCTGGCATCATTCATGTAACATTCATACAATCATCAACAATCGTTTATTGATGCCAGTATACCACAAGGTTAGCAAATAATAGCTATACGTCTCTTTTCAAGCGTAATGGGGATTCATAGCCAGAATGGCTGCGCCACCAAATCGCCGGCAGGCGCCGAAGCTTAGCCCAATTGCCGACATACGAGCGACGCTGAAAGACATTGTAATCGTGGGTTTCAATATCTGTCAGGATGGCCTGATATAGCTCTGCAGCAGCGGCGATCGCAAAGCGTCCATCAGCATCCAGCAGTTGAATGCCGGGCATCGCTTCGGCGTAGAGCAATCGATTGCGAGCAATCTGTTGATCCATAAACGCACGCCAGGCAGCGGTAACCTCACCAAGCGCAATATCCGCTTCCGTCAGACCGAAAAGCTGTAGATCATCAGTCGGCAGGTACAGACGACCAATCTTCCAATCTTCTGCGACATCGCGCAAAATATTGGTAAGTTGCAATGCAACGCCCAACTTAATTGCATAGGGAATCGCTTCTAGCCCGCTATGGCCAATAATATGCATGCTCATCAAGCCAACCGTCGATGCCACGCCATAGCAGTAGGCCGTCAATTCTTCAAAGGTCTGATAGCGATTTTGGGTTAGATCACGCTTCACCCCCTCGATCAATTGTTCGGCATAGCGTACGGGTACAGCGAAACGAAGACGTGCGTCCGTCCAGGCTAATGCCACCAATTCATCGCGAGGTGGCGTGTTGGTAAGGACATGACGCTGCCATTGGAGCAAGCGCTCCTCACTCGCTATACCACCCCGATCCACGATATCGTCGGTAACACGACAAAAGGCATAGAGTGCGCGAACCGCTCGTCGCTTGCTGTGCGGGAGAAGTGCCGAAGCAAGATGAAAAGAGCGGCTGTTGAGCGCAGTAAGGGATTCACAATAGTCATAGGCACGAGTCAATGTTTGAGCATCAATATGAAGCTTGGATGCAGTAGATTCAGTTGATCGAGCCTCGTGGGCCATTGACAGCAGAGCGCCCTCCCAGGCATGAGTTTGCAACTGCATAGTCGACTTCTCCTCTTTTTCTTTGTACTATCTCATGGCACACAGTGAATGATTCCCCGTCCTTAACTCGCCAAGGGCGAGGCATGGCTAAATTACACAGACGAAGAATTTATTTCTCCCCTTCTCTCCCGTTCTGGAGGAGCAGGAATCTGGGGAAAGAGAGGGTGTCGACCCGTGCGAAACATGAGTTACTATTCATCAGCAAGGCACAGCTATATCTGTTTGCCGTCGCTAGTCACAACGGTCACGTATTACACTTACATATACTCGTTACACTTACATATACTCGCGAGCAGCACAAGAAGTAATCCCATACTCCTGCAAAAAGTGTTGCTACTTGGCGCTCGTCGGTATATTCCTTACATTTTATGCATTTATGGACGAAAAAACGATTGCAAAACTTCTGTTCAATAGTAATGAAGCGAACAACTATTGTGCAAGATATCATGGTAAACTCAGGTTTGTCAAGGTATAATTCATACATTTGTACAACTTTTGCCAAACAAATTCGGGCGTGGATTGTGAACCTGGATTTGTTAAGTACTGGTGTATATTTTGAACAACTGATTAAAGTGACTTATATGATGAAATCGCCGGCCGACACGCCAATTTACAACCTGAAAGCTGTGGTTCAGGAAACCGGTCTAAAGCCGGACACCTTACGTGCCTGGGAAAGACGCTATGGATTGCCGGCACCGCAACGGACGGATAGTGGTCATCGACTCTATTCACAAAATGATATTGAACTATTGAAATGGTTGATGGCGCGCCAGGAAGAAGGGCTAAACATCAGTCGTGCGGTAGAGCTATGGCGCCAACTGGAGCACGATCAGGAAAGCTCACTGCAGACGACAATGCTCGTACCGCCACCAGCGCATTCCCCTGCACCTGCACGAGTAGGTGGAAGAAGCATAGGTGAAGGTAACCTGGGGGAAAGAAACCTGGGTAGCGTACAATCCGGTGAAGCGCTCAATACACTTGAACGGTTGCGCAATGAATGGATCACGAGTTGTTTAAATTTTGATGAACAGCACGCAGAACAGAGCATTGCACAAGCCTTTGCCCTCTTTCCCGCAGAAAACGTCTGTCTCGATATATTACAAAAAGGGTTGGCCACGATTGGCAGAGGTTGGTATGAAAACAATATCACAGTACAACAAGAACACTTTGCCTCCGCCTTGGCACTTCGTCGGCTAGAAGCACTGCTAGCAGCTACCCCCTCGCCAACGCGGGCGGGACGTATTCTGATTGGCTGCCCACCAGAAGAAGTCCATACTTTTGTCCCTTTAATGCTTACGTTGCTATTGCGCCGCCGCAGTTGGGATGTCCTCTTCTTGGGAGCCAATGTACCTGTCCAGGATTTTATCGTAACCACGCAAAAAGCGAAGCCACAGTTGGTCGTGCTGACAGCGCAGCTTCTCTATACTGCTATGGGTCTTCGAGAATTGGGAGAGAGCCTCTACGAAGCTAGAATCCCGATGGGCTATGGCGGCCTTGTCTTTACCCAGATACCTGCCGTACAGCAATCTATCACCGGCCATTATCTTGGCGATCACCTTGAAGAAGCAATTCATGTCATTGAAGAGCTTATGCTCAAACCACGCCTTGCGATGCCAGCAGATATGCCATCGCGTCAAGCCACAGAAACCTTAGACTATTTTCGCTTACACCAGGCAGAGATCGAATCTGAAGTATGGCGCAAATTTGGCAACGGTCACCTATCCCACTCGCTGTTACGCAAGGCCAACATTAATTTCAGCCGTGATATCATTGCAGCATTGGCCCTCGGCGACATCCACTATCTAGGGATCGATCTGCCATGGGTCAAAGGGTTGTTAAAGAATCACTACCAGCTACCGGAAAGCGTCATCCATGAGTATCTACAGGCGTATCTAACGGCAGCGGAGAATGTACTTAACGACAAAGGTGTCCTATTAATTAGTTGGCTCAAACAAATATTACAGAAGGATGTTGTCACATCATCGCTTTAAAGGTAGATCTAGGAGTTACGCAGTTCTTTACTTCGATACGATGAACAGCAGCTTACTCATAGATAAAATCCTTAACAGTCATACAGCCTCTCCCGTGTAAAAGTAACACTACGATGGGTGACTTTTAAGTGATTAGTCTATCAGTCAGCGAAGAGCGTAACTCCCAAGATCGTTGTAAATTAAGTTGAATAGACACGAAAAGATAAGGAAAGGAGCGCCCTCATGCGCATTGTGATGACAGGTGGGACAGGATTGATTGGCAAGGCGCTTTGTGCGCATCTAGTGGCGGAAGGACATCTCATCACTGTCTTAAGCCGTACACCGGATCACTCACGTGGGATGCCAGCTGGTGTTCGAGTCGAAAAGTGGGATAGTAAAACCACAGAAGGGTGGGGGCACTTTGTCGATGGATCGGATGCAGTGATTAATCTTGCAGGAGCAGGGATTGCCGATGCCCCATGGACAGAGAATCGCAAACAGCTGATTCGCGAGAGCCGGATTCAAGCTGGGCTTGCGATCCAGAGTGCCATTCAGGAAGCCAAGAAGAAGCCCGAAGTACTCTTGCAAGCATCGGCCGTTGGCTATTATGGACAAGATCATCAGGACGAAATTGTTACAGAAGAGGATCCGCGTGGTAAAGATTTTCTAGCCAATGTCTGCTTTGATTGGGAGATGTCAACGGCACCTGTTACACGTATGGGCATACGGCGTGTCGTTTTACGCACAGGCATTGCCCTGAGCAATGAGGGGGGAGCCTTTCCCAAGATGATTTTGCCCTTTAAATTTTTTGCAGGGGGGCCAATGGGCAATGGCAAACAGTGGATGCCCTGGATTCACCTTCACGATGAAATCCGTGCGATTACCTTTCTATTGACACATCCACAAACGGAGGGTGCCTACAATCTCTCTGCGCCAAACCCCGTTACCAACAAGCAATTTAGCCAGATTGTTGGCTCACAGATGGGACGTCCAGCGCTGTTGCCTGCTCCAGCATTTGCCATCAAAACCATCCTTGGCGATATGTCTACGATCTTACTCGACGGCCAACGAGCAATTCCGCAAAAATTGGAGGAAAGCGGGTTTGTTTTCACCTATCCAACGGCGCAAGAGGCAATCACTCAATTAGTGCGATAGCGCGTCGTAGACGTTTGTGTGACAGGTAAATAAAGCTCTTGTAAAGGCACAAAGTTCGCAAAGAGAGTCGGCGTTGATCGGCGTGCATCTGCGCAATCCGCGTGCTATTGCCATCGGTATCGGGGCCGCAGGCATGTTACCTGTTCTTAAAATAAGCTAGCCGCGGCTGAGGCGGCCCGGCGGTATGGGGGTATCAGACCAGAGCAGATCAGCTTTTCATCGTTATTGGGGCCGGTTGCCCTTTAGGCGCGGCATATTACTGATGGTATTAGAAGGTATTGTGAGAGAAAGATGAACTATCAACATCGATTTGTCGTGAATGCACCTTTAACAACGGTTACGGAGTTTCATCGTCAATCTGCTAGTATGGGTGCCATTACGCCGCCACCGATTATCGTGCGCATCCACGATGCACCATCGCTGCTCAATGATGGCGACGAAATGGCCTTTACCCTTTGGTTGGGACCACTGCCGATTTCCTGGCGGGCACGGATTGAAGTGCTGCCAGGGGGCGGATTTATTGATCGTCAAATCAGTGGTCCCTTTGCAAAATGGGAGCATCGCCATATGTTTGAGCCGATTCATAAAGCGCAGGTTACCAGTAAAGAGCAGATCCAGGAGGAGAGCACCGTTGTTATTGATGAGGTGAACGCTGAGCTTAGCAACAATTGGTTCTGGAAATTGGTTGGCGGGGGAATGTGGCTCACGCTGCCGCTCCTCTTTGCATTCCGCGGATGGAAGAGCCGTCGACTCTTGGAAGGCGCTCCCACGGGAAGTGCCAACCCTGCGGCCACTTCCTCACTGTAAACTATCCATGCCCAGCAATCAACGGGACGCTACGCGGGTCATCGTCATTGGGGCCGGAATTGGGGGCCTGACAGCAGCTGCGATACTGGCACGTGCCGGTTTGGCGGTAACGGTTCTTGAAGCACATATTTACCCCGGTGGTTGTGCCGGCACCTTTTTTCACAAAGGCTATCGCTTTGACGCTGGCGCTACGCTTGCGGGTGGGTTTTACCCAGGCGGGCCTATGGATTTGGTGGCAAAGGCCACTGGCGTTGACGGCTGGCCAGTACACCATGCCGAGCCAGCCATGACCGTGCATATGCCCGATGGCCGTAGCATCACACGCTGGAGCGACGAACGGCGTTGGCAAGCACGTACCGATGCGTTTGGGGCAGCGGCTGAGCCATTTTGGCAATGGCAAGAGCAGCGCGCAGATGCACTTTGGGAGTTGGCGTTGCGCATCCCACCGTGGCCACCCCAAACGATGCGCGAAGCACGCTCGCTGCTGGCAACGGGCATCAATTGGCTGGCGCACGATCCGCGCAGGCATCTTCATCCATCATTGCTGGCCGATGCGTTTCGCCCGGTTGCCCATCATCTGCGCGCAATGCCAGTTGCCTTGCGCCAATTTATTGACGCCCAACTGCTGATTGCGGCACAGACAACAAGTGATCAGGCAAATGCCCTCTATGGTGCATCGGCGCTCGACCTGCCACGGCGTGGCGTCGTTCATCTCGCTGGGGGTATCGGCACCATCGCCGAAACGCTGGTGCAGACTATCCGGCGCAATGGGGGGGAGGTATGCTATCGCCAAGAAGTAACAGCGATCGGGAGAGCAGCGCACAACATGACCACGGTCAAGACCAAGCGGGGTGAAGAATTTACGGCGGATCTGATCGTCGCCAACCTACCGCCTTGGAATATTGCCCGGCTTCTTGGTGAGGATGCACCGCGCAAACTGCGCAATCTCCCGCCCCAACCAACGGATGGCTGGAGTGCATTTATGCTCTATGTCGGCGTTGATCAGGCGGCGCTTGCAGAAGAGCAGATCCTACATCATCAAGTGATTATGCGAGAACCAATGGGCGAAGGAAACACGATCTTTCTCTCACTAAGCCCTGCATGGGATCAAAGCCGAGCACCTGCCGGCAAACGAGCACTGACACTTAGCACCCATACGGCATTGGCCCCTTGGTGGCAGTTACAGAAAGCCGATTCTGCTGGTTATACAGCGCGAAAAGCACTCTATACTGAAAAATTGATGGAAGCAGCAAAAATAGCGATCCCTAAATTATGCGAAAACTCAGCGCTGGTAATGCCGGGTACACCGGTTACTTTTCAACGCTTTACGCGCCGGGTGGGCGGTTGGGTCGGCGGCTTTCCGCAAACCGATCTCTTTCGGGCGTGGGGGCCGCGTCTTCAGCCTAAGCTGTGGATGGTGGGCGACAGCATCTTCCCCGGTCAATCCACCGCAGCAGTTGCCTTGGGAGGAATGCGGGTCGCCCATAGTATCTTGGCCGAATTAGGCGCTGACCCAAAGTTGTCTTCAACCCGCCGATAAGATTCCGCATGCCCGCGTTTCCCAGTTCGTTATACAGATCATACTTTGATGATGGCAAAAGAGATGGATGATGGCAAAAGAGATTAAGGTGCAACACGAATGACCTATTTCACATTTCTCGGCTGGTATGTGGGCATTCCACTGCTGTTTCTCACGCTGTTAGCTTGGTGGGATAGCCGGCATGGTCTAAGGTTGCCGGCAACACTACACAGTTGGCCCTTTGGGATAGTTATGGTGATCCACGTAATTGTTGCGGTACTCTACACGACGCCCTGGGATAATTACCTTGTAGCCACTGGGGTCTGGTGGTACAACCCCGCATTGGTAACCAACATCGTGATCGGTTGGGTACCCATTGAAGAATATACCTTCTTCATCGTGCAAACGATCTTCACAAGCCTCTGGCTGCTGGCCGTGGCACGCCGCTCTCTCGACCAAAGCGACAGAACTCAAGAGCAAAGAAATGTTATTGCCGCAACCAGGCAGAGCAGTAGCGCGCCCCGTGCCTTGCGCTTCAACCTGGCACTAGCTATCGGTCTCATCTGGATCGGTGCGATCGTGTTGCTCGTTAGCGGCTGGCAATCCGGCACCTACCTGGCGTTGGAATTGGCCTGGGCATTGCCACCGATCATCTTTCAGTTGGGCTTTGGGGCGGATATCTTATGGCACTATCGCCGTATTGTCTGCTGGAGTTTGCTGATCCCCACCCTCTATTTGGCAATCACCGACACCATTGCGATCGGTGCCGGCACATGGACAATCGATCCAGCTCAATCGACCGGACTCCTCATTGGTAGCCTACCCATCGAAGAGTTCATCTTCTTTCTTGTCACCAACTTGCTTGTTGTCTTTGGTACAATTCTTGTCTTAGCCAAAGCTAGCCACGAGCGCGTACCACAGGCTTTGCGTCGCCACCTACAGCCACCGTCGCAACAGAAGCAGATGATTACTGCGGGTCAGGTAAGACAATGAAGCGCACAGCAGTTGCAGCGCAATGGGGCCAATATGCACGACGCGCAACGGCCCCGATTCGTTGGCCGCCACTACTGCTATTTTGCAGTTGGCTCTGCACGATGATCAGCATTCCGATCCTCCGGTGGTTCCTGGGTGACATTGCATTGCGCTGGGGGGTAATCAGCACAGTTTGTCTGTTAGCGGCTACTGTTTTATCAATTCTGCAACAGGCGTGGGGAGCAAGGCGCGCATTGCGGGTGATTGTGCCGGTGATTGCACTGGCATGGCTCGTTGAATATGTGGGGCACACTACCGGCTACCCCTTTGGTGATTATAAATATACAGCGCTGTTGCAACCACAGCTCGGCGGTGTGCCTCTGATAATTCCGTTGGCCTGGCTCATGATGTTGCCGCCAGCCTGGGCTGTGGGTAGCCGGTTGAGTGGTGTACCACACGGTCTGCGCTTTGTCCTCATCAGCGCCGGCGCATTTACAGCATGGGATCTCTTTTTGGATCCACAAATGGTGGCTTGGGGCTACTGGCAATGGACGGTGGCCGGGGGTTATTTTGGCATTCCTTGGCTAAATTTTATTGGCTGGTTTCTGGCTGCCACGCTTATCACACTTGTTGCTCGTCCCATGGCCTTGCCCCAAGGCACACTGTTGCTCATCTATGGTAGCACTTGGCTATTACAAAGTATCGGGCAAGCGCTTTTTTGGGCAATGCCTGGTCCGGCCCTGGTTGGTTTTCTGGTGATGGGGAGCTTTGTGTTGCTAGCCTCACGACCCGCTGCTAGCAAGCGGGTGAGAGATCCTGCCGGTAATGCACTTTAGCAATTCACAACTTACGCTATTTTCGGGTATCTGCTATAATACAATATATGTATTGGAAACCCGACCAACCCGCATTTCAGCGCCTGCTGAGCGCATTTCTAAAGAAGGTGCCCACCGTCTATGTCGTCGGTGGAGTTGTACGCGATCATCTCTTAGGTGGCCAGAAAAAAGTAACTGACCTCGATCTCATGATCGACCAGGTCACGCTGCCAGTTGCGCGCGCGGTGGCCGACGAATTGGGTTGGGCTTACTACCCGCTCGATGAAGCACGTGATGTTGCGCGTCTCATCTTTACGGCCAATGCTGGCGTTCCGCTTGTTTGCGATGTTGCACGCATCCGCGGGGGTTCCGTCGAAGGTGATCTGCTCATGCGCGATTTCACGATCAACGCCATGGCATTCCAGATCGAGCGCTTGGGCGAAGCCACCTTGATCGATATTTGTAATGGCCGGAACGATTTGCAACAACAGCTGATCCGCCGTGTTTCTGCGGCAAGCCTGGCCGATGATCCCATCCGCCTGTTGCGCGCGATCCGCTTTATGGTTCAGTTCAATTTTGTGCTCGACGAACAGACGCGCCGCCAAGTTAAACAGAGTTGTAGCACCGTCATCTTGGCCAGTACCGAACGCATCCGCGATGAGTTGTGGAAGATGCTCGATACAAACCAACCGACACGCGCCCTTGAAGAATTGCGTTCGGTTGGTTTGTTGATCCATCTTCTGCCCGAGGTTGCACGCATGGTGGAGGTTGCGCAATCGTATCCGCATTTTGAAGATGTCTATCAACACACCTTGCGTGTCATGCAAAATACCGTCGATCTGCGCAACTGGATCTTGGATCGGCCCTCTGCCCCAGAGCCGGCCATGCAACGGTGGCATGAAGCATTGGCCCCGCACCTTGTGGCGCTACGCCATCATTTGCGCGAGCCATTGGCCAATGGGCGGACGCGTGCCGAGTGGCTTGTCTGGCACGCTATGTTGCACGACATTGGGAAGCCACAGTCGCGTACAGAAGAGATCCAGCCCAATCAGAGCATCCGCTACCGTTTTTTTGATCACGAGCGCATTGGGGCAGAGATGGCGGAAGCGCGGCTCACCACGTTGCGCTTTAGCAGGCCAGAGATCGCATTGGCGTATCGGGTCACTACGTTTCACATGCGGCCGCATTTGCTCAGTTCAAGCTTTCTCGGTCAATCTCTAAGCAACCGTGCCAAATATCGCTTCTTGCGCGACACATTTCCAGGACAGCTTACCAACATAGGCGATAGCGGCCATGAGATCCAAAGCGATGGGATCGATGTGCTTTGCCTAGCAATCGCCGATTACCAGGCGATCCATCGTCATGCAAGCAGTCAAGAAGATGGGTATCTTGAACATGGCAAAGAGCTCTTTGCCTATGCATTTGACCACAATGGTTTTCATGCCACACGTCACCAACCTTTGATTAACGGACACACCTTAATGAAGGCACTTCACTTGGCACCAGGTCGCCAAGTCGGCCAACTATTGGCGATGCTCCAAGAGGCCCAAGCTGCTGGAGAAATTACAACGACAGAGGCAGCGCTCGCCTTGGCTGCAACATGGCTTCAGGAATCGGGAACGGCAAAGACAGATCATTCATGAGCAAAGCATCCTGCCCTTATGTAGTGCGTATCGATGCCAATCAGCGCAACTGTGCGCCTATCGACTATCCCAGCTTTGAAAACAATTGCTTGGCTATGGAAGAGCAGAGTTCGCT
This sequence comes from Caldilineaceae bacterium, assembly GCA_034432375.1. Lineage (GTDB taxonomy): Bacteria > Chloroflexota > Anaerolineae > Caldilineales > Caldilineaceae > JAHBVH01. The sequence continues at coordinate 44,175 of DAOUCA010000195.1, forward strand.
GCTCTTGGCCGACCAGGCAACCTTTTGCCTCTCCGGCAGTTTTCAATATTGCCAACGGTATCAACTACGGGCCGCAGAAGAGTTGCCCCTCTATGGTGATGAGTATAATAGTGATGAGTATAATAGTGATGAGTATAATGGTGATGTGTACCATGGAGCGTACAGCGATAGGGAGCGAGGAGATTCCGCTTTCGGCAGTCAAGCGCCAACAGCGGAGAGAAGAGACGAATTCCAGCAAGCGACACAGCGCCAGCATAGCACCAATCTTGGGGGAGACGCTTCTAGCCAGCCACTTTTTGACGAGGGATTTCTACCAACAGAGGAAGAGAACGCATTCACAGCGCCCTGGCAGGGCACCATCAATCGGTGGTACTCTTGGATTGCCGCCGGTCTGCTTTTCTTTGCCGTCATCGTTATTGGCGGCGTCTTTGCGGCCTATACCGGTTGGCAGCTGGCGGTCGATCAGCTTGCCACGGCGCGCGCAGGACAAGTCAATACCTTGGCCAGTGGCGCGGTCCAGCAAGTGCAACCGCTCTATGTGGTGATGACCGTGACGCCGGAAGCAGTTGCAGAGACAGTGAACCCAAACGCTGAAGTCGCAGTCGCACCGCGCACCGGGCTAGACACAAAGGCAAGTAGTACGCCGCTCACAGAACAGAATGGCTTTCCCGCAGCGGTCACTGCGACCTCTGTTCTATTGGTACCCCTGCCAACGGCTACGGTCGGCCAAGAGAATGCAGTTGGCCAGGCAAATCCATTGGCATTGGTTGCCACTGACGCACCCGCCAATATCCAGCTACCGCCGGCAGAGAGTACATCGACGCCCGTACCGATCATTAATGTGCAAGTGGCAGTGCCAACGCGCCGCGCTACACCAGAGTTTGATATTCCGACGAGCACGCCGGAGGCGCTTGAACCAACCGTCACAGCTACGGCCACGGCTGTGCCGATTGTGGGGACGCCAGTCATTGTGTTTGCGGCAGATGAAAAAACGATACCGCCAGGGGAATGTACACACGTGCGTTGGCATGTCGAAAATGTCCGTGCCGTCTACTATGAAAATCTGGCAGCCTTTGGCGATGGCAGCAAAGAAGAGTGTCTACGCGATGAAGCCGACAGCTATGCACTGACGGTTATTTTCGGTGATGGCCAAACCAAGATCTATACCACGACGGTTGATATTCTTTGGCCAACGGCAACGCCCAGCGTTACCCCAAGCTTTACGCCCGAAATTCTACCTACCGAAACCTGGACACCCGACCCACCAACAGCCACACCCACACCAGATATCATCTATGGCACAACTTTTTCAATCAATGGGGATAATCCCTACCGATGTAACGCCGGAAGTCAGTGCAATATTGGGGTGCTAGCGACCAACGTTGGAGATTCCATTGATACACTAGCGATTGAGATTGTTTCCGCCGGCAGTTGGCAAGCATTGCTTTGTAGCCAAATCGGGACGTGCAGTGGACAACGATTGGTTATTGCCAATGTGGGGCCAGACAATACACTTTTTGCAACACTTCAACTGACGATTCCATCTGACTCAATTGGTCAAACAACTACCTACGCCTTACGCTCAGTCAGCGATGGATCCCAAGGTACCGTTACATCCCAAGTCATCGAATTAACCATAGAAAGCAGCGAGTAGCTTATACATGGATTTGCTCCTGGTCATCGTTGTTATTATTTTACTGATCGCTATCAATGGGTTTTATGTAGCCGCCGAATTCTCTACGGTCAGCGCACAACGGTCGCGTCTATCACAATTGGCAGATGATGGCAATCGGGGTGCCGTGCGTGTGCTTTCGATCATGGAAGATGCCCATCGGTTGGACGCCTATATAGCGGCTTGTCAATTAGGCATTACGCTCTCTAGCCTGGTCCTGGGGTTTTATGGCCAGGCGCAATTGGCGACATGGGTGGAACCGCTCTTTGTCCGCTTGGGAGGGGGCGCAGCGGTGGCGGCACAGTCAATTTCAGCGACGCTGATTCTCCTCGTTCTAACGATCTTACAAGTCGTCTTTGGTGAATTGACGCCGAAAAATATCGGGTTGCAATTTCCTGAAAAATTGGCGATCTTTACCTCTGTACCGATGGAAATATCGGTTAAGCTCTTTCAGCCCCTCATCTGGATCTTCAATGGTAGCGGCCAACTGCTATTGCGTCTGCTGGGAACTAGCCCCGTGGCCGAACATGCACATATCCATTCCCCGGAAGAGATTATGTTCATGGTGGAAGAGAGTAGCGCAGGCGGTGTGCTCGACCAAGCAGAGCGGAGACTGTTAGTCAACACGCTACAGTTACGCAATCTTACAGCCCGCAAGGTAATGTTACCACGGAATCGCATCCTAGCGGCCTCGATTGATACACCCTGTAGCGAGCTTTATCAACGACTGAGCGAATCTCCCTATTCCCGGTTGTTGCTCTATACCGAGACGATCGATGAGATTGTCGGTCTCGTTCACCTGCGCGATCTTATGCTGCTCCAGTATGCCTCGACTGCACACGACCAAAACCCGGGTACCCACAGCGCCGACAGCCGCGAGAACGATCAACCAAAGGAGCGGAGCACCAAGCGCGACGAGGCGGTGACCGCGGCACAAATTTTACACAAAGTCGAGTATGTACCGGATTCTATGTCGATTGAAGACATAATGATTTTGATGCAAAAACAGCACAGCAATGTAGCCGTCGTCGTCGATGAATATGGCGGCACAGCAGGCATGATCACCTTTGAAGATCTGATCGAAGAGATCATCGGTGAATTTCAGGACGAATTCGACACCGAAGAACCGGCGCTAACCCTTCATGAAGATAATTTGATGCATGTACGTGGCGATGTGCTCATTGAAGATCTCAACGAATTGTTAGGCATTTACCTGCCAACTGAGCCAGTTGCTACCATTGGCGGTCTGATTGCCAGTGAGTTGGGGTTGATCCCTAGCGTTGGGCAGGAAGTAACCATTGGCGAATCACACCTACGGGTAGAGAAGATGGACCAAAATAGCGTTATCGAAATAAGCCTGCAAGTTACACCCGAACAAGCAGAACGATTGGATGCGCAGCTCCTATGAATGAAATTATGTTACCACTGCTTCTCATCCTATTTTTAATCTTTGTCAATGGAATCTTTGTTGCTGCTGAGTTTGGCATTGCCGCCTCACCTCGGGCACGGATGGCGCAGATGGCAGAGAGCGGCTCCGTTGGTGCGCAGCGGGTGCTCAATGTGCTGCGCAACCCCAAGCTACTCAACCGCTACATCTCTACAGCGCAAATTGGCATTACCATTGCCAGCCTGGGGTTGGGGATGTACGGTGAACATGTCGTGGCGGAGTGGCTGTTGGGACCATTGGAAGCATTTGGTAGCCTAGGTGCCGCCGCCGCCCACACATTGGCAACCATTCTATCAGTAGCGATTCTCACCTATTTACATGTCGTAGTCGGCGAGATGGTGCCCAAGTCGCTGGCGCTACAATCTCCTTCGCGTGCGGCAGTGGCCCTGACTGGGGTAATGCAGGTTGCAGAGCGGGTATTTTTGCCCCTAACCATCTTCCTCAACAAGATTGGGGACGCGATTTTACGGCTCTTTGGATTAACGTCAGACGCCAGTGCCCGTCTCATCTCTTCGGCTGAGTTGGAGTACATTGTAGAAGAGAGTACAGAAGGAGGGCTTCTTGATTCAGTTGAGCAGATCTATCTAGAAAATGTTATCGATTTTAGCGAACGCACCCTCTTTCAGGTGATGACGCCCCGCACACGGATGGCCGCCATTGAGCTGACGGCCACACTCGATGTAGTCATGGAAGTTGTACGCGAAAACCAGCACTCCCGCTACCCGATCTACGAAGAGGATCGGGATCATATTGTCGGCATCTTACATCTAAAAGATCTGGCGCGCTGGCTCCATGATAATTTTGCAACGATCCGCGAACAGCCAGGTGACTCTTTCTTTGTCCTCAAAGCGTTAATGCGTCCCGCATTTTTTGTGCCGGACACCTTGGCGCTAGAACAGATGCTCGACCATTTTCGGCAGCAGCATATTCAGATCGCCATTGCCGTCGATGAATTCGGCGGGACAGCTGGCCTCATTACCTTGGAAGATCTAGCCGAAGAGATTATTGGAGAAATCCAAGATGAATCTGATTCCGAAATCCCGCCTTTTGCGGAAATTGATTCGCTGACCTTGCGCGTCCGTGGCGACCTGCTACTGGATGAACTCAACCAACATTATGAGTTGAAACTAGAGCATGACGAAGCAGAAACTGTGGGTGGATTGATCATGGATGCGTTGGGGCATATGGCGGAGCCAGGCGAAAGTGTCGATTATGCCGGAGTACGCTTTGAGGTCGAGAGTATGGAAGGCTTGGCGGTTGAAACAGCCTTGCTCTATTTGCCGCCACCAGAAGGAGATGCAACAATAACAGTTGATATGCTATCTGAGGGGAGCCACGCTTTAGAAGAGAACACGGAAGGGAAAGGGGGTCTTACGACAGCGCTGAATGACCCAGAAGTGTCGTCAGCTACTTCGGAACCGCAGGGTCGTGAGCAGAGGGACTCGTCGGCTAAGTGAGCAACAATCGTTCAGCTGGCGACCAAATCGCGCAGCGTATTCGTGAAGCGATCCTGTCGTTGCATCACAACAATGAGCGTGTCACCAAGCTAGTTGATACGCAGCAGGAAAATAGCATTCATGCGCTCCGGACATTGGCACGCAGCCGTGTTAGTAGCATTTTGCGCCAGTTGCGTGCAACTAGCGGCTTTAGCTATGAGGATGTATCCGCAAAGACAGGACTTACCAAACAACTCTTGTTTGATGTTGAATATAAAGAACGCCGGCTCACGTTAGATGAGTTACGAAAGCTTGCCGCAGCCTACGAAATAGGTATCGACGACATCCTTGGCGTGGACCTTGAGTAACGAATAGGCTGCGTTATGCAAGTACCCATTGTTCCATTACAGATGGAAGTCCAAATTGCTGTTGCAAAGATCAGCAAATATGCTTCATCAGAGAGTGGCGACACCGTCGAAGTTGTTGAACGACCACATGGTGGTCTTAGTGTAGTCATGGCGGATGGGCAGCGCAGCGGGCGAAGCGCCAAAGCAATTAGCAACATTGTCGTGCGTAAGGCGATCAGTCTAATCAGCGAAGGGGTGCGTGATGGCGCTGTTGCACGTGCGACACACGACTATTTGCTCCTACAGCGTAGCGGCACAGTAAGTGCTGAATTAAATATCGTTAGCATCGATCTTGTCACAAGAACACTGGTGATCAGCCGCAATGCTCGCTGCCCAATCTTAGTACGCCAGCAGAATGAATTTCACTGGTTAGATCTGCCCTCAGAAGCGGTGGGCATTCATCGCAACACGAAGCCATCAATTACCGAACTCCCATTGGCGCAAGCAATTACCTTAATCGTCTTTAGCGATGGCGTCTGGAGCGCTGGCGCACGTAGCGGCAGCACAATCAATCTACCTGCCCTGATTGAGGCTGTCGATCCCCTAGAAACAATCGACGCCCAGAAGTTGGCCGATGCGATTCTGGCGGAAGCACTACACCTGGATCATCAGCGCCCGCAGGATGATACAACCATATTCGTGGTCAGACTCTTTATGCCAGAGATACGTGATCAGGTGCGACGGCTTTTCATGCGTTTTCCAGTTTAACCGTTGGTACTGCCCAGCGAATGTAAAGCTACAGACGGCTTGCTTGGCGCCATTGTGCCATTGCTCACCCATAACGCCTGGATACAAAAGGCCAAGCGGCAGCCCCTTCTGTGCAATGGAGGTTCGTAAGTCGAATGACCTCATCAGATGAGTACCCACAGTTACCCCTCATCAAAGTTGTCGGGATTAGCGCTAGTGGCAAGTCTACCTTGGTCAAGGGGTTGCGCCGTCATGGCTACAACACCCGTCCCGTCAGCCAGGAGCACAGCAATGTATCTGATCTATGGCAGCAATTTGATCAGCCTAAGATTTTAATCTATCTCGATGTAGATTTGGAAACCCAACGGAATCGACGGCCCGATGTTACTTGGGACAAATCCTGGCTACGCGAAGAAAACACACGCTTAGATCACGCCCGCGGCCATGCCGAGCTGAAGATCAACACGGCCGGGCTATCAAGTGAGACCGTCCTGCGAATTGCCCTCACCTTTCTTCGCAATGAAGCAATTCACCACGCAGACCACGCACTACCAACCCTGACGGCAACCGGAAGTGCGCTCCAATCCATCGCGACGACCGTCGAAAGTAGCGAAGATGAAGCAGGGGCGAAACCCTTGACACGAGCAGAACGGCGCAAACTTAAACGCAAAAACCGCGGGTAACGCTAATCCCCCGCGAAGTGAACCTGTATTGTTCTGGGCGAATGGGAGGATGAAAGCGAAAGGGAACGTTTACCAACAGCGGTGCGATTTGTTACGCATCGGGGAAGAGAAGAGCGACGTGTCCACAACCGTGACGATGATGCTCTGGTGAATAAGCGTGGCGCAGCTAGACACCCCATGAGTTGTTTATAGGCATTGTGTTTGTAGGTAGTAAATGGAGCTGACGTAAATTGTGTCGATGTAACTTCAACCGGTAAGACTTTGCGGGCCGATTGTGCAGCACTATGCGCAGAGGATGGAGTAACAGTTGACAGAGCAACCGTAGGCGCAACAACCAACGGGACTGAAGTAGCTTCAGCAGTGGCTAGGGGACTAGTCGCCATGGAAGCCTCGCTCTGTGCAAAAAAGCGCCGACCATACCAAATAATGATGCCGCTGAGTAGAACCACTCCTACAGCACCGACCATTTGTAGGCCACGTTCAAGCTGTGTAATTAGACCGGCTCCATGAAACCCCAGCATCACCATGACCAAGGTCCATAGAATCTCAATCAATAAAACAAGGGGAAACCAGCGTCGCCACGGCACGCGCGCCAGACCTGCGGCAACCAACGTCGGTATAATCAGACCAATCGCAAGCTTTGATAGGGCAATGAGCTTTTTGGCATGGAGATGCATCTCTGTTTCTAACCGGTCAATATGATGGCTATGCATCCCAAAATAAGTGCCAAAACGATGAATTCGTTTTAAGTCGTTGACATAACCAACCGAATACCAGAGGCAGTCACCCAATACATTTCCTAAAAAGGCGGAGAGAAAGACATATCGAATATCTAAAATGCCCGTGGCAGCAGCTGCCGCACCGAGCAGTGTGCTAACTGGTCCCTCCGTGGCAACTAATAGTGCAAGTAGCAGATAGCTCCACCAACCAAGTTCTGGCCATCCACCACTATGAATTACCGACCAACATTCACGAGCTGTTTCAAAAAAAAGTTCCATAATTCCAATCTATAGCAGCATAAAGTGAGCGTTGCTTCAAATGAAAACTCAGCCATCAAAGTGATGATGAGTCACCGTGAAGAACATTCAACTAACAACTGACTGATTGTACGTGCTCTTCACAAAAATGCCAATTTTGCTATCAAGTAGCAACAACTGCTTAGTATACAGCAAAATTATTACAAAGTGGCATTACAATTAGCTTAAAATATTTCATCGTTGCCCTGTAGAAATCAACAGATTATAATGCTTTCGGTATTTGTGATAATTTTGACAATCGCGCACAGGTGTGCTATATTCGGCAATGAAATATTAGCGCAAATCCTTAGCCGCATCGGTTTATATATCACCCAGTTTGTAAGCCATTAGGATGTAACTTGGGATGTAACTTATTGGAATTGGATTTGCTTGATCGACAGGTAAGCCAAAGGAGTCTCGACTGATATGGCGACGATTTTTGAAATGACTGGTGACGATCGCGAAGATCGGATAGCGGAATTGAAACGCAAAATGCAGGAAAATGCCAAGCGTACCAAAGCCGACCACCATGAGCAGCAGCAAAGTGAGGAAGTGCCAGCTTCAGCAATGGTTGCTACTGCCGAAGCGCCAGCAGATGTTACAGCCACTGAAACGCCAACAGTAGCTGCCACCCCCACAGTTCCTGCGGAAAATGGCACGGCAGTTGCACCGACAACTGTGACTGCATCCTCTGCTGCTGCACCAGCAACTGTCAGTGCACCAGCGGATGTACCGGCAGTAGCCACGATTGAGGACGAAGAAGCAAGTCGACAGGCGGCATTGACTCGTCGCGAATTTCTGACCTACGCCTGGGGCGCAGCAATGGGGTTGCTTGCTGTTGAGACTGCATTAGCCAGCTATTTCTTTATGTACCCACGGTTTAAGGCGGGTGAGTTTGGTGGTGCCTTCTTTCTGCCAGCAACCGATGTACCTACATTGGATGCAGCGCCGGTACCAGAGACCGCTGGTAAATTCTGGCTGGTCAACACCGAGGATGAAGGGCCAAAGGCGCTCTATATGGTCTGTACCCACCTTGGCTGTCTCTACAAGTGGCAGGCATCCAACAATCGTTTTGAATGTCCATGTCACGGCTCCAAGTTCAGCAAGGCAGGCTACTATATTGAAGGCCCCGCCCCGCGTTCTCTGGATCGATTTGAGTTAACAGTCGATGGTGATACCCTCACGATTGATACTGGGGCTAAGATTACGGGTAATCCGTCTAGTGAATCACCCGCGCGCGGTGCTCCTCCTGGATGATCTAGTAGTCAGACACGTTAGTACCCCACCCACCAACCCTTTTACTGGATATAACCCTTCTACTGTTGTATGCCTAGGAGAGAAATCTGAATGGCTGTCCAACCTGAAGTTAAAAACAAAAGCCTGATAAGCACTGTGTTAGATCTAGCGGACGATACCTTTACGAGGATCACTGCCGGGATCAGTGCAGGGGAATTCCGTCGTATGTTGCGTGGCGAGCCACCAGGGCGTCCAAATCCGCGCCTCAAGCCACACTCGGAAGCCTTTCTTCTGCACATCAAGCCGACTTATTATCACGAAAGTGTAACGCGTTTTACCCACACCTTCCGTTTAGGTCTGCTATCAACCTATCTATTCTTTTTAGAAACCATCACCGGTATTTACCTGATGATTTGGTATGCGCCTTCGCCAGACCGCGCGTACACTGATATGATTCGGCTCCTAAGTGGTGTGCCATTTGGACAATTTATGCGTGACTTGCACCGGCTTGGTGCCGAAGTCATGGTGGCCATCGTCACGGCACATATGGTGAGAACGTATCTCACAGGAAGTTACAAAGCGCCTAGGCAGTTCACCTGGTTTACTGGGGTGATTTTGCTAGTCGTGACCCTCTTTCTCAGTTTCTCGGGCTATCTGTTGCCGTGGGACCAGCTTGCCTTTTGGGCTGTGACGATTGGGACATCGATGGCAGAAGCGGTCCCACCTAAGGTCGTCGGTGAGACTGTAAACTTACTCGCCCGTGGCGCGCCGGATATTGGTGCCAACGGTCTATTGCGCTTTTACCTGTTGCATGTACTCTTCCTGCCCTTGATTCTTTTCCTCTTCTTTTTTGTACACTATTACAAAGTTGTACACTTTGGCATCAGCTTGCCAGCCAATGAAGAAGAAGTAGGCCAGGATACTGCAAATAAGGTCCCAGCGGACCGGCGTGTCTATTTCTTACCCGATGTGCTGCTTGATGAAACGACATTCCTCATAGGCTTTACGACCGTGCTGGTGTTGGCGGTGGTCTTCTTCTTTCAGGCGCCGCTGGAATCGATTGCCAATCCACAATCGACACCACTGCATACAGTAGCTCCTTGGTATTTTTACTGGTTGCAAGGCATGTTGAAGATCGCCGACAAGATGATCGCCGGCGTGATTTTGCCAGGTGTGCTGCTTGTCTTGCTGATGCTGATTCCTTACCTGGATCCCAATCCAAGTCGCCGTGTCCGTGATCGGAAAATCGCGATTATTAGCGGGATTGTGGCTGGCGTTGTGATGATTATCTGGAGTTGGATGGGTACACCCCAATATGCGGTACAGGGTGCCCCCGCAGTTGAAGTGGTGCAAGAGCTTATGCCCGAAGAGGGGGCTGGCTTTGTGCGTGAAATGGGCTATCAACATGTATTGTTGGGTTCACACATCACGTTGACCACCGACGAAATGGTGAAGCAATTTGGGCAAGAGGAAACACAAAAGCTTCTGGATTCGGGTGTCGTTCCGTTTGAGGCCGTGGAAGAAGGTGACGATACGGAATTTGCCGAGCTGATGACAGAGTATCGTGAAAGTATTATCCACTTTGACGAAGCCAAAGTCGACTTTAATGCAGCCTATGGCTATCTCAACATTACACAGGAGCAGCCAAAGCTCAAACGCATCAACTGGCTCATTAACTATTTAAGTGCAGAAGGCAGCGCGGATAAGTTCGACCGCAAGTTCTGGCTGCATGAAGAATCAATGTATTGGGAGCAATATGGCGTTCGCGATATGAGCTACCTGCCCAACGGTAAAGAGGAATAGGAAGCCCCATGCGTAAACCATGGTATCACATTTTATATGTTCGCTCGCCCATCTTAAAGATTCTCTTAGGGATTGTCGGCGTGATGGCATCGGTTGCCCTTGTACTTTTTCAATTCTATACAGAAGAGCCACGCATGGCGGCGCAAGCGGCCAACTGGAACGGACGTAGCATTGAAAAAGGTGCTGAGCTTTTTTCCAATAACTGCTCCAACTGTCATGGTGCCGACGGGAAAGGCTTACCCAATGTTGCGCCGGCGTTGAATAGCAAATATTTTTTCACCCAACGATTGGCTGATGTGGGATGGAGTGGAACGCAAGAGGATTATATCGAGTTGACACTCATCGCCGGTCGTCCCAGCAAAATTGGAATGCAATGGGCACAGATTATGCCAACTTGGAGCAATCAAGTTGGCGGTCCATTACGAAATGATCAGATTCTTCAACTAGTCAGTTTTGTGATGAACTGGCATGATGCGGCTGTAGCACAAACCGCGGAAGAAGATCCATTTCAATGTTTTAAGGGTGTGCCAACCAAAGCGGGGGAAGGGGAGAAAAGTCCTGAGGCCCTTCAGATCAAAACTTGTCTTGCCGATGGGACCTCCTATTTACCGGGTGCACCTATCCCGACGCCTCAGCCAGAAGACACTTCAACAGGGCCGCGTGATCCAGCAACCCTGTTTGTCTCGATGGCTTGTTCGGGTTGCCACAATCTCAACTTGGACCAAACAGCTGATACACCTGGTTCACCTGGACCGAATATGCACAACCTGCCAGAAAATGCAGCACAGCGCGTGGCCGGTGAAGATGCAGCAGCCTATGTTCATACAAGCATTGTGAACCCTGGTGCATTCGTAGTACCCGGTTACGTCAATGGTATTATGCCACAAAACTTTTCTGAGCAGATGAGCGAAGAAGAGATCAATGGACTAGTCAAATGGTTGCTCGATCCAAACCGACAGCAATAATCTTCGCAGCGATAGGCGATCTCTCCGAACGGAGTTTGGAGGGGCTCTGATGCCGATCACAGTCACGATAGCTACAGATTATTTAACGTAATTGGACTTCGCAGAGTGCCGGTTGAGTAGGCAGCTTCTCGCCGTATCGAAACCAGATAGCTGCGTAACTCCTAGTAAGTAAAAGACGTCCATCTCTGATGGACGTCTTTTTTGTAGAGAGAACCAGCAAATGCTATAATCCTTAAGTTTACAACGCTCTAGCATTGAGATTTTACTGCTTGCTCACACGCCTTTTTACGCACACGCTTTTTACTTACTTATGGCCAAACGCTATACACTCGCACAAGATCCCATCTTTTATGTTACCGTCTTTTTATTTGCGGTGCTCACGACTGCGCTGCCGGCCCTCATTGGGCAGCCGACCTTTCTCTTGGTTGCACAGACGCTTGCCCTATTTACATTTATGATCATCCCGCTCCATCAACGTCTGTTGCGACAAACAATCCTAGTGCTCGGACTCTGGTTAGTTACACAGTTTATTGTATTTTTAGCAGCCACAGTCTTGGCAGAACAACGCACACAATTGGCCATTCCCCATGGCTTTGCGTATGGCATGGCCTATATAGAATGGTTTTATCAGATCGCTGGTGCAATCCGTCCCGATAGCTTTGCTGCTCAACCAGTGGCCCGCCTTGTCGAATTGATTGCGATTACATTTGGCAGCTTGGCCAGTGTTGGTCTCATTGGCATTTGGTTTTTAGTCCGTGCTCTCAATCAAGCAGCCTTTAACATGGGTGTCCTCCTTGTTGTGAGCGATACCCCCTTTGCAATTTTGGAAGCAATCCCCTTCTGGTCACTACTACGGATTAGCGGGTATGCAGGGTTGGTACTTTTGCTAGCCGAGCCACTGCTAACGAGCAATTGGAACCCCTTCTACTATTTACGCGAACGGCGTCGGTTGCTCGTTATTTCTATCCTCCTCACGCTGGTCGGTCTGCTGCTAGAAGTTATCCTGCCCGACTTTTGGCGTACCCTCTTTCGATAATTTTTATGTTCATCAAACGCGTCATTATCCAAGGCTTTAAAACGTTTGCCAAGCGAACCGAGTTTATCTTTGAAACTGGGATTACCGCTGTTGTTGGGCCCAATGGCAGTGGCAAGAGCAATATTGTCGATGCCGTGCGCTGGTGCCTGGGCGAACAAAGCTTTAGCCTCCTACGCTCAAAAAAGACCAGCGATGTAATCTTTTCCGGCAGCGATAAACGCGCGCGTTTGGGCATGGCGGAAGTTTCCCTAACACTCGACAACAGCATGGGGCAAGTGCCGCTCGACTTTGTTGAAATTGAGATCACACGACGTGCCTATCGCGATGGCAACAATGAATATCTCTTAAACGGGAAACGTGTTCGCCTCCAAGATATTACGGAACTCCTTGGTCATACCGGGCTGAGCAAGCGAACCTATGCGCTGATTGGACAAGGGCTGATTGACCGCGTCTTAAATTTGGCACCCGAAGAACGGCGTAGCCTCTTTGAAGAAGCAGCCGGCATCACCGGATATCAGCAGAAACGAACGACGACGCTCAACCGACTCGAAGCAACTGAGCAAAATCTGGTCCGCGTACGGGACATCCTTAGCGAGTTAACGCCTCGCCTCAAGTATCTCCATCGCCAAGCCGAGCGGGCGCGCGAATACGAACGAATCGCCCAGGATCTACGCAGCTTGTTGCGCGATTGGTATGGCTTTCGCTGGCACAAGACGCTGCGTGCCCTCGAAGCAGATGGCAAGAGTGAGTTGGGGTTACGCCAAATTGTCAGCCAACGGCAAAAGGCACTAACCGAACTCGATCTCCGGCTAAGGGGATTACGCACACAGCAGGGTGCCTTGCGTAGCCAATTGGCGGAGCTACATCAACAGAGCAGCAGCCGCCATCAAGCAGCAGAAGAGAGTAGCCGAGAACTAGCCGTCGGCAACGAGCGGCTCCATCAGTTGCAAACGCGCCATGAAGAGGCGGTGGCTGAGCTAGCAGCGTTACAAACAGAAGAGCAGAATCAGCAGAGACGCCAAGTACAATTGGAAGATGCGCTGCGTGAGAATGAATTACTTGTTAACACGCGGCAACAGGCAGTTACCGATGCGCAAAGTGCCGTCGATCAGCGCCAAAAGGAGCGCAACCGTTTACAAGAGGATCTCGAGCGTGCACGGCAGACGATGCAACGCATTCAAGCGCGTCGTGTCGATTGCGAGAGTCGCCTGCGGCAGTTACAGGAACGGCACCGAAGCATTACAGCAGAACGCGCCACTGCAACGCAGGCCGAAGCCGCGGCCGCGCAAGGGGTGGCTGATGGCAGCCAGGCAGTAGCAGAAAACGAAGCACATGTTGCCCAGCTAGAAGCAGAAAACGCGACGGTACAAAAGAAAATTGCCGAGCTCCGCGAAGCGATTGCCGAAGGGCAACAGCAACGCCAAGCCGCCGAACGGGACCAACAGCAAGCGGCGCGCACCCTTGATCGCCTACAGACCCGCTACGATCTGCTGAAACGGCTTCACGATGAGGGGGCAGGCTATGCGAGCGGTGTGCGCGCGGTGATTCAAGCTGGTAAAGTTGAAGATAAGTTGGCAACGCTACCTGGCATTATCGGGGTCATTGCCAGCCTTGTTCATGTGCCGGCCACATTGGATAAGGCAATCGAAACAGCACTTGGCGGGGCGATGCAAAATGTGGTTACCGCCACTTGGCGCGATACACAAAATGCCATTGAATATCTCAAAGAGGGTGGCCGCGGCCGCGCAACTTTTCTACCACTAGATCGCATCCACGTTCCTTCGCCGATCTCAGCGCCACGGGGAGCCGGCATTCTTGGCAATGCCGCCGAGCTTGTGGGCTTTGAAAATGATGTCGCCGATGCCATCGGTCAATTACTCAATCGAGTTTGGATCGCCGAAGATCTGCCAGCTGCGCGCCGCGCCCTCGACAATTATCGCAACAATTTGCGGCCGACCGTGGTAACCGTAGATGGTGAAATTATTCGTCCTGGTGGTGCCGTAACTGGTGGGCACGATGCCAATCGCCGCGACGATTCCATTTTGGCGCGTGAGCGTGAGCGGCGTGGCCTACCTACGGAAATAGAAGCTGCCGAACGTGCGTTGCAAACGCAGCAGTTGCGGTGTTCTACCCTACAAGAACAAGCACAACAGCAGCGAACACAGATGGAGCAGGCCGAAGAAGAGCGCACCGTGTTGAACCGGCGCGAGCGGGAAGCGCAAAAATTATTAGAAGACGCACATCGTCAGCTCGATCGCGCGCAACAGACCGTACAATGGCATGCCGGGCAACTCACCCAGCAGACAGAAACCTTGACCCAGCTACAGACACAAACAGCTGCTGCTACCGCCGAACAAGCAGCGATCGAGATGGAACAACAGACGGCAGCAACTGCATTGGCAGCAGCAGAAGGTGATGTCGCGCAGGCCGGTGTCGCTGATCTGCTACAGACGGTAGCCGATCTACGGGCCGCAGCAGCGGAGGCGCAAACCCAATTGCGCAATCGCCGTGAATTATGGGAGACACAGAAACAAACATTGCAGCGGTTGCACGAGCAGATGCAAGGCCGCACAAATACAATCGAGCGGCTAGCTCTAGAACAGCAACAGATCAGCGAACGGATCGGTACAGTCAGCAGAAGCGAAGCCGATCTGCGGGCCGTATTGGAACAAATGCGACAACAGATCGATCCACTGGAAGGGGAATTGGCACGGCTCGAAGCGGACCGCACGCGTCAGGAAGAGGGTGAACGACAAACGCAACAGGCGCTGCGTAAAGATGAGAGCAGTTGGAACAATGCACGCCTACAACTCCAAAGGACAGAAGATGCCCTTCATCAGTTGCAGCATGAGATAGAGCAAGACCTTGGGCTAGTGGTAGTTGAACAGAGCGACAGCTTGGCCTATCAACCGCCACTCCAGTTGGATGCGATTGTCGAATTGCTACCGACTTTGGACACAATACCCGATGGGTTTGAGGATGAAGTTCGGGAAACCCGGGCACGGTTAAGTCGGTTGACCAATGTCAATCCAGAGGCGCTACGTGAGTATGAAGAAGCTGCCGAGCGCCACGAATTTCTCATCACCCAATCAGCCGATTTGGAATCTGCCATTACGGATATGCGCAAGGTGATCAAAGAGTTAGACGATCTGATGGAAGAGGCGCTAAAAGATACCTTTGCGGCCGTTTCGGAACAGTTCGTTCACTTTTTCCAACGCCTTTTCAATGGGGGCACCGCCCAATTGATTTTGACCACCCCAGAGGATATCACCAATACGGGCATCGAGATTATTGCCCGCCCGCCGGGCAAACGCCCTCAAAGTCTGGCGTTGCTCTCCGGCGGGGAACGGACCCTTGCCGCATGTGCATTAATCTTCGCCATCTTGCGCGTTAGCCCCACACCCTTCTGTGTACTCGATGAGGTGGATGCGGCACTTGACGAAGCGAATGTAGATCGCTTTCGGTTGACCGTAGAATCGCTAAGTGATAATACCCAGTTTATCATCGTAACCCACAATCGACGCACGCTAGAAGGAGCTAGCGCGATCTATGGCGTTACGATGGGTAATGATGGCATTAGCCGCGTGATTAGCCTGCGGCTGGATGGTGACCAGATCGTCCACCGCAATGAAAAAGAAGCGAATCGAGAGAGTGCCTCGGATTTAAAGACAATCGAAGAATTTGTAAAGATGTAGAGAGGGAAATAGGGCATAGAGGAACAAGTACCTATCCCCCCATCCCCATCCATTTATCCCCTCCTGCCCTACAGTTCGGTTTCGCCCAATTCCTTAGCAAAGCGTGTAGCTAGTGCGGCGTCCGGCACATATTCCGGTGCATATTGATCGAGCCGATAAAGCCCCATCGCCGCGGCAGCTTGCGTGGCCTCGCCCTTGCTGCGCCCTTGGCCAACACCATAGACTTTCCCGGCAATGGTCACGGTCATGACAAAGGTACGATCATGATCTGGCCCGCTACTGTCCGCCTCGCGGTAGCGTGGGGTGACATTATAGGTACGCTGACCATACTCTTGCATTCGGCTTTTGGCATCTTTCCCTAAAGCAGCAGCGGCGGTCTCAGCCAACTCAGTTTTCATCAATGGTAAAACAAAGGTGCGCACAGCCTCAATGCCCTGATCGAGATAGATTGCACCCACCAAAGCCTCAAAGAGCGCGCAAAGGGTTGCGGGACGTTGCCGACCATCACTCTCCTCCTCCCCGTTACCCAGCCACAGGTAGTCACCCAATGACCATTGAATGGCCAACTTCGCCAGTGTTTCCCGGCGAACAAGCGCAGCTCGCAGATTGGTCAATGGCCCTTCTTGATAATCAGGGTAGGTTAGATAGAGGTATTCACTCATGACAAACCCCAAAACCGAATCACCTAAAAATTCCAAACGCTCGTTGTCCGCTAACTCGTTCTCTTCTGTCACCTCGTTGATATAGCTGCGGTGGATAAACGCCCACTGCAACAGGGCAAGATCATGAAATGTTACAGGCAAGCGTTCATGTAATGCCGCAATCTCTGCACCAACCATAGAACCTCCTAAAGAATTTGCACAATTGGGGAAAGATCATTAGAGATTCCAGGATCAGAGCCCTTCTTCTGGGAAATGGTCAGCAACAATTCATGAGGACAAAGTGTTGCTGGCCACTTACCGGAAAAACGGCATTGGCCTGGAAATGAACATATAGCACTTACGCAGCGTGCCGGTTGAGTAGGCAGCTTTTCGCCGTATCGCAACCAGAGGGCTGTGTAAGCGCTAATATATACGCCACTGCAGTACGCAATATCATTTTGTACACGAGTAAAAATGATACTTTATGGCGCAGCTCAGTATAATCAAATACGCTTTTAGACGCTGTCAGATACGGGGGGGATTTTTTAACCCGTGGCCGGTAAGAATGGCGACGACACGGTCCGCTACGCCAAATTGATCGGCGAGATGTTCAATCGCAACAGCGACGGTGGCACTTGTCGGTTCAACGAATAAGCCCCGTTCTGCAAGTCGTTCGTGCGCCATGCCAACTTCGTCATCGGTCACTGCAACGACGGTGCCCTTCGATTCACGGATTGCCTCGAGCAGTGCGGCAGCGCGGACCGGAAAACTAATCGCAATACCGTCGGCACGCACGCTTTCAATACGTGGGCTAGGCTCTATCCCTTCGGCGTCGGCATGAAACGCATCATAGAGTGGCGTATAGGGAATCGCTTGGACAGCGACTAGCTTTGGCAAGCGGTCAATGATCTTGGAGTGATAGAGATGTTGAAAGCCCCGCCATATGCCCAGCAACATACCCCCGTGCCCTGCCGGCGCAATTAGCCACTCTGGCACATCGCCGCCCATTTGCTCCCATATTTCCCAAGCGCAAGTCATCTGACCGAGAATAAAAGCGGGATGCCATGCATGAGAAGCATAGGCAGTCTCGCGTGATTGGGTTGTTGCGGCTTCTGCGGCTTTTGTTGCTTGGCTTCGTGGACCGGGGACCTCAACAAGCTCGGCCCCATAGATGGCAATCTGCGCTTTTTTGGGTTCGGGGGCTCGTTCAGGCACGTAGATCACAGCCTGGGCATTGGCACGGGCCGCGTAACAGGCCAAGCTCGCACCGGCATTACCGCTGGAATCATCAATCATGGTCTCCGCACCTTGGCCAATGAGCCAATTGACCATCACGCTGACACCTCGATCTTTATAACTGCCAGTTGGCATAAGCGCATCAATTTTCCACAGCACATCATGGCGCGCCCACCGATCGGCAATCAACGGGGTCCACCCTTCACCGAGAGTTACCAATGAGCGCTCCGGCTTCACCACCGGTAACATCGCGGCATAACGCCACAAGCCGGCGCGTTGGCGATCAATGGCATCGACATCAAAGCGGGGAATCTGCTTATATTCCAAAGGTTGTGCCGTGTTAGGACAGCGAAGCGGGCTGAATTCGGCGGAAATACGAAAACCGCTGTTCTGACAATAGGCGATCAAACCTGAACCAGTTTGCATGAGTCGATCTACTCTCTTCAACAAAGATAGGTACTGCATCAAGTACAGACGGACTTGAACAGTACAGATTTCAACAGTCGATCGGGGGATCGATAGTGTAACCCGCAAGGCGATACTTTTGCAATTATCGACAGCGCGCAGGGCTAATTGACACCGATCAGGTGAGTGAAGAGCAAAGAAAATCTGCAAATATAATACCAACAGTATGCAGACAGTGCTCAGACAAAGCTATGATAAAGTTCTTCATAAGAGCAGCGATTTATATTTATAGAAAAGGTTGAAACGAAATGGCAATTGATAGTGTGCTCCATACAAACGAACAGAGCATTGACCGTCTCTTACAAGCAGGCATGCCGGTGGTATTGGCTTTCTGGTCAAAGGCTGCACCAGTGGGAAATGAATGGACACAGGCTTTGGAGACCGCAGCAGCCCATTATGCGGGCCGGCTGTTAGTGGCGAAGGTCGATGTCGACAGCGAGCAGAAGCTCAGAGAACGCTTTCATATCCAAGTGCTCCCGGCTCTTGTGTTGACCAAACAGGGGAAGCCCGAAGCAACATTAGGGCCACAAAGTGGAACAAATACATTGAGCGCTTGGTTCCGCTATCTAACGGAAGGGGGGGAGCGCCCTGCTACTGCTACGGAGCCTCACGCTAGCGCAACCCATAGACAGGCTACCCAAGAGAGTGGGAAGCCGATCACCCTAACGGATAGTAACTTCGATCAGATCACACAGGGAGAGACCCCTGTCTTGGTTGATTTCTGGGCACCATGGTGTGGACCATGTCGCATGGTGGCACCAGCAGTAGAGGAGGTCGCCAAAGCATTTCAAGGTCGTGCGCTCATTGGTAAACTCAATGTTGATGAGAATCCGCGTACAGCGCAACGTTATCAGATTATGGGGATACCGGCACTCTATATCTTCAAAGGTGGTAGGGTCGTCGAGCAGATGACGGGGGTACAGCCAGCAACGGTACTCCACCAGCGATTGGCGCGACATGCAAAGTGAAATCCATATCCGTTAGATTATACTTAGGACTTACGTAGCCCTCTGGTTTCGATACGGCGAGGAGCTGCCTACTCAACCGGCACGCTGCGTAAGTCCTAATACTAACAGAGTTGCTGATGGTGTTCAGTTGGATAGAGCGAAGTACACATGGTATAATGCAGCAAAGTTTTACGAAGACGCGGGGAGGCCCGCGTCTTCGTTTGTAATAGAACTTACGCAGCATTCTGCTTTTGCAACCAAAGGTTTCAAGCACAATGCGTAAGTCTTAGAGGATTAGATAACGCGGTGGATCTTCTAAGGCCACTGCAGAAAAGTAAAATACTCCACTAACTCCTTCCGAGAAGCGTTGGCACTTTTATTTTTCTGCAATGGTCAAAAAGAGTGTGAGGAGCGGACATTTGTTTAGACGACTATTTGGCAAAACCGAAGATAAGACAGAAGATGAAATCAAACTTGAAGAGAGTTTACAGAAAACTCGCTCCGGTATTTTGGGCCGCATCTCCACAATTTTCCAAGAGAATGAGATCACGGAAGAACTTTGGGATGAATTGGAAGAGGCATTGATTGTTGGTGATGTGGGAATGCGTGTGGCCGGGGAATTGGTCAAAAAGACCCGGCAACGGGTGGAACACGAAAATATCAAAGCCACCAGCAAAGCCTATCTGATTCTAAAAGAAGAGATGGTAAAGCTCTTACAGACGGATGAACCACTCCACATTGACGAACAGCGATTGTTGACAGTTGTATTAGTTGTCGGCGTCAATGGTTCAGGGAAAACAACTAGCATTGGCAAAATGGCCAATTGGTACAAACAGCGCGGTCGAAAAGTTGTGTTGGGCGCGGCGGACACCTTTCGCGCGGCGGCAATCGACCAACTAAAAATTTGGGGAGCGCGCGCCAAGGTTGATGTGATTGCCCATGAGCCGGGAGCTGATCCTGGGGCAGTCATTTTTGATGCCATCCGTGCGAGCCAAGAGAGTCGCAAAGCCGATCTTTTATTGGTCGATACGGCGGGACGGTTGCAGACCAAATTCAACCTGATGAAGGAATTGGAAAAGGTGAAAGCCGTGGCAGGCAAACAGGTACACCGTGCACCCCATGAAGTGCTGCTGGTGCTTGACGCCTCTACCGGTCAAAATGCGATATCGCAAGCAAAGGCCTTTGGCGAAAGTGCCGGTGTTACAGGTATTGTGCTGACAAAACTTGATGGCACAAGCAAAGGCGGAGCGATTCTCAGCATTAAACAAGAGTTGGGTGTTCCCGTCCGCTTTGTTGGGACCGGCGAGAAGATCGACGATTTTGCCCTCTTTGATCCGGTAACCTTTGTCGATGAACTTTTGCGTGATTAAGTTTCCCAGTAAAGAGAAGGAGTTTCGATTGAACGAGTTACGAGAGCGCTTACAGCAGTTATTGGAGCGGGTCGATGTGATTAGGGGGCGACTTTGACGTCACAAACAAAGCCGATTCGCTCAAAGCACTAGAAGCTGCATCGCAACAGCCAAATTTTTGGGACGATCAACAGGCTGCGCAGAAACAGATGCAAGAGGCCAACAACCTACGTCTTTTAGTTGAGGCGTGGGACACCTTGCTACGACGCACAACCGATTCTCTGGAGCTATTGGCCCTGGCCGAAGATGATCCTGAAATGTTGGTCGAGCTGGAAAGTGAAACAGCAGCAATTGAACAGGAATTAGAAGAGCGAGAAACGGCAATTGCGCTCAGCGGCCAACACGATGGCGATGCGGCTATTTTCAGCATTCATGCTGGAGCAGGTGGGACAGAAGCACAGGATTGGGCACAAATGTTGCTGCGCATGTATTTGCGGTGGGCTGAACGGCGCGGATTCAAAACGACCATAACGGATCTGATGGAAGGCGAAGAGGCCGGCATTAAGAGCACGACGGTCGAGGTGACCGGGCCCTTTGCCTACGGCTATCTCAAAGCGGAGCGTGGCACTCATCGTCTGGTCCGCCTAAGCCCCTTCGATTCCAACAACCGACGCCACACCAGCTTTGCCAAAGTCGAGGTTATGCCGGCGATTGAAGAAGATATCGATGTTGAGATCAACCCGAATGACATTGAGATCGAAGTCTATTTGAGTAGCGGTGCCGGCGGCCAAAATGTACAGAAGAATCAGACTGCGGTCCGTATTCGCCACTTACCGACGGGAATTGTTGTTACCTCGCAAAATGAGCGTAGCCAAGGGCAAAATCGCGAATTGGCGCTCAAGGTGCTGCGCGGCAAACTTTATGAGATCGAAGAAGAGAAGTTGCTGGCGGAAAAAGCACGGCTCAAAGGAAAAAACGTCGATGCCAATTTTGGTAGTCAAATTCGCAGCTATGTACTCCACCCCTATCAGATGGTAAAAGATCTGCGGACCGATGTCGAAACCGGTAACACGAGTGCTGTACTTGATGGTGATATTGATCCGTTTATTGAAGCGTGGCTAAAACAACAAGTAGGAGAGATGCTCTAATACGATTATAGGACTTACGCAGGACGCCGGTTGAGTAGGCAGCATTTTGCCGTATTGAAACTAGAGGGCTGCGTAAGTCTTAGATTTGATAAAACGTAGTGGAGATGAGCGAAACAGCTAGATCGAAAAAGGGCGTGTACAACTTAGCGGATTAATAACTCATGTTACGCATCTTCCCATAAAGGCGACACGCTACTTGAGTACGCCGCATCCCCAGATGCGGGTCAATCCGCATCTGGGGATGCGGCGTACTCGAGACGGGAATGTTTACTGCGTAACATGAGTTAATAAAATAACGTGATAAACGGAGGCTGAGCTTGTTCACCTGCTGAATTGCTCACCTTGCTAAATCGTACAAGCCTTGGCTTGTTCAGCATTTTCTTTACCTAGCGGTAGGGCGAGGTGTTGTAGTCGGCATAGGACTATTGGTTGGTTTAGGTTTTGCAGTGGGTTTTGACGTATTGGTCGGTTTTTGAGTAGCCGTTGCCCGCGGGGACTTCACGCTCGTTGGGGTTGCAGGAATAGGGGTTGCAGGAATAGGAGTGAATAGTGAACTGCTTGTTGATGTTGCCACCTGCGTAGAAATGGTTGTCGGTGAGGGTGTAAAGGTGACAACCGGTGTGACTGTCGGCGCAAGCGTCGGTGTGGATGACAGGGTAGCAGTCGGTACAACGGTTGGCGTTGGGGGTGAGGTCGGTTGGTCAGTTGCCGTTGGCTGAGCTGTGGGGGTCGGCAAAGGTGTTGCGGTAGCTACATTGGTTGGTTCGACAGCAGGTGTAGGATCGGTGGGTGTAAGGGCAACGTGGGTATTTGTTGGCAGCGGTCGGATAAAGATTGTTGCCGTCGCCGATGGGAGTGGTGTCGGGGTTGCGGGTTGGGATTGAGCTGCTGTTGGTGAGGAAGTTTCAGTTGGAATGAATGTTGCTAATGTTGGAATAGCTTCGACAGCTAGTGGCTGTATAACATGTGCAGCATTAGTATGGGGCCACTGGTCAAACGTTGCAGCGTTGGCATGGCGAATGGTAAATGTACCCCATAGCGTCAGAAGGATCAGATAGCTAAGAAGGATAAAGCCCCGGTATCGGCATGGATTCGGCATTGTTTCGGCACTTTCTCAAAACAGATGGAAGCAAAGGTCTATCCTACTCTATTTTGTAGTGGCCCAATTGGTTTACGATGGCACCAACCACACATGAGAATAGAGAGGGAATTGTCTATTAATTGTAACCTACAAATTCGAGATTACAATCGGTAATTTAGCGTATACAGCTATGAGCTAGTATAAACAGCTTGCTAATACTATGTTTGTCTTTGTGCCATTTACCCGAATCTGCAATTGACAAGCGAGATAACCTACATTATACTCAAGCTATTACCATATTGTGCAAAATGCTGTGCAATTATTGTGAAACGTGCTGATACTGGCGGAAATCGATTGTTCAGTATGATGATTCTGTCCAACCTTATTGTAGTAGTAGAGATCCTTATCGAGCTCCTGGCTGTTGTACTTATTAGCCAGAAGCTACTACCGGTTGGAGTTGAGGTTGTACGAGCGTAAGCGTCTACAACCTAGCAGGTCGCTGTAGACCCTTCCCAACCGGGAAGGGTTTTTTGTTACCTTTTTTTGTTGACGTTTATCACAAAACGATCTGAAATTATGATGAAACAGTGATATTGAAGGAGATCAGAACATGAGGCAAAGCAAGACAGATTTGGCAAAGAGTCCAGAACGGGAGAACCGGCGAAGCGATCCCAAACAGATGACTGGTGCCCAAATGGTGTGGGAAGCGCTCTATCTGGAAGGCGTCGATACTGTTTTCGGTCATCCTGGTGGCGCGATTCTGCCCACGTATGACGCACTGTCAGAGTATGAGGCAGAAGGTAAAATCCACCATGTGCTCGTGCGCCATGAGCAGTGCGCCGGCCACATGGCAGATGGCTATGCCCGTTCTACGGGCCGAGTGGGCGTCTGCATTGTGACGAGTGGCCCGGGCGCAACCAATCTTGTGACAGGATTGGCGACCGCACAGATGGACAGTGTTCCAATCGTGGCGATCACAGGCCAAGTGCCAAGCAGTTTATTGGGCACCGATGCCTTTCAGGAATCCGACGTGGTTGGGGTCACACAACCGGTGGTGAAACACAATTATTTAGTGACGGATGTCCACGAACTCCCCTTAATCCTCAAAGAAGCCTTTTACATCGCGCGCGAAGGGCGTCCTGGCGTTGTTCTAATTGATATTTGTAGAGATGTCCAAAATGACACAGGCCTCTTCCGTTATGATTTCGAGATTGAGTTGCCTGGCTTTGAACCATGGCCCACTGTCGATAAGAGCGCGCTGATTGCCGCAGCAGAATTGATCAACAAGGCAGAACGTCCTCTGATTATGGCTGGGCATGGCGTCCATCTAGCCGAAATGAGCAAAGAGCTAATTGAACTAGTGGAAAAAGCCGAAATTCCCGTGGTCACCACCCTGTTGGGCACAGGGAATATCCCCGAAAGCCATCCGCTTAGCCTGGGCATGGGTGGGATGCATGGCGAAGCCTACGCCAACCGTGCCGTACAAGGTTGTGATGTCCTCATTGCAATGGGGATGCGCTTTGATGATCGCATTACAGGCCGGCTTGATCAATTTGCCAAGCAGTCAAAGATCATCCACTTTGAATTGGACAAAGCGGAAGTGGGCAAAAATGTTACGCCTGAAGTTGCAGTCATTGGCGACTTGGGTGAGACACTCCCCGCGCTATTGCCGCTGATCGAGTCGCGACGACACTCCCTGTGGGCTCAGGAGATCAGTGAATGGCGCAACGATTCGAGCGAAACTGATATTTTGCAATACGAAACGGACCAATTACACCCGCCGTTTGTGATCCGCCAACTTTGGCACGCCAATGTGGCCACCGGTAAAGAGACGATTGTGGTGACAGATGTCGGTCAGCATCAAATGTGGGAATGCCAGTACTATATCCACGACCAGGCCGGCATGTTGTTGACTAGCGGTGGGTTGGGCACGATGGGCTATGCACTGCCGGCGGCGATCGGTGCCCAAATGGCCCATCCCGATCGCCTGGTTTGGGCGGTGGCAGGGGATGGTGGCTTCCAGATGACTCTTCAGGAGTTGGCTGTGCTAAAACAAGAGCACAATCTACCAGTAAAGATTGCAATTATCAACAATGGCTTTTTGGGGATGGTGCGCCAGTGGCAACAGCTCTTTTACAATAAACGTTATGTTGGGACACCCATCGTCTCGCCGGACTTTGTGAAGCTGGCGGAAGCTTACGGCATTCCGGCACTTGTTGTGCGCAAGCCGGAGGAAGTAGTTGCGGCCATCACGCAGGCGAACAATACGCCGGGGCCATTCCTCATCGACTTTCGCGTCAAGGAAGAGGTCAATGTCTATCCGATGATCGCGCCTGGCCGCGCCGTTGATGATATGATCCGCCGTCCCAAAGCAACTGCTGTCATGCAAGGGTATAGCGGCGTGGAGCCAAGTTGGTAGAAATGAGATGAAAAATAAGAAATGAAGAATAAGGAATGAAGAACCAAGCGTCGCTCCATTCCTCATTCTTTATTCTCTATTCCCAAACATAGAAAGTGAGAAAAGCTCATGAAACACACACTCATTGCTTGGATGCGTGATAAGCCTGGCGTGCTCAACCGGGTGGCAGGCTTATTGCGCCGACGTAATTTTAATATAGATAGCCTACAGGTTGGTCATTCCGAAAGACCCGGAATTAGCCGTATGACCTTTGTCGTTAATGGTGATGAACACATGACCGATCAGGTGATTAAGCAACTGCGCAAGGTGGTTGATGTCACACGGGTGGAAGATGTTACGGATGATCCGTCGATCATCCGTGAAATGGCGCTCATCCGGGTACAAACGTCTACGGAAACACGGTCAGAGATTATCCAGTTGGTTGATATCTACAAAGGAGAGATTGTGGATGTTAGCCTGGACAGCATGGTTGTTCAGATCGTGGGCTCTGAGCAGCGGATTGATGCCCTGATTGAGTTGCTCGACAATTTTGAAATCAGCGAGATGGTGCGCACAGGGCCAGTTGCCATGGTGCGCGGCAACCGCACCCATGCCCGCCACAAAAGCATCGCCGGTTGGCGCGCCAGCCGTAATGGCTCGATAAGCGCCGAGGAAGCGAAGCGATTTTCTACCGGTGGCGTATAAGTATGATAAAATAGGATTTTCAAGTAAGCACAAATGAAATAGCATTTGGTTTGATCGATTTGCAGCGATGAGCAACGGCACATCGCTGCTGCCAGATCAAGCCCCATATTGCAGGGAAGCAAACGATGAATCTGGATTTCAAAACCGATATTTTTACAAAAGAGAAAATTGAGATTGGTGATACGGTAGAGTATGTCGTGCGCGGTGGACGTCATCTTTTTCCTTTACTGCCGAAGGCGTTTGCAGGGATTAAACAGATCGGCGTATTGGGTTGGTCATCCCAAGGGCCAGCCCAAGCCCAGAACCTACGCGATTCTTTGGCCGGGACTGACATTCGCGTCAAAATTGGCTTGCGTGCAAACTCATCATCGGCCGCCAAAGCAGCAGAAGTCGGCTTTACGGAAGAGAACGGCACATTGGGCGAGATGTATGAGGTGATTGCTGAATCCGACCTGGTACTTTTATTGATCGCGGATGCGGCACAGGCGCAGTTGTACAAGGATATTTTCAAAGCCATTCGCCCCGGCGCAACATTGGGCCTCTCCCATGGCTTTTTGTTGGGCTATCTGCAAAGCATTGGCGAGTCGTTCCCCGATAATATCAATGTCATTGCGGTCTGCCCCAAAGGCATGGGTCCATCGGTCCGTCGTCTCTATGAACAGGGCAAAGAGGTGAATGGCGCAGGGATTAACTCCAGCTTTGCGATCCACCAGGATATTGATGGCCGGGCAACCGATATTGCCTTGGGTTGGTCTGTTGCATTGGGCTCACCTTGGACCTTCCAGACAACGATGGAGTCTGAGTATAAGTCCGACATTTTTGGTGAGCGAGGGATCCTGTTGGGCGCGGTTCATGGCATTGTCGAAAGTCTCTACCGCTGGTTTATCAGCCACGGACAGTCTCATGAAGAGGCATTTACAAATGCTGTCGAGTCGATCACGGGACCGATTAGCCAGAAGATCTCTAAGGATGGCATTTTGTCTGTCTACGAAGCGCTGGATGAGCAAGGACAGGAGATTTTCCGCCGCGCCTATTCTGCGGCCTACCATCCGGCGTTTGAGATCTTGATGGAGATCTACGAAGAAGTTGCGTCGGGCAATGAGATTCGCAGTGTGATTCAGGCACAGGAACGTCACCAACGCTACCCAATGGGTACCATTGATGGTACTGAGATGTGGCAGACGGGGATTGCGGTCCGCGCAAAGCGTGATGCGGACAAGACGCCAATCCACCCAGTCACGGCGGGTGTCTATGTCGCCACGATGATGGCACAGGTCGATCTGCTCAAGGAGAAAGGTCATCCCTATTCGGAGATCGCCAATGAATCGATTATCGAAGCGGTCGACTCGCTTAACCCCTACATGCACTACAAAGGGGTCGCCTATATGGTCGATAACTGTTCCACAACGGCACGGTTGGGCACCCGAAAGTGGGGACCCCGCTTTGATTATATCCTCATGCAGCAGAGCTACACAGCGCTTGATGAAGGCAACCAAGTCGATGAGGAGCTTTTCGACGACTTTATCAACAATGATGTTCACCAAATGTTGGCCGTCTGCGCCGAGATGCGACCGTCGGTAGATATTGCGCTCTTTGGGTAATCAAACTGCGATAGCGGTCCCACGACAAATGTCGTGGGACCGCTACCTTGAAAAACTCGTACAGTCGCAAAGTATATGGCCAAATACGACGCTGGCAGCAAAGCCGTAATTCACCTCTATAATCAAGCATGGACGGAATGGGTCTTACAAGAGAAACAGATCCAAGTCGAAGAAGAGCTTTCCGGTGAATTCCAGGTCATTACACGCCGCAATGATTCTCTGCTCAAAGTTACTGGTACGGATGGTCCATTTCTCTCTTTGACCGAGTTGCAATTCATCTATGACAGTACGATGGACAAACGGCTGGCAAGCTACAAATTGCTATACTCAAATCAGAATGAAACCCCTAGTTTCGGCCAGCGTGCGTCGCACTGACGGAAGCATCTAGCGAACTGGAAGCAGTTGGCGGTCAGTGCGACGCACGCGATCCCGTTGGTCCGCAAAACTCCGGTTCTCAT
>DAOUCA010000196.1:0-13293 GCA_034432375.1 Caldilineaceae bacterium
AACCCCTAGTTTCGGCCAGCGTGCGTCGCACTGACGGAAGCATCTAGCGGACTGGAAGCAGTTGGCGGTCAGTGCGACGCACGCGATCCCGTTGGTCCGCAAAACTCCGGTTCTCATTCTGAACGCAGTATAGTTCACTCAGCGACTAACAACCGGTAAGAAGATCTGCGTGACTGCGCTGCGCACCTGGGTAACGGTCAAATTGACGGTAATCTGTGCGCTGCGCGATGTGCCGGTGCTACTATCGATGCTGGTCACGGTTAATGTACCCGTATAGGTTCCAATGGCCATCCCCCGTGGCTTGCTCTCTACGAAGAGCGTATCTGCACCAGCCCCACGCGGTACAGCCGTTAGCCAGGCTACATCACTGGTGATCGTCCACTGGCCACCAGCGGATAGATGAAGTGCCAGGGGCTGTTGATCCTCTTCGTGCAAGAAGAGCACTGGATGATTGACCTCTGGCGCACCGGCTGCACCAAGTCGGAGATTGTCGATCCAGATCGTGCCACTGCCCACGCCAAATTCAAAGGCAACCTCAAAGCCCGTCAGTTGTGTGCGGTCAACCCCTTGTGTTGTAAAGGCCGCCAGAGGGATTTCCACCAATTGCCACTGTTGGCTTAGCGTTATGTAGTCGGCCAAAGCGACGCGGGCTCGTCCGTTGTGGTCGGTGAGATAGAGTGAAACGGGGACCGGTTGGGTTTCCCCCCGTACCCAAAATGTTAACATCGCCCCTTCTGGCGCACTCACCCCACCCAATTCGCTGTGCCAAAGCGCATAGCCGTCCGTTGCCACTGTGTAATCGAGTTGCAGCGCAGCACCACCACGTTTGGTGGCATCGCCGGCGACTGGTTGCGCGGTCAGTGAACTTTGCGGCGCTGATATCCAATAGCCCAGCCCCTGACCATTTTGTTGCATGTCGAGATCGTCAAAGCTATCGATCACCAGCGGTGTTGCCATGCTGGTGAAGCCGATTTCGGCAATAGTGAGACGACCACTGGCCGGCCCATAGCTGTTGTAAAAAGTCAGGCTCAGGCTCTGTAATGCACTGCGATCGAGTTGTACGCCAAAGGACGCGAGCGGAATTTGGACCCACTGCCACTCTGTGCTCAGTCCACCGGGCAAGAAATCACCCACACTCAAGCGCGGCTCATAGCCCTGTTGATCACGCAGACCGATATGCAACTGTTCGCCGGAGACGGTACCCCGGATCAGTAGATCGAGCGTTGTGTAGGCGCGCGCATCAAGTTGGTTGAGTTCGCTGTAGTACCCGGCATATTGATCGCTCTGCGCAACCGTGTAGTCGAGTATCAACTGTTGCTCACTCTGGTATGCCATCAACGTTCCACCGTGGATGGGGTCGTTGAAGAGGCCGCTGTTGCCACCAAGGCGATTGTAAGGGCGACTGCCCCCAAAATCATCGACCAGAAGAAGCGGGCGGGCGTCAACCTGATACCGATAGTAGGCGCGTGGCGCATCGATCGGCATGCGGCTACGGTAGCCATTGGTATGGACCGTTTCTACAAAATAGCGCACATCGCTGCCCAACGGCTGGCCCGGCAATTGGCCCTGCACTGTGGTTTGACCACTAGCCGCACGGGTTGTTTGCAGCGGTGCCGTCTGGAATGTTTGGCCATCATCAACAGTGTAGAAAAGCGTGGTGCCGGCGATGTCAACTGCTTCGCCGGCGGCAAAGCTGACTGGGCGTGCGTTGGTGTCACCATTGCTTTCGGCCAGGGCAATGGGTGCCAACAGACCGCTGTTGGTAAAGCTAACCTGATCGAGCGCCACTTCAAAGGGTTGGCCATTATTCTCAGCATTTAACCAGAGCACAGCCTTCACATCCTGCCCTGTATAGAGCGTGGGTTGCCCAAAGCCCCGCTGTTGAAAGTCATTCAGTGGGACGATATATTGCTGCCATTCCCGGCTCGGCACAAAGACGGTCTGATAATAATCAGCATCGGTAATGCCAGCGGTCTCTAACAGAATCCGTACCGCCGTACCATTGCCTTTAGCCCAAAAGCGCAAAGCCTGATAAGGACTTACATCAACCGTCATGCCGTTGGGGTTGAGGGTGCGCCCGATGCCAACACTGTCCGCGCTACCTGGGAATACCGTAGCCAAATCAGCACAGCCGGCCAGCAAAAGATCCTGCTTGTCGATCCCTTCGGTAGAGCGGCACTCGCCCAGGGTCAACTTCTCCTCGTTACTTTGGTCCGTCCCGGCGGCAAACCAAAGACCACTGCCGGCGTAAACCTTATCCACAAAGCCGTTGCTCTCGACATAAATCGTGGCGTCGAGCAAGCCAGGAAAGGTTAGCGGCACCTGCTGTGCGCCGGCGGTCAGCGTTAGCTGTTGTTCAAAGGGCTGAAGTTGCAGCCGGCTGCTCTGACTGCGCCAGGTGCCGTAGAGACGGGCCGTTGTTGCCTGGGTAGCCAGCGCAGTCAAATCCAGCGTCACCGTGTCAAGCGTCGTCGCGGCATGTCGGATAATGACAGCCGGTGCGACAGGCGCGCTTCGGTTGTGGTAGATCACCTGCCAGTCGCCGTCGCCAAAGGTCGTGAGCCGCAGCAGAATTGCTTGAAGCAGTTGTTGACTGGTAGCCGGCTCATTGCTCCAGACTTGCATATTGAAGACGTAATCAAAGGCGAAGTCAAAGCCGCCATCATACTCATCTTGGGTCCAGCGGCTGTCGATGTGGAACGTCTTCTCGGTTTCGTTGACAAAGATATGAAAGAGCAACGCATCCTCATAGCCGTGGTCCACACTTTGTGCCGTCGAGTGCCAGAACCACGCCCGCTCAGCCGGTGGTACATTGATCTGTTGCGGTGCGATCTGATCAAAGCTGTAGCCTTTGAAGCGGTTGCAGACCCCATAATCGTGGGCATAAGGCTCACCAAGCGAAAGAATGCCGAGCGCGACCGCCTGTACACGTCCTGCGCTGTCGACAAAATCGACCGCTTTGGCATCGGGAGCATTGGTCACCGCCAACACGTCGGCTGGGATTGCCGCTTTGGGGGTCGTGCTCAAGGGACCGGCTGCCGGCATTAAGTCGTCAAGCCCGAGCGCGTAGATCTTTCTGCTGATGGCTTTGTGCCAGGCAACGTTGGTGGCCTGGGCCGCAGCCGCACTCACCGTGCCAGCGGGTGCCGTGGTGCCAATGCTGCCAATAAAGTGGCTGGGATTGCCGGGCAATGGTTCTGATTCCAACCCGCCATCTTCGCCACTGCCGACATCGCTGCCATTGTTCTGAATCGTCGTGTTGCGCCAATCATTTTCGGCGCTATTATTTGGATAGATTGCCAATGGATCTGTGATATCAGCGGCAGGAGGTCCCCACTGCGTATCATCAACGTCCACCTGTTGATCCAAACCATCGTGGTCATTGTCAACGCCAAGCAACTTGCTGTGACTTTCGGTACGGTCCGACCAGCCATCCGCGTCGGAGTCATGATCTAGATAGTCGGGATCGCCATCGCCATCACTATCAACCGGCTGGAATCCGCCATGATAGGCTTGATCAATCCCGTTGTGGTCAACAGTGCCAGATGGTGCTACATAACTAGCGGTCGGTTGCCCTTCGACGACATCGGGAATGCCGTCGCCATCGGCGTCGAGATCGAGAAAATCGGGTAAATCGTCACTGTCGCTGTCGGGCACAGCACCAGCGCTACCCAACTCGGCAGATTGGTCAACCTTGCCATCACCATTGGCGTCAATTAGGCCCGCCTCAACAATATCCAAGATGCCATCATTGTCGCTATCGAGATCATGGCTATTTTCTACCCCATCGCCGTCGGTATCGCGGTCACACGGGGCAGATGAGAAGAATTGAATCTCATCGAGCAGGTTGCCGGTCGTATTATCGTGATTGGCGGTAGCAATTGCCTTGTAGAGAAAACGTGTTGCAGTTTGGCCGGCGGGCACAAAATAGCTCCCCGTGTAGACAGCCCAAGCGTTTTTCCCAGTGGAAAAGGTTCCGAGGGAGGTGTAGGGACCCGCTGGCTGCCCTACAAGCAGTTCGATCGTATCGGTGCCCGTGCGCCCACGGTGGGCAAAAGACCAGCGCATGGTGCTGCCAGCGACGGTGGCAATATCTTGATAGAGCGCCGCGCTCTGGTTGGCATTGATTTCGGCGAATTGTTTGCCTTTGTAGGGTTTGACATTTTCAAAATCGCTGCGCCAGAGTTCGATCTCGCTGTCGGTGGCCGTTGTGGACCAGCCATCGACCAGGAACGATTTGTAGGAGACCGCAATTTGGGGATAGGAGCCCCACTGCCGGCTTGTTAAGGCCAGGGAATTGCGAATATCGGGCGTCTCAAAAGAACCGTTGATCACGGCCAGGGGTAGCAGCGTAGATTCCCCCAGGCATTCGACGGCATTGGGAATGCCATCTTGATCATCGTCAATCATGGCGGCGTTGCTGTCAATGCCAACAGCGGTACGACTCGTCTTCGCAATGGATAGCGGACTTGCATAAACAGGCGCGCCATAAGGCAACGCCATACCTAGTACGGTCAGAATCGTTACAATGGCTATACGCAAAAAATAAACTTGCACTTCTTTAGGATTGCGAGCAAACATAGATCTCTCCAAAATCGGTCACACGTCGGCAGTTGGTCCATCCTGAGGCAGAAGGAGCAGGCTGATGTGTTTTGTGCAGGGGCGCGGCTGGAAATCAAGTTCCAACCGTCCGGTTAGGCCGAAGCCAACTTGGGCACAAGGCGCCCTTGCCAGCGCCAGCGATTCATTGCAGAGAGTTGCTTGTGCGCTTTTTCCTGTAAAATTTGTTCAAAGTGGAGCAGATACCAATCGACAACATCGTTGATGGAAAGCCCCTGAGATGCTAAATAGTTCTGTTCACCTAACGCCTGTGCATAGGCGCCATCATCGAGCACCTTGGCGATGGCAGTGGCTAAGCTTTGACGATCATCAGGCACAAAAAATTCCCCAGCATAGCCCTCTTCTTCCACCACTTCGGCGAGATCCCCAATCTTGGGCAGCACTGCCGGTTTGCCGTAGCTGCCAGCTTGATGTAGTACACCAGAACTGCCAGTAGTGCTCGTGTAGGGGAAGACGACGACAGCGGCCTCGGTAAAGATCTCTGCAACCTTTTCTTCCGGCACATAGCCGGTAAAGCGCAGGTTGGCAATCGCGGCATAGCGGGTCGCCATGCTGGCTAAATAGCCTTGCGCGTTGGGGCTGTCGCTGCCGGCAATGACCAATTCAAGATCCTGGCGGCCAGCAGCCTGTAACTGTTGAAAGGCTTCAATCAACGCCTCGACACGCTTATAGGTGCCAAATTTGCCGAACGCCAGGATCTGCTTAACCCCAGTTGGTAAGACGAAGGAAGGCACACTATCCGGTTGTGCTGGGTCACTCTTTTCAAAGCTGCCGTGCGGTGTCAAGATGACATTTTCCACGCCATATTTTTCGGTCAGAATTTCTACATATTTGGGAATTGTCAGGGCAACACGGTCGGCCGTGAGGACCAGG
Source organism: Caldilineaceae bacterium (assembly GCA_034432375.1). GTDB lineage: Bacteria > Chloroflexota > Anaerolineae > Caldilineales > Caldilineaceae > JAHBVH01. The sequence goes on from DAOUCA010000196.1 coordinate 5,494, forward strand.
CGAGTGGTCACATTACCAAAGAGACGAATGAGCCGTTCCATGAGAATCGAATTGGCATAGCCGGCATTTTTTAGATCAACCGTCTCCATGATGTTGTGCAGCAGAACCACGACCGGATAGCCCAGCGCTTTTAGAGCCAGGGGGGCCATCAAACCCATAGTGGCGGCCCGTTTGCGCCCACCAAACGAGGCAAATTGAATGTTGAAGAGCACAATATCCGGCTTAACAGTGTGAATCGCCTGGGTAATGCGGGCAATATTGCGACGGGCATTAAAGCGCCAACAAGGAAGGATTTGCAACGCGGCCAATTGACGTGTACTCTGTTCGCGCTGCGGATAGACCTCGGCGGCCGGCAATTCATCGGAGAGGACAACAACTTCCGTCACTTCCGGTTTCTGGCGCAGCGCATGGACGAAATGATAGGCATACTCATTGAGCGTGCCTTGACTGGGTGGATAGGGGGAAATCACTGCAATTTTCATCCTGAGTTGCCTCTTTCCGCACTGTGTATACTCCGCTGCATCAAAAAGTAACATGCTGATCTGTGCACAAAATGTTACTTTTTGACGCAGCTTCGTATAAAAAATTCCTTATATTTCAGTCGTTCATCCTATGACAGTAAAAATTGAACTCTTTACTGCCAGCGCCAATAGCCGACTAATACACGACGGCCTAAATAGACCAATAGCTAACCTGAAGATTCTTCCAAGCAAACAGCCGCTACGTACTAGCAAGTTTACGAAAGTGCATGAGACCTAACTGATAGCCACAGTATAGCGTTGTAAAAGAAGAGTAAACCTGTCTAACGAATTACAGTAAGGAAGATCGGGCAAACGTTGTATCACACAGCTGTGTAGAAGAAGGAGTTGCTGCCGTTATCGGCGGCGGCGCAGGCGTCTACGCCAAAGATAAAGTAGGAATAGCAGGAGAAGGCATAGCAGGGCAAGGCTGCCAACCGTAAGCCAAAACGGTTTTCCCAATTGTTGCCGAATGGAAAGCGTCGTAAGATTTCGTTGGACAGCAGGGTCGACCAATACGGCGGCCGGTTTCGCCGAGCCATCGCGGCGAAAGAGTCCCATGTGCGCCTGCGTCGCCCGCTGCCAGGGGTAGCGAAATTCGGCCAGAGGCACTGTGTCAAAGTCGTAAAGCGTCCAAACGAGATAGCCGAGGCTATCGGTCAATTGGTGGTTGTTGAGCATGGCGGCGTAGTAATTGGCCTGCTCGAGCTCGGTGTGGCCGGGATAGAAAGGGGAATTCCAGGTCGAAAAGGTAAATTCTTCTAGCAGCAGTGGTTTATTGCCCACGGCTTGTTGCAGGAGACCAATGCGGTCCAGATAGGTTGTCGGCTCATCAAAGTAGTGATAGGCCACAAAATCGACAACATCACTAAGGGTCGTTGCTGCTTCGGGAGTGGACCAACCAATCGTGATCAGGTGGTTGGGATCGTGCCAGCGCACATGATGCGCCACAAAGCGTAGCCAGGCGTCGACGAGGGGTTGGCCATTATACCCATAATCTCGATCCGGTTCGTTTTTAATATCCCACGCCAGGATTGCCGGGTGTTCGGCAAAGTAGGGCACCAGGGTGGCAAGGTGGCGCGCATCGGCGGCCCACGTTGCAGGATGGTGATCGGTGTGATGATCAAAGAGGGTGATAATGACATGCACCCCTGCTGTCGCGGCCTGATCCAAAAAATTGGTCAATTGCGCACGTCGCGCAGCGGTAACCATGGTCCCGCCAAAGTCTTCGTAGGGGAGAAAGATGCGGACAGTGTTCAGGCCAAGTTCGCGGATCCGTTGCAGATCAACTGTCGTTTGGGCAGGACTATACGTTGGCCAAAAGGCTGTCCACGGCGCGGCTTGGGGGTAGTAGTTGACGCCGGCAAGCGCAATGCGTTGGCCGTTGATCAAGATGCTGCCAGCCGCGATTGTTGCAACCGCCGCCGGACGAACAGTTCGCGTGGGGGTGTTCTCTGTGCGCTGCCAGGGGCTATTGACGGCAGGGTCAGCATCGCCCAAACGCAGCCATTGATAGACGCGCCAGTTGCCATCTTGAAGCAACATTACCACATCGTAACGATGGTCACTCTGCAATACATAGCCTGCGCTGCGATTCGCCGGCGCAGATTCACCCGGCCGAAATTGTTGCACCAATTGCACATTGCGATCGGTGAAGGCGACAATTGCACCATCATCAGCATAATAGTGCAGCTCCAATTCGTGGTGTAGATTGCTCTGGCGCATGGTCCATCCACTGGCCACCGTTTGGGTCACATTGCGCGTGACGCCGGCCAGCGCCGGTCCGGAGAAGTAGGTTGTCAAACCGTAAGCTTGACCGATTTCCAACGAAATTCCCCACTGCGCCCAAGCGCGCGAATAGGCCCCCGCGATCAGCTCACGCGTGTTCGGTTCTAACGCTCGTTGTTGGGTGGATAGGGGGCGATCTGGTAGCCAAAGCAGCCGCTCTTCCAGATCAGCGGGGACGACTGGGAGCAAATTGAGTGCAGTGGCCGGGTCGGCACCGGACTGCGTGCGCATCATCAACTGTCCCAGCCCAATCAGTGCTCCCATTGCCACAGCAAGCAGGCTCACCAGGAGAATCCACCAAATTGTACCCTTTATACGCGCAATGGGCGATTTCCTCTAATCTAGTGATATCAATAGGAGTGCGTAGTTCGTCGGTTGAGTAGCAGGCTTTTTTGCGTATCGAAACCAGAGAAGTGCGTAACTCCCAATAAACTCACGGCAGATCGATCGTGATAGAGCCTTCACCGGCACCGGCTGTAACATGGACGGTATAGTGCCCTGTCGCCAGCAGATTACGGCGAATGACCGCTGTGGCAAAGCCGGCCACAGCAGGTACCGTCAGTTCCTGCGCAAATTCGCCGATTCCCGCAGGCCGCACGGTAAAGCGCACTTCTGTCCCATCAGGAATATACTGCCCGAGTGGTCCCAACATGGGTCCGGCGACAAGCGTAAGCAGTTCCGCAGTGGGCGTAACACGCAGTGGAATAGGCGCGATCCCGATCCCCGCCGCAAACTCCAGGGTTAGTATTCGACTCGTTGTGTTGAGGAGTAGCGCCTCAATTTGCAAAGAGCCTGCCACCGTTGGCGCTTGCAGTTGTACCGTTGCTTTGCCATCAATGCTTTGTGCCGGCAATGTGCGTGTTGTGCCATCGGGATTGGTTACCAGAAATGTTACCGCTGTGCCATCGAGCAATTGGTTACCATAGCGGTCAACCAACGGCTCGGTAGCCACGGTCACGAGGTGCCTGCCATCGGCGTTACCTTGCCGCGTTTCGGCGATTAGCCCAAAAGCGACTGGTGCTCCCGGCACGGCCAAGACCGTGCGTTCAGCGCTGTGTGCATTGCCACTTGTTGCGGCCATATCGATGCGGCCAGCTTTTATACGGCTGTCAATACGCAGCGAAGCAACTAGATGGGTTGTCTCGGTGGTGAGAACTTCAATGGCATCGCGCCCAACGGCTTGCGTTGCTTGAACGTCCGTTGGGTAGAGAACACGCACAATAACAAGAGTACCATCCGCCACGGCGTTGCCAAATTGATCATTGGGCAGCGCGGTAAGCATTGTCCAATGATCGCCATCAGCCGTAATCGAGCGGGGACCGACCAACGCTAAGAGTGGCTCCACCGCATCACGCGCAACAATCGCCAGCGAAAAGGTGGCATGTGCTTCTCCACTTTGGGCAATTAGCGTTGCCTGGCCAGCGGTCTGGGTGAGGGCGCTGTCGAGCAAAAAGATAGCTTTGTCGCCAAGTTGCCCGGCTGTAAACAGCGTTGTGCCGTTGGTATTGCTCAGAAAGAGTTGAATACCCTGTCCAGCGGCTGCTGGGTCGCCGATGACAGTGACAGTGACTGGCGTCCCAGCGCGAACAGAGGTGGGAGCCAATATGGTTAGGCTTTTATCCGCGCCGGTCGGCGTCTCACCCGATGATATTGACACGGCAGAACGACCAGTGGACCAGCAACCGGTGAACACATAGAGGGCAAGCATCAGTGCAAACCCAATGCCAACTGAATGCCATCTGAATGCCATCGTGGAGGCCACGCCATCCCTCTATCCTCTTGCGTCTGGTTCACCGATTCGCTTATTTGATTACCTCATTTTATTACAAGGTGCCCTATTCCTCTATAAAATAGTTGACGCTTACGCGCAGAAAGCGATAGGCATGGCCGGCAGGAAGCGGGATGAAATCGGCACGGATCGGAGCAAGCTGGGCCTTATCCTGCAACGAATTGGTGTAATGTTCACCGGCCACCTGCTGATCATAGACCGTTGCGGCAGCGGTAAGGGGCAGAGAAAACAGCTCTGTACGCTGGGGGCGAATGGCAGCCGGCAAATAGTGATGGTCGACCCACATCACTTCGCCGTTTTCGTCATACAAGGTGATCAGCAGATGGGGAATCGTTGCCTCACGTAGATCATTGTTGATCAGCGTACCATGTAGGATCAGCGTACCATCGGCTGTGGCTTCCACACGCAGATCCTGGGCACCAATGGCGCGTTGGAGATCGCGCTGCGTGACAACCGCCTTGGCGACAACATCAAACTTACCAATGGTGATCCCTGGTGGTTTCTCGTAGGCCCAGGTTGCCTGGGGCGCAAAATCCAAGGGATCGGTGTCCCTTTGCAAGGAGGAGTCCAGCAGCGCTGCACCAGCTACTCCCTCAAAGTCGATCCGAAAAGGCACAATCTCCAGTGGCAACACCTTATGGATCGTCACATCACCCGCATTATACCATGTCAATCGATTGCCATGCGTGTCATAGATGGTGCCAGTCACCGTGACGTCGGCCGGGTCAACATCCTGGTTTAGCACTTCGCCGACGAGGCTGTATTGCCCGCCATCGCGCTGCACCAAACGTGCCGAAAGCACGGTGAGATCGGGGCGGTCAAGCAGTTCGGCAACGTTGGTTGTGCCGCCCGTTGTCTGGCTACGCCCTTGCGCCAGCCAGTTGACCTCGGGAAGACGGAGGAATTGATCGGGTGGCTGCGCTAGATCAGAGGGGGGCGGTGCAATCCGCCATCCACCATCCACGCGATCGAGGCTAAGCGTAGTGGTATTGGTATAGGCGGAGAGCGCCGTAATGTAGGCAGCAGTAACCGCCACTTCTTGATGTGTTCCGTCAGCAATAATGGTCTGCATCTTCAGCGCATCAAGTTTACTATAAGACGAGAGCAACCCACCTTGTACGGAGAGATTTAGCATAAATTCTTCAAATGGTGGGCGTGTCTGTGGATTGAGCCGCGCATAGGCAGCAGCAAAGCGCTTGAAGTCGATATCATCATAGTAGGCAGCAACAACCGCTTGTGGTTGGCGCTGTTGCCAGCGCAGCCAAAGGTTACCGGCAAGTAGCAGCGTCAGGCCAACGGCGACCAACAAAAAGAGATGGCGGCGGCGCGTCTGTGTACCGATCGCTGCGGCCCGGTGCTGGACATTGCGGCAGAGGTCACTAATGTGAGCCTGCCAAGGGGGAGGCAATGGATCGGCGTCGAGGGCAAGTTGTGTCACGGCCAAGAGCCGGCTATCGAGCGGTTGCCAGAGCCAGCGAGCACACCAGTTGCGCATCCGGCCAGTGAGCACTGCATGCCGTTGCCGTGCCCGCGTCAGCTGCGCATGTACGCCAAGGAGCTCGGCCAGTACGGTTAAGGGCAAGTACCAATAATCGCTCGTTGTGGTGACAATCGCGGCCAGCAGTGCGGCCAGGGGCAAGGTTCCAAACATGATGCGTTGATAGAGAGGAATCTCGCGCCGCGGCAGCACAGCCGGCAAGACAGGGATATCTTCGCGCTCCCAGACCATAATATCATTTTCCAATGTACCAATGCGGTGCCAGCCATAAAAGTAGAGCAACGGGTCATAGAAGTTATCGTTGGAGAAGATATATTTCAGGTTGTACTTCTCTGGTACATTGAGAAATTGTTGCAGCGAGCCAATGCCAGGGATGCCGCGAAACTTGGCCCCTTCCAAGCGCTCCACCGAGGTGGTCGTCATCTCTGGCAGGCGACGAGCGGAGTGATAGTTACCGTCGACCTGGAGGGCATCCGTTTGGATCGAGAGCCACGCCATCTGGTCGCCAAAGCCCAAGGTGAGATAGCGCCAACGGCTATGTTGATCTTTATTGAGAAAGTTGACAATCGGTTGCATGTCAATCGGTGCCGGTTGAAAGCGACGAAAGTGCGGCAGACTCACGGTGAAGATAAAGAGCGCAACCAGCCCTCCTAGTAGCATCACTTGAACAGTGTGCCAAGATGCTCGGCCCAATTGATGTTGCAGCCAACGACCAACCGCACCCCGATTGAGGCTCACCGTAAAATGCCCAGCCAGCGGCAACATCAAGATCGAGGCCCAGAGCGTAAAGCGATCAAGCGTCAGAATATCAAAGGCTCCCCCGAGCAGCAGCTTGGGAATGGGCGTTGTACCACCGGTTCCCAGTAGCGTCATCAGCGCGATCGAGGCGGTGAGTGGCCAAGTGCGCTTGCCAAAGCCTTTGATGAAGATATAGGGCATCAGCGGGATCAACATGCCATAGGGAATGATCCAGAAGATCAGGCCCGCATTCAAATTGACGAAAAAATTATCGCGGCTGGCATGGGGAATCGGCACCTGGCTAATCGGATCGGTGCTACTCCAGACCCAGTAGGGCCAGACGATGAGGAAGAGCAGCGCCAGCGCACCCACGCCAAAGAGCGCAGTACGGAGAGTTGGGCCGATGATCCGGCGTACGTATTGGGCCGAGAAGGCACGCCAGGTGCGGCGTGTCCAGTAACGAATGGCGACCAACTCGTCGGCCAGGGGTGTGTACAACCGTTGCAGCAGGACCAATAGCACGACCGGGGCGATGATAAAGACCGCACCAAAGAGCGTTGTGACATGGTGGGCCCCCGTTGTCGCTGCGATCAATGCCCAGCCACGCCAAAGATTGCGTTTGGGACCACCATTAATCCAAGCATAGATGTAAGGCAGCGCGTTGAGCAGAAAACTGAGCGAGACAATTGTGGGCAACTGACCAAAGACATGCACTGTTTCCGCAATACCAGAGGCGAGCACCAGCCAGAGCGCCGCCCATTGGGCCGCCTCCTCATCCACCCACAGGCGGGCAAAGCGGTACATGCCAACCGTTAAGAGCGCCATCGCGCTGGTCTGCACCACTACAAAGGCGGTACGCAAATCCCCCGTAATGAGCGAAAGTAGCGCCACACTTTGATGGGAGAGCGGTGGATAGCTGGTCATCGTAAAGCCGGTGTACCAGCGCGGTTCCCAATGATCAAACCAGCTCTTGAGCCAGTGGTCGGCAAAGAACATGTGAATATAGGCATCGTAGGTATTGCCATAGCTGCCATAGAGCGCAAGCCCGCCATGCAGAAGTAATGCACCAAAGATCGCCACCAGCAATAGGGGGCGACGCGGTTTCCAAACTTCAATCGTCAATCGATTCTGGTTGACCGCCGGTTGCGGCCAATGGGCTTGCTCAATCATCTACCGTTGCCAACACAATCTTCTTAAGTCATTTCCCGAAAGTTTTTAGAAATAAATCCACGGTAGCGGAGGCTGAGCGGGAGCCCTTCGGGCGCGAAGCCAAAGCGGCCCCGACTACGACAAGCTCAACCTCCGTTTTCTAAAAACTTTATCGCTTTTACTTATACTCAAATCAGAATGAAACCCCTAGTTTCGGCCAGCGTGCGTCGCACTGACGGAAGCATCTAGCGGACTGGAAGCAGTTGGCGGTCAGTGCGACGCACGCGATCCCGTTGGTCCGCAAAACTCCGCTTCTCATT
>DAOUCA010000197.1:0-29540 GCA_034432375.1 Caldilineaceae bacterium
CCTGTAAACTATCAAAACTAAGCTTACACTGTACTACTGTTTTGTCAGATAAGTAATGACGGGTATATTATCCTGAGCCGTAGGTCACGCTTGTAGCGTGACAAGTGTCGCAACGCTGCTGATGGCACTGCCGCTATTCAACGCCTGTCCCATTGCAAATGGGACCTACGCATCGTCGTCCCTTACCTGTCACAACTTGTCTGACAAAACACTAGTACACCGCGGCGTAAATAAGCCTATAGTACCCTAGCTCAAGGCGGGTCCGTGACCCGCTGGATTAAGCTATTGGTCAATTTAGGCCGTCACGTACTAGGAGCGTTGACGGTAAGCCCATCAAAGAGCATGAAACAGCGCCCCAGGGACTAATACCTGGGGCGTACTTGAATTGCTACCCGTTATGCATCGCTAGCCGAGCGGTTATCAAGGTGCAGGAATAAAGCCATAGCGCGCCAGCACCTGTTGCCCTGCGGAGGCCAGGACGTAGTCGATAAATTGCTGCGCCATCTCTGGCTGTGCGCTATCGGCCAGCGGTGCAATCGGATAGCCGGCAATCGTGTTGAGTTCGTCGGGAATTTCGATTTGCATCACTTCTTCGGCGGCGGCCCCCACGTCAGAGGTGTAGACGACGCCGGCATCCGCTTCGCCCAAGGTAACCTTGGTCAACACGGCGCGCACATTGGCTTCGTAGGAGACAACATTGGCAATCACCGCCTCCTTATAGCCGGTTCCCAGGGTAGCGCTTCCTTCGGCTTTATCGAGGAAAGTCTGCGTGTACTGCCCGACCGGTACTTCGGCGGCGGCAAAGACAACCTTCACCCCCGGGATCGCTAGATCCTGAAGCGTAGTTAGGCGAGCCGGATTGTCACCAGGGGTGATGACTACCAGGCGATTGCGCACAAAGGTACGTTGCGTGCCCGAGATAATGCGCCCGCTGTCGATCGCCGCGATCATCTGGGTTCCATTGGCCGAGGCAAAAACATCCGCCGGCGCGCCTTGCCCAATCTGGGTGGCCAGTTGGTTGGATCCGGCAAAATTAAAGATGACTTCGGTTCCCGGGTTGGCGGTGCCAAAGGCTTCGCCGATTTCGCCAAAAGCATCGGTCAACGACGCCGCCGCAAAGACGTTGAGGGTAATCGTTTCTGTACTGCTTGAGGTATCGGCTTCCGTTGCAACACCGGGCGCAACCGGCACACAACCCAAGAGGAGCAACAGCGCGCTGAACAACGAAAGTGTCAGGTGGAATTGTCTGCGCATACGAGTTCTCTTTCTGTTACGCGAGAAGGATGATAGAATTAGTGGTTGGTTGGGAGGAAGCAGGCAGCGCGATAAACAACGAAAGTTCTACTTGTCTACTTGTCTACTTGTCTACTTGTCTACCCCTTTCCTGCTTGACCTGAACCGCCAGCACCTGCCGGCAATTTCCAGCCATGTCACAAAGGATTCGACCTGTTGTAGTCGAAATTGTTGGACGGCAAAGCTGAAGTAGGCGGTATCAGGCTGCGCAATGGCTTGTGCCTGCAATTCGGCTAGCCACTGTTGACAGGCCTTGGTTTGCCCTTCAATCAGCGTATAGAGCTGATCCGGGTGCTGTCTTTGGGCAAAATAGAGCTTGGTCAGAAATTCGAGCCGCATCTGGCGACCATGGGGCACCGGTGTTGATAGCCACTGCTCGTAGACCGTGCGGCCGCGCTCGGTGAGCGCGTAAACTTTACGCGGCGGCCGCGTATCCTGTACTTGTAACGTTGCCGTGAGATACTCCCCATCTTCCAGCTTTGTCAACAGCGCATAGAGTTGGCTCTGTTTTATGCGCCAGACTTGCCATAACTCGTCTGGCGTGGAGAGTTGTTGATAGATTTCGTAGCCGTAGCTGGGCTGCTCATAGACGAAGCCCAACAGGGCATGTTCAACAGTCAGGTTAGTGGCCATTTGCTCAAAAATTATTTACTCAGACTTTGACTATACGGATAATAAGTAAGTGTATATAATCTTTAGCGGTTTGGCAAATTCGATTTATTTCCTCATAGTTACGGCGTAACATGAGTTATTTCACAAACAGTCGTACGGATCTTTCATAGAATGGGAGCAGATCATGAGTGATCAACCCAATACCCCCGCACCGCAGACCCCCGCACCGCAGACCCCCGCACCGCCTACTGGCCTCAGTCGATTCCTTTTTCGCCTACCAATTTGGCTCTATCGCTTGCGTTTGGGTTGGCTCATGGGCGGACGGTTTGTCCTGATCAACCACATTGGGCGCAAATCTGGCCAAATGCGTCAGGTTGTCGTTGAGGTGGTGCGCCATGATAGGGCAAGCGATAGCTATATCGTCTGCTCCGGTTTTGGCAGGAAGGCCCAGTGGTATCAAAACCTGCTGGCAATGCCGGATGTAAACATCCAGGTCGGGGCGCGCAAACTCGCCGTTCATGCTGAGCCGCTCTCCAAAGAGGCGGGTGGCGCAGAGATGGTTGATTATGCACGCCGCAACCCAACCGCGGCGCGCGGGTTGAGCAAATTCATGGGCTTTGATCTGGATGGTAGCGAAGAGGGCTATCGCGCGGCGGGCGAAGCGTTACCGTTTCTGGCGCTACAACCGCGCTAATAGCGTTGGGTGTAGATCCTTACGCCCAACGCTATTAGTACGCAACGGCGTAAATAAGCCTAGAGTCCTGTCATTCTGAAGGGCAGCTTTTTGCCCGGAAGAATCTCCAAGTTAACTATTGGTCTATTTACGCCGCACTGTACTAGTCAAAGAGGTGCATACCCCATTGAGGGGATTACACCGGACGGTCAAACTGGTCCTTCTCTGGTATCCCCCAAAATGGGACGCACCCTAGTCAAAGTTGGCGTTTGATCTTGGACTGGCATTTAGGGTATGATATTAATTTGAGAAGTCTGCCTCAAAAAGCGTTTGCGTCCGATAGCAGATGTCTGTTGGGCAACTTCACACAATGGCTGCGTCGTTACGTTATCTGGATCGTACCAACCTATATGTTTGCACAGCTCCGCCACCGCTGGTTTCAACAAAATCCGTTGTCATCAGCCTTACCCAATCCCTCGCCCTCTCAGGATATTTTGATTGAACTGCGCAATGTTATCAAACGGTATGAAACGCCCGCCGGCGCTTTTGTTGCCCTAAAAAATGCTAACCTGGCGGTTAAGGCCGGTGAGTTTGTCGCCGTCATTGGTAAGTCGGGCAGCGGCAAATCCACCTTGATCAACATGGTAACCGGGATTGACCGCCCCACCTTGGGCGAAATCTATGTGGCGGGCACAGCGATTCATCAGTTGGATGAAGGGCAGATGGCGATCTGGCGTGGACAACAGTTGGGGATTATTTTTCAGTTCTTTCAACTGCTACCAACGCTCACGCTCCTTGAAAATGTGATCTTGCCCATGGAGTTTGCCCGCCGCTACAATGCGCAAGGGCGCAAGGCGCGTGCCCTCGAACTGTTGCAGATGGTGGGGGTTGCCGATCATGCGTATAAATATCCCACGGCCATCTCCGGTGGCCAACAACAGCGGGTGGCGATCGCGCGGGCCCTGGCCAATGAACCGGCCGTGCTGGTGGCGGACGAGCCAACGGGCAACCTGGATGCCAAAACGGCCGACGCCATCTTTCAGATCTTTGAAAATTTTGCGCGGCAAGGGCACACGATTCTCATGGTCACCCACGACAATGAACTGGCCAGCCGTGCCTCACGCGTGGTCTTGTTGGCTGATGGCGAGATTGCCGAAACATCAGTGGCCCACGCCCTGCCAGCGCTGAATCAAAAGCAGTTGGTCGAACTCTCCAGCCGTCTCGATCCGGTTCGTTATCCCCCCGGTGTCATCATCTTCCGTCAAGGCGATCCAGCCGATAAGTTCTATATCATTATTAAAGGGGAGGTCGAAGTGGTCCTGGAACATGCCAGCGGCCAAGAAGTGGTCAGCGGGACGATGGGCCAAGGCCAATATTTTGGCGAAGTTGGGCTCTTAATGGGTCGCACGCGCTCGGCTACGATTCGCGTGACATCGGCAGGCGAAGCGATGTTGATGGCGCTAGATCGCGAGATGTTCCAAAAATTGATGGTTGAATCGGAAGTTACCCACAGTGAGATTGCCACCATCATGCGGCAGCGTGTTACTGTCAATCAACTGATGCGCGTGCTGTCGGATCCGGTGCCGCCACAACTCATGCAGCCGGCCGATTACGCGATCCGTGCCTACCAACCAGGTGAATTGATCTATCAGCGGGGGGAGCCGGCGACGCGCTTCTATTTGATCTTTAGTGGGGCCGTAGAGATTATGGCACCGGACCAGGCCGATCTGCTCCTCATGCGGCTGGAGAGTGGGCAACATTTTGGCGAGCACGAATTGGAGGTGCCCGGCAGCAAACGTATGCAAACGGTGCGGGCTGCCGTTGATTTGGCAGCACCTGTACAATTGATTTCGATTGAACAAGAAAAATTTCAACAGCTCGCCCACGGCTACCATTTGGTCACCGAGGAGATCGCTTTGACCTTGCATCAGCAAGTGATGAGCGCTGATACAACTGGTGATCAATAATCTATGTTGTTTACGAGTGTCCGTGTTCGCAAAGTCTTCCGCGATATTTGGGCCAACCGCAGCAAGACGCTGATGATCGTGCTCGCCACGGCCGTGGGCGTCTTTGCCTTTGGCACGCTTTTGCAAACCTGGGCGATCTTAGCGCGCGATACGGCAAGCGGCTATGCCGCCAGCCATCCCGCCCAGGCGACGATCCTGACGGACGCCATTGATGAGGATCTGGTGCAAGCGGTGGGCCGGATGACAGAGATCCAATCCGCGCAAGGGCGCCGTTTCACCCGCACTCGGGTCTGGACGCCCAGTGCAGGGTGGAAGGTTTTGCTGCTGACCGCCGTCGATGATTTCACAACAATCTCCATTAATCAACTCCGGCCAGAGGCGGGACAGTGGCCGCCCGCCAAACGTACACTCTTGCTCGAACGGGCATCCGTGGCCCCACTTGATGTTGCCATCGGTGATGTTTTGCTGATCGAGATGCCAGATGGCAAAGAGCATTCGTTGGCCGTGGCGGGCACTGTCCACGATGTTACCCAACTCCCCGGTGATCTGACCGATCTAGCCTTTTATGGCTACATCACACTCGATACCGCGGCCCATTTGGGCTTGCCGGATTCGTACAACCAGTTGGTGATTACAGTGCGTGACCACACCACCAATATTGCTCACATCCAAGCGGTGGCGGAGAGCGTTAAAAAACGGCTGGAGGATCAAGGCCATGCCGTCTATGGGGTCTCCGTGCCAACGCCGGGGCAGTACATTCTCTACAGTGTAACGCAATCGCTCTTTTTAATTTTGAATGTTCTCGGCGTCTTTACCCTGCTCTTCACCACGCTCTTGATTGTCAACACAATTTCAGGCTTGCTGGCTGGCCATATCCAACAGATCGGCGTGATGAAAGCGATTGGCGCACCGCTCGGCGATATTGTTGCAATGTACAGCAGCATCATCCTGGTCTTTAGCTTGCTGGCGCTGCTGCTGGCAACGCCCTTGGGGATGATCAGTGCCGGCTTGCTAAGCGCCCAACTGGCGCGGCTGCTCAACTTTGATGTGCAGTACTGGCAGATGTCGCCCACCGTGCTCCTCTGGCAGATTGGAGCCGGTTTGCTCACGCCCCTGGCCGCCGCAATTTTGCCGATTGTGCGTGGCGCACGGGTAACGGTACGCGAAGCGATCAGCACCAACAACATTGATCAATTTGGCAGCGGCCTGATTGATCGCCTCTTGGGCCATTTGCAACGGGGATCCGCCGCCATGCGCTATGCGCTGCGCAATATGTTTCGGCGCAAGGCACGGCTCGTATTAACCCTCTGTGCACTGGCGGTGGGGGGCAGCATCTTTATTACCGTCCTGAACACCATCGCCGCGTTACAGCGCACGGTTAACAGCGATACCGCAGCCTATTGGCAGCAAGATATTACCGTCAACTTCCAGAACGCGTATCGCCTCGAAGAGGTAGTGGCGGCGGCCTATCAGCTGCCGGGGGTAACCAATGTTGAGGGGTGGAATACAGCGTTGGGATTTCGCAAATATGCGGATGGGCGGGAGAGCCGCGAAGATACGGCCATTTTTGGTGTGCCGCCGACAAGCACCTTTATTCGGCCGACCCTGTTGGCCGGTCGCTGGCTGCGGCCCGATGATACGCAAGCGGTGGTCGTCAACATCTATACGATGAAAAAAGAGCCGGATCTCCGTTTGGGCGGTCCCCTCGTTTTGCAGATCAACGGGCGGGAGCGCACCTGGCAAATTGTCGGTGTTGTCACCTCACAGATGATCAGCTTTACCGAGTTGCGCCCCGAGTTGCAAATTGTCTATGCTAACACCGCTGTGTTGGGGGAGGCGGTGGGTACCGTGGGCAAAGTCAACCGCATCGTTCTCCAATTGGCTGATCGCTCCGACCATTCATCCGAAGTGATGGTAACGACGTTGGAAAGAGCATTTGACCAGCGTGGTCTACACATTCGCAGCATTGAAACGAATGCGCGCCTATTGCGCGTGGTCAACCGCCTGATCGGTGTGATGACGGCGCTGTTGACCTTTGCCGCCATCATGTTTGCGGCGGTCGGGGGCCTCAGTCTGAGCAGCACGATGACCCTCAATGTGCTCGAACGGATTCGTGAGATCGGCGTTTTGCGCGCCATTGGTGGCTCCAATGGCACGATCCGTGAAATTATTCTTTATGAGGGCGCCGCGGTGGGGCTGCTCAGTTGGCTCCTCGGTGCCCTCTTCGCCTTTCCCCTTAGCCTGTTGATGAACTATGTGCTGGGCCTTACTTTCCTGGCGGTGCCGTTGCGCAATAGCTTTCCCTTCTATGCACCGCTGGTCTGGCTGCTGCTGGCGCTGGCGATTGCACTCTTGGCCAGCTATTTTCCCGCTCGCAATGCTGCCCGGCTAACCGTGCGCGAGATTCTCGCTTATGACTAGCCGAGATTACGATCGGCCAAGTCGTTGCCTCGTGATTACTGCGTCTGGTCGGCCCGTTGCCACCAGAAAAAGGTCATCGCCAGCCCAACCACCATTGTGATGACGACCAGCAGATAGCTGTGCATTCCAAGCTGATCGGCGCGCGGCCCGGCTGCCCCGCTAAAGAGCGCCGGCACCGCCCACGGAAACCAATCCCCCCAGCCGGTGTAGACGATGATGTTGGCTAGAAAGACCGTCAGGAAGGTCCAGCCAAAGGGGGGGAGATAGCCACGGCCCAGGCTAGCCACCAGCGCCACCCAAGGCATTAGCGCCACCCCTAACGTCGCTGAGCCCAATACAGTCAGAAAGGCACTGCGCAGTAGCACCGGAGACCAGCCGGGAATATCGACCAGGGTCGCGACGATCAGCCCCAGCCCAAAAATAAAGAGCGTGAGCAGGAGGCTCCAGAGCGCAACAACCACAAACTTGGCACCCACAATTGCTGCCCGTGCCGTTGGTAGCGCGAGCAACTCCTTGATTGTGTGATCGACAAACTCACGGCCAAAGACCCAAATCGTCACAATGGCAAAGAGCACTGCGCCCGCGATGGCAACGGCTTGCGCCAACAGATCAAAATAGGCCGGCCAATCGGCCACGCCAACGATTACTTGGGCTTTGGCCCCAAGCAACCCCATCGACCTTGCCTGCTCTGGATCTTTCAAAATAATCATAAAAAGGCCACCCATCAGGGGTGCCAACGAATACCCAATGGCTGTCAATAGAGGTACTTTCGAGCGACGCATTTTTAGCCCTTCCGCCCAAAGCGCGGCCGTGAATCCATTCATGATCTTGCCCCCGTCAAATGCAAAAAGTGCTCTTCTAAATTTTCTTGTACCACGGCCAGCCGGGTTGGGGGAGCGCCCGCATCCACCAATAGCTGTGCCACTGTCTCGGGTGCATCAACAGCCCGCCGCTCATTGAGCGTAATAGACCCGGCTTGGTCGTCAAAGATGGGCTTGTAGGCACCACCGGCTAACACCTGCTGCGCCGCGACCAGATCACGCGTCTGAATCTCCAACCGCTGTGCCCGCAATGTTTCCAATTGCGCGGCATCCAACTCCTCGACCAAGCGCCCCTGATGAATAATCCCAATGCGGGTTGCCAGGCGATCGACTTCGGTGAGGATATGGCTCGACATAAAGATGGTTACCCCCTGCCGCTCTGCCATCTCTTGCAACAACGTACGGATTTCGACAACCCCAGCCGGGTCGAGCCCATTGGTTGGTTCATCAAGGATCAACAAGGCTGGTTGGTGGAGCATGGCACGCGCCAACCCCAGCCGTTGCAGATTGCCTGTCGAAAGCGTTCCGGCTTTGCGCTTCGCATAGATCCCCAGGCCCAGGCGTTCGATGATCGCGGTGGTGGCCGCGCTAGCGCGGATGCGATGCAACCGGCGTGCAATCTCGAGATTTTCATAGACGGTTAATTCGGGGTAGACGGCCGGCGCTTCCACCATCTGCCCCACCTGCTGCCAGGGTCCCCGGCCATAAGGGCCAACCGGCTCGCCCAACACGCGCACCGTGCCACTGCTCGGCCGGATCATGCCTAGCAGTGTCCGGATGGTTGTTGTCTTGCCGGCACCATTGAGGCCGAGAAAGCCATAGAGTTCGCCCCGCCGTACGCGCAGAGCGACCCCGTCAACGGCGCGGACAGTGCCATAGGTCTTGGTCAAGCCGTCCGTTTGAATTGCCAATTCCATTATGCATCTCCTATGATGTGGCCTGCTACCAGGTCGACAAGGATCGCCATCGTTTCGCGATAAGCTTCGTCACCGAGATCGGCGCGGTGTAAGCTGACAAAAAAGAGACTCTTGATCAGATTCACCACCACACTCGGGGCGGTATGCATGACAATCCCTTCGCGTCGCAGCTTCTCTGTAAAGTTGTTGATAAAGCGCTCATCCTGATCGACATGGCTCTGTACCCGTTCCGCCGGCAATTTGCGCACCAGCAGCATATATTCCTCCTGGCCAAATTGTTTGAGCAGCGGATAGTCATCCCACAGCAATAGAAACTGCGTGAGGATGGTTCGTACATTTTCGCGCGCGCCCCGATCTTGCTGCGTGACATAGTCGAGAATGCGCGTCTGCATCGTCTCTTCGATCTGCTCCAAGATCTCCATCATCAGCGCTTCTTTGGAGCCATAGAAGAGATAGAAGGCTCCCTTGGAAATGCCCACGGCCTGTGTCAGATCATCAACACTGGTCTTTTTTAGCCCATAGATCGTGAAGAGCCGCTGGCCCTGTTCGCGCAACTGAGCGCGAATGACCGCCTGCTCTTGTTCGGAAAATGCTTTTGGCACGGTTGTTGCTCATTGTTTTGCTTATATATTATATCTATGACCAAAAATATATTTTTGGTCATAGATATAATACAATCAAGAAAGTTCATTGTCAATAGGGAATTTTGTGTTTTTGGGATGATTTTCGCACTTTAGATTGAATTGGTAAATACGATACGGTACAGTTGCGTTTCTATATTTTTGGTGATAGCATTGTCAAAAATTCAGGCGCGTCTGTGAAAAGTGTGACAACTGATGATTTTGCCGTTGGAAAATTCCTGCGCTTCACACTTTCGGCTGATGAGCGAGATTTCACGAAACAAAGTGAGCTTGTTATGCTGTTACGAATTTGGGCTATTACACAAAAAGAGCTGCTGCAACTGCGGCGCGATCCAACCATCGTAATCCTCATGCTCTTCATGCCGCTTGTCCAGCTCTCCCTCTTTGCCGCCGCCATCCACACCGACATTAAAGAGATCCCGATGGTGGTGGCCGACCAGAGTAAGAGCGCCGCCAGCCGCACCTATCTCGATGCGCTCGTCCACTCAGACTACTTTACGATTGCGGCCAACGCCGAAGGGGAGAAGGAGGTGACCGCGGCGATCGACAGTGGTCAGGCGCGCTTGGGGGTGATCATTCCGCCCGATTTTGCCGCGCAGGTGAGCGCACGCCAGGCGCAGGTCCTGCTCTTGCTCGACGGCTCGGACTCATACACCACCAACACCGCCTACAACATGGCCAACGCCATCTCGCAATCCTACGCCATCAGCCTGATCCGCCAAACGGTTAACCCGTTGAGCTTGAGTACGCGCATTCTCTACAACCCCGATCTCAATCAACTCTGGTTTATCGCGCCGGGGCTGCTGGCGATGTTGGTGCAAGCGATTGCACTGAACCTGACGGCGTTGGCGGTGGTGCGCGAGCGCGAGGTCGGCACGATTGAGGCGCTTTTGGTGACGCCGATCCGCCCGATTGAACTGATGATCGGCAAGACGCTGCCCAACCTGCTCATTGCCGTGGCCAATACAGTCTCGATTCTCTTTGTCGCGATTGTCTTCTTTCGAGTGCCTTTTCAGGGGAGTCTCGCGCTCTTCATGGTCTTGGCGATCCTCTTTGCCTTCTCCGGCTTGGGCTTGGGGCTGGTAATTTCGGTGGCGTCGCAAAGTCAGATGCAGGCACAGCAACTGGGGATGATGCTCAATTTCGTTGGCATGTTTTTGGCCGGCTTTCTCTTCCCGCCCTATGCCTTGCCGTTTCTGCTGCGCGTGCTCAGTTATATTTTCCCCATGACCTATTTCCTGCCCATTTTACGCGGGATCTACATCAAAGGGGTGGGGCTTGGGGCGATTTGGGGGCAGGTGCTCATCGCCTGTGGCCTGTTGGTCGTCATCGTCTTTGCTGCTTCCCGTCTCTTTCGCGAAAGTCTGGATTAGTCATCATGTCGAAAAGTTTGCAACGGCTGGCTGCGTTGAGCCGCAAAGAGGTCACCCAACTACTGCGTGATCGCCGCGGGTTAATCTTTATCTTTGGACTGCCTTTGATCCAACTCTTTTTGTATGCCTACGCTGTCAACACCGCGGTCTATCACACACCATTGGCGGTGGTCGACCAGAGCCACGATCGTAAGAGTCGCGAGTTTATCCATGCCTTGGTCGTTTCGCAATATTTTGATCTCCATCTTGAGGCGCAAAACGAAGCGGAGGTCGTCGCCGCGATCGACAGCGGCCAGGTGCGGGCCGGCGTCCTCATTCCGCCCCATTTTGCCACCGATACCGACCGCGGCTCGGCCACCGTTTTGCTGCTCTTGGATGGATCTGATAGTGCCAGCGTCAGTTCGGGCTACAGTGCCGCCGCTTTAATCGGCCAAAACTATGGGATGCAACTGGCCGCCGAGCAACTAGCGCGTAAAGGCATCCGCCGCGCCAGCACGAGCGCCACGACCCTGCCGATTACGACCTCGACGCGCGTGCTCTACAACCCGGATATGATCGACATCTGGTTTCTGCTGCCGGGGTTGGCCGGCTTGATCCTACAGACATTGGCGATCCAGCAAGCGGCGCTGGTTGTGGTGCGCGAGCGCGAGTTGGGCACAATTGAGCCGATCCTCGCCACCCCCACCCGCCCGCTTGAACTTGTGTTGAGCAAGATGATCCCGCTGCTCGTGCTCTGTTTTCTCGCCTTGGGGGTGGTGGTGGCGCTGGGCGTCTTCTGGTTTGGCGTGCCCTTTCAGGGCAACCTGGGGCTCTACTTTGGGTTGTCCACACTCTTTATCACATCGAGCCTCGGCTTGGGGCTGCTCATCTCCAACCGCGCGCAGAGCCAACGCCAAGCCCAGCAAATGGCGCTGATGACAATGATGTTTAGTCTGCTGCTGGGCGGCATGATCTACCCCCGCACCTCCATGCCGGCAATCCCACGCTTTATCGGCGATCTGCTACCCATGACCTACTTTGTGCGCATCTCACGCGGCATCTTTACCAAGGGCATCGGCTTTCAGTTTTTGTGGACAGATGGATTGGCGTTGGCGATCTATACCCTGGTCGTGCTGCTGATTGCGGCGCGCAATTTTAAGAAACGGTTGGATTAGAGGATGGGGAAATAGGGGAAACAGGGAGATAGGTATACAGGTATACAAGTAGATAGGAACTGTCGGTACCTTCTCCAGTCTCCCAGTCTCCCTGTCTCCCTGTGTACTAATAAGGTGAACCTATGACTGAATGGGCGATTGCAGCCGAGGGGCTGACCAAAGAATTTACAATCCGCCGCGGGAGCGCGATCACGGCCGTTGACAAGCTGTCGCTGCAGGTCGCGCCTGGCGAAACCTATGGGTTGATCGGGCCGGATGGTGGCGGGAAGAGCACAACGACGCGCGTGCTGATTGGCCTGCTGACGCGCACCGCTGGTACGAGCAGCATCCTAGGCTTTGATTCGATGGATGATACGTATGCGATCCGCGAGCGCATCGGCTATATTGCGCAACAGAATGTGTTGCCCGCCGATCTGACGGTGATGGAGAATATGCAATTCTTTGCCAGCGTGCAAGGGGTCAGCCTGGCCGATCAGAAACGGCGCATTCCTGAATTGCTGGGCTTTGCCGGGCTGGGCAACTTTACACAACGGTTGGCCGGTCGTCTTTCGGGCGGTATGAAGAAGAAGCTGGCCTTGGCCTGTAGCCTCATTCACGAGCCGCAGGTGGTGCTGCTTGACGAGCCAACGCTGGGCGTTGACCCGGTCAGCCGGCGCGAGTTCTGGAATCTGCTGGGCGATCTGCGCGCCGAAAAAGGGCTGACGATCTTTGTCTGTACCCCCTATATGGACGAAGCCGAACGTTGCACACAAATCGGTCTGCTCTATGGCGGCAAGCTGATTGCCAACGGGACCCCCGCCCAAATTAAAGCGTTGATCCCGGGCCATCTCCTCGAATTCACCCCGACCCAGATGGCCGCGGCACAAGCCTGTGTGGCTGGGCTGGCAGGGATCTTAGAGGTGCAGACCTATGGCGAGAAGTTGCATCTTTTGGTCGATGATCTGCTGCCGCGCACCGCACAGATTGCCGATGCATTGGCCGCGGCTGGGATTACTTACGATGAACTCCGCCCGATTGAAGTACGTATGGAGGAGGCCTTTATCAATCTGGTCCAACGGCAGGCGGCACTTGCAGAGAACCAGCCCACTGCGGTCAGCGCGGAGGAGAGCAACGCATGAGCAACGCGACAACGCCCAATGGCACCGGCCTGGATCGTCTGCATCCGATTGTGGTGCAAAATCTAACCAAGAAGTTTGGCGACTTTGTGGCGGTAGATGATGTGAGCTTTCAGGTCAATGCCGGCGAGGTCTTTGGCTGGCTCGGCCCCAATGGCGCGGGCAAGACGACGACGATCCGTATGTTGCTCGGCCTGCTCCACCCGACCTCTGGCAGCACCCATGTGTTGGGGCTGAATTCGGCCACGCAGACCAAGGCGATGCATGGCGTGGTCGGCTATATGTCGCAACAGTTCACCCTCTACAGCGACCTGACCGCCGCGCAAAATATTCGCTTCTACGGCATGGTCTATGGGTTGGCCGGTCGTGCTTTGCGCCAACGCATCGCCGAGATTATCGGGATGGCGGGGCTTGATGGGCGGGAAGACGCGCTGACGAGTACCCTCTCCGGTGGCTGGAAACAGCGGCTGGCGCTCGGTTGTGCAATTGTGCATCGCCCCCAGGTGGTCTTTTTGGATGAGCCGACCGCCGGTGTAGACCCGATCAGCCGTCGCGATTTCTGGACGCTGATCTACGACATGGCTAAGGCGGGGGTGACCGTGTTGGTGACCACCCACTACATGGATGAGGCAGAACTCTGTCAGCGCATTGGCTTTATCAGCGCCGGGCGGCTGGTGGCGCTTGATACACCGGCCCGGCTCAAGCAGACGCAGATGCGCGGTGATGTCTTGGAGATCAACACGGCCAACCCTGATATGGCGATGCGCGCCCTCAAAGCTGCCCAGCAACAGGGACAACTGCCGCTCGATGAGGTGGCGCTTTACGGTGCACAGATCCATGCCGTCGTGCCCAGCGCCGGGGGCTATGAGGAAGCGATTCAGGAATTATTACAAGCAGCCGGCGTAGAGGTACGTGCCATCGAGCGCATCGCCCCCACGCTGGAGGATGTCTTTATTTCGTCGGTCAATGCGCCGGCGTAGCATCTCGTTCCACGCTCCAGCGTGGAATGATAACCCGACGCTCCCGCGTCGAGTACCGGGGACGCTGGCGAGAAGCATATTGGACGCTGGCGCGTCAGCGGCCATGCCTACGCGGGAGCATAGGCACGAGCATTTCTTAGCGATCAAACCAGTGTATTGGTAGAAGGAGCAATAATGCGTGCACAACGGATCATCCCCATCCTGATCATCATCGGCTTGATCGTGGCTGGGGCAATCTATTTTACCCGACAATCGGCGGCCAATAGCGCGGCCATCACCCTTTCCGGCACGATTGAGGCGACCGAGATCAATCTGGCGGCTGTGGCCGGTGGGCAAGTCAAACAAATTTATGCCGATGAGGGCGACCCAGTGGCGCAGGATCAGCCACTGGTTACCCTTTACGCGGCGACGACCAACGTCAATGAAAAAGTGCGCTCGCCGCTGGATGGGGTAGTGCTGGAGCGGCTGGTCGAGGCGGATGAGTTTGTGGCACCGGGGAGCACGGTGCTCGTGGTGGCCGCGCTCGATGCGTTAACGCTCAAAATTTATGTGCCCGAAGATCGCTATGGGCAGATTGCCCTTGGCCAAACGTATGCGGTGACGGTCGATTCCTTCCCCGGCGAAACCTTCCAGGGGACCGTCAAATTTATCTCGGATCGGGCTGAATTTACGCCGCGCAATGTGCAGACCACCGACAGCCGCAAGACGACTGTCTACGCCGTGCGTCTCGATCTGGCGGCTGCCGGCGGCAAACTCAAACCAGGCATGCCCGCCGATGTCCATTTTGGTGGACAGCTTGTTGGGCAAACGCAATCCGCAGTGATAGGAGGCTAGAAGCGATGCGCAGATTTTTGATGATTTTGCTTGTGCTTGTGCTCTTGGGCGCGGGAGGCTGGTTTGGCTATCAGCGCAGCCCGCTCGTGCGTGACTTTGTTGACCAACAGTTGGGGGCACAGCCGGTTGTGGCGCAACAGCCAACCTATATCACCACCCAAGCGCGCCGGGATCAACTGGCTACCACCGTCAGCGCCACCGGTAACCTGGAAGCCGCTGCCGAAACAACACTCGCCTTTCGCAGCGCTGGTGGCCGCGTCGATCAGCTTTTGGTGACGGAAGGGCAGGAAGTCAAAAAAGGGGATCTGTTGGCGACCTTAGAGACGATCGATTTGACGTTGGCCGTGGCGCAGGCCAAAGCCGCGCTCCAGATCAGTCAGGCGCAGTTGGAGAAGTTGCAGACACCAGCCACCGAAAGCGATCTGGCCGCGGCGCAGGCGGCGGTTAAGGTGGCGGAAGCGAGCATTAATGGTGCGACCGCCACGCTCAACAGCGCGCAAGCTGGTTATCGCCAACTGTTGGCCGATCTGACCCCTGCCGAGAAGACGGTCAACGATGCCCGCATCTATCAAGCGCAGGCTAATCTCACGCTAGCGCAACATGCCTACAACGAAGTCAAAGATCGTAACAATGTGGGGATGTTGCCGCAGTCGGCCCAATTGGAGCAGGCGACACTGGCATTGGAAGTTGCCAAAGCGCAGGCTGCCGTCAGCGAAGAAGGGGCTAATCAGGCGCAGGTAGCCGCCGCGCAGAATCAGATCGCCATGGCCCAAGTTGGCGTAGAGCAGGCGCAGAGTAATCTGATCAACGCACAAAATGTCCTGCAAAAATTGATCGATGGTCCCAAAGCGACCGATCTGGCGATTGTCCAGGGACAGGTGCTGCAGACCCAGATCGCGCAGATGCAAGCGGAGAACAATCTTGCCAATGCCCAACTCTTCGCACCGCAGGATGGGATTATCAGTCGAGTCAATCTGCGGCAGGGTGAATTGACCAGCAGCGCGCAGCCGGCGATCATTCTGACTGACCTCGACAATCTCGAACTGAAGCTTTGGGTCGATGAGATGGATATGCGTCAACTTGCGTTGGGGCAGCCGGCACAGATCGCCGTGGAGGCGCTCTCCGGTGCGCCACTGACCGGGAAAGTCACCGAGATCTCCACCACGGCGCGCCAGGTCAGTGGCATCGTTGCCTATGAAGTGACGATTGTACCCGATCCGAGCGATGCGGCGTTGCGCGACGGCATGAGCGCCACCGCCATCATCACCACTGCCCAGGTCGCGGACAGTATTCTCCTGCCCAATCGCTTTATCCAACTGGATCGCCAGACGAACCAGGCGTTCGTCTATACGTTGGTGAATAACCAACCCGCCATGCAACCGATCGAGCTTGGGCTGCGCAACGAGCGCGAGAGCGAGATTGTAACCGGGCTGAACGATGATGAGCAGGTTGTATTGCTGCGGTAGACAAGGGTTAAGAACATGACCGAAGACAACCAAGAGGAACGACGGGGCGTTGGACGGCCACGCAGTGTGGAATCTCACCAGGCGATCCTGGACGCCACCCTCGAAATGCTGGCTGAGGAAGGCTTCCATGGGACAAGTATCGAAGCGATTGCGGCGCGCGCCGGTGTCGGCAAAAGCACCATCTACCGGCGTTGGTCGACCAAGGATGAGTTGATCGCCGATGCGCTGGGCGAGTTGCATGTGCACATGAAGTTTGTCGATACGGGTCACTTTCGGGCCGACCTGCTCACCAGTCTGCGCGAAATGCAGCACCATATCGAGACCCATGCCCTCTTGAAGGGACTCTTTCTACGGCTCTTTGGCGAAGCCCAAGCACGGCCAGAGTTCATGCAGATCTTTTACAACCAGGTCTTTGCGCCGCGCATAACCCATGTCATCCACTTTTTCGCGCAGGCCCAAGCCCGCGGCGAACTGCGTCAGGATCTCGAGCCTTTCTTTATCGCCAGCTTGGTGCTTGGGCCCCTCCTACACAATCTTTTGATCGGCTCACTGCTCCCCATGCCCTATAGCACCCAAAAGCTGCCGGAGCACATCCTCGATGCTGTCTTGCAGGGGATCGGGACCGAGCGGAGCGGCAACGAAAAATTGGGTAACAAGGCTCTCGAGGGCTGAGCTTGTCGAAGCCCGCCTCTGCCGTCGACCCTTTGGCGTCGCTCAGGACATCGCAAGCTCAGGCGACGGCTAGGCCGTTTAAATTCAAGACCATTCAAATAACGAGGAAGGAGCATTCTCTAATGCGGCTTGTCCTCGACTAGACGGCGTTAGAGAACGCCTACTCCACGTATTCATTCGTCTTATTTGAATGGTCTTACGTTTAAATTTGCTCAATAGACCCCAAGATAATTATCCGTCTCCCACTGGCTGACGCTGCTGTGATAGCGTCGCCACTCCTCGCGCTTGGTCTGGATGTAGTAATCGGCATAGGCCGTGCCTAGCGCCTGTTTAACAACCTCATCCTGCGCTAAATAGTCAACCGCTTGGGTCAACGAACGGGGCAACAGGTCGATCTCCCGCTGCTGAAGTTCGGCGGCGGACAATTCGTAGAGATTTTCGTCGTTGCGTTTGCCGGGGTCGAGTTGGCGGTCGATGCCATCGAGCCCGGCGGCCAACAGCGCAGCACAGGTGAGATAGGGATTGGCCGCGCCATCAACGGTGCGGTTCTCGATGCGCCCTGGGCCGGGAATGCGGATCATTTGGGTGCGATTGCTGCCGCCATAGGTAATGTAGACCGGTGCCCAGGTCGCACCAGATCGGGGCCCCCCGCTGAGCAGCCGTTTATAGCTGTTGACAATGGGATTTGAAATCGCGGCCAGCGCTTTGGCATGGTGGAGCAACCCTCCCATAAACCATTGCCCCACTTGCGACAGACCGTTGCTATCGCCCGCGTCTAAGAAGAGATTCTGCTGATTTTCGCTGTCCCACAGGCTGATGTGGTAG
Source organism: Caldilineaceae bacterium (assembly GCA_034432375.1). GTDB lineage: Bacteria > Chloroflexota > Anaerolineae > Caldilineales > Caldilineaceae > JAHBVH01. The sequence goes on from DAOUCA010000197.1 coordinate 17,765, forward strand.
TGGGCCCCATTGCCGGTGAGGTTGGCAAAGGGCTTGGGCATAAAGGTTGCCAGCAGCCCCTGCTCTTCGGCAACAGTGCGCACCATCCAGCGGAAGAAGGTCTGCCGATCCGCAGTTGTGAGCGCATCGGCGTAGGTCCAGTTGATCTCAAATTGGCAGTTGGCGTCTTCATGGTCGTTGGCATAGGGATCCCAGCCCATCGCCTGCATATATTTGATCAGTGTGGTCATGATATCGAGGTTGCGATGCAGGGCGCGCAGGTCATAGCAGGGCTTTGGCAAGGTGTCCAAGGCATCCCAGGGCGCGTATGCCCCTTGCTCCGTGCGCTTGAGCAGCATAAATTCTGGCTCGACGCCCACGTTGAAGGTATACCCTTTTTGCTTGGCCAGCGCCAATTGACGCTGTAAAATGGTACGCGGGCAGTAGAGCCAGGGTTCTCCCTCAACCTGCACATTGCCCGCCACCCAGGCAATATTTTTGCGCCACGGCACAACGGTGAGCGAAGCAAAGTCCGGCAAATTCATCATATCCGGGTCATGGGGCATCTGCCCGATCTCACCCGCGGCAAAGCCGGCAAAGCCAGCCCCTTCTTTGGCCATATCCTCTAGATGGGTGGCTGGCACCACCTTGGCCTTGGGGGCACCATTCATCTCCACAAAGGAGCAAAGAAAAAATTCGATCCCTTGCTCAGCAACTAACGTCTTCACTTGTTCAAGGTTCATTGGGCATTATTCCTTTGCGTAGGGCAGGGATGAAGGGATGAAGGGATGAAGGGATGAAGGGATGACAAGATGACAAGATGACAAGATATCTCGTCTTAGCGATCATCTTGTCATCTTGTGATACTGTTGGCCTACCGTACAATCTGGCTATGTCACTCCTGCCCCCACCTCCGTGAGGGTAAACTCTGGCAGGAGTCCACTCCTGTACAATGGATTCCTGCCTGCGCAGGAATGACAGTATCCCAGTGGGGCGTAAGGTGTTCCGTAAGCAAGGCCAACAGTATCTTTCTTGTCACCAAGTCACCTTGTCATTTTAATTCCTTCCACCCCGGGCCACCGCCAAAGATGCGGCGGGTGCCGGCGAGGGGAATGTCACAGATCATCGAGGCTTCGAGCGTCAGCGCGCGCAGGTCTTCCGGTTCGAGGTCATGCACATTCGATTTGCCACACGAGCGAGCCAACATCTGAATTTCCAGCGCCATCGCCTGCAAGAGATTGGCGACGCGCTCAGCGCCGGCGTCGATCTCTAGGCGGGCCATCAGTTCGGGATCCTGCGTGGTGATGCCCACGGGGCAACGGCCGGTATGGCAGTGGTGACAGTGGTACGGTTTGGTTCCCAGCGCCCCATAATCTTCCAGATAGAGCGGTTTGTTGCAGTTGAGCGCAATCAATGCCGCCGTGCCGATATAAACGGCATCCGCGCCCAATGCCATTGCTTTGGCGGCGTCGGGGCCATGCCGAATGCCGCCGGCAATGATGATCTGGACCTGACCATAGAGCCCCATACTTTCCAGCGCGGCGCGCGCCTCACAGACCGCGGCGAGGGTGGGAATGCCGGTATGTTCCTGGGAAATCTCTGGTGAAGCCGCCGTCCCCCCTTCCATGCCATCGATGACGACCACATCGGCACCGGCCTTGGCGGCTAGCTTGACATCGTCATAGACGCGCGTCGCCCCCATCTTGACAAAGATTGGGATCTGCCAATCGGTCGCCTCGCGCAGCTCCTCAATTTTGATGATCATGTCGTCGGGACCGAGAAAATCGGGGTGGCGGGCGGGGCTACGTTGATCGACCCCGATCGGCAGATCGCGCTGCGCGCCAATCGTCGGTGAAACCTTGGAGCCGAGTAATAGACCGCCCGTCCCTGGTTTTGCGCCCTGGCCAATCGTCAATTCGATTGCATCGGCTTTGCGCATATCGTGAATATTAATGCCATAGTGCGAAGGCAACACTTCGTAGATCAACGTGGTGCTATGTTCACGTTCGGCGGGCAACATGCCCCCATCACCCGTGGTGTTCGACGAACCGACCATTGCCGCGCCTTTGGCCAATGCCACCTTAGCATTGTATGAGAGCGCACCCCAACTCATGCCCGTGATCATAATGGGGATCTCCAGTTCGACCGGTTTCTTGGCAAAACGGGTGCCCAAGCGCGTCGTGGTCGTACATTTTTCGCGATAGCCTTCGAGCGGAATGCGGGTCAACGTGCAGGGGATAAAGGTGAGATCGTCAAAGGTGGCCCAACGACGTTCGCGCAATGTGCCAAAGCCGCGAATCCGGTAGCGCCCCAATTCGGCCTTTTCCTGAATTTCCTGCATCACCGCGGGCGTATAGGTGCCGCTACTTTGAAATTGTTGGCCATTGTCTTGGCCATTGTCTTGGCCATTGTCTTGGTCATTGTCATTGGCGGGTTGATCAGACATGATTGGTTCTCGTTAGATATGGACTACGTGCTAAGTACTGCGTGATTCGTGTTATGTCAGCGAAAGAGGTCATCTTGTGATACTGTTGGCCTACCTTAAGATCCGGCGGTTAAAACCACCGGCTAACAGCGAAAAGCGCCCGCAGGCGCTGGCAAACTTCTCCTAGCCGCTGCGGCGGCTTCTCGCTTTTGGGAGAGGATTTTACTCCTGTGGTAAGGTGGGCCAACTGTGTCATCTTGACACGCCGTTTTACAGCGCCTCGCGCCATGTTTTCCACTCACGCTTGTCAAAGTTCCACAGTTTGCGACCGGCCACGACCTTCTTAAAGTCGCCAATCGGGGGATGGGCTTGGGGGGCTAAGTAGTGGGCCAGTGTGGTTTCAAGCAAAAGCTGTTCCGCCGCGGTTGGCGTTTCGATCACGGCGTCATTGCCCAGATCGGCAATCCGTCCGCCGACAAAGCAGACGGTTTCATACATCGAGTCGGCAAAGGCATCGCCCGTATCGCCACAGACGATGATCGTCCCTTTCTGCCCCATGAAGCCGGCCATGTAGCCACAGTTGCCCGCAATCAGCAGCGTGCCCCCTTTGATCGAGACACCGGCACGCGCCGCGGCATCGCCATGGATCACAACCGTGCCCCCGCGCAGCGCGGCGGCGGCCCCATTGCCGGCATTGCCCTGCACCTCGATCGTGCCACTGAGCATCGACTCGGCCAGCCCCCAGCCAGCACTGCCCTCAATTTCGACGGTGGCACCATCGCTCAGCCCGGCACAATAATAGCCAACGCTGCCGGCAAAGGTGACCTTGGCTGTTTGCAACAACGCCACCCCCAAGTTGTGGCGTGCTCCAGGATTCTGCACCGTAATGTCGTTGACGCCTTCGGCCAACAGCTTTTTTATGGTGAGATTAATTTCGCTCGTGCTCTTATCGGTGCAATCTACCGTTGCCATACGCGCACTTCCTTTGCTTGGGCCTCGCGCACGCGATAGGGGCCGCCTTGCCCATCATCGGCAAAGGCGGCGCGAATCGCGATCTCTTCGGTGGCAATGGCGACAAAGCTGTCGGTTTCGGTCACAAGCAGGGGTTTGAGGGCGAAGGGGTCTTTGGCATAGCCAAGCTGATCGGCAGTGGTGGCCAGATAACTGAACGAACCGTCGAAATCGGCCATTGATGCCTGCATAGCCTCTTCTAACGTCAGCCCCTTGGCCATCTGCTCGCCCAGATAAATGCCGATAATTTCCGAGTCGTTGTGGGTGTAAAAACGTACGCCACGCTGCTCATATTGGCGGCGTAGCTTATCATAGTTGGTGATATGACCATTGTGGACGGTCGCCAAATCGGGGCAGCCGTGGGCCCAGAAGGGCTGCGAATGGCTCAAGTCGACGCGCGATTCGGTGGAGAGGCGGGTGTGGCCAATCCCGTGGCTGCCGGTGATCGCTTGAATGCCGTAGGTGGCATCGAGCGCTTGGGGTGAACCCACCTGCTTGACGATTTCCAAGCTGTGGCCCATGCTCACTACTTCTACTTCGGCCCCCACGGCCTCAACTAGGCGTTCCAACTGGCGCGCATTGTCGGGCCCGGTATCAGGCCCGGTATCAGGCCCGGTATCGGACACTGTATCGAGCACGAGGCGCAAATATTCGGCGGTGGTCGAAACTTCGCCCAGCGTACAGCCGCTCGCTTGCACGCGGTTCGCGATCTGTTGGCCACGTTCGACCAGATCACCCGCCTCGCCCAGCTTGACGCGCAGCACCAAGTCGCCATCGTGCTGTGGGCTATAGAGCGCCACGCCGGCCGAATCTGGCCCGCGACAACCGAGCGCTTGCAGCATCTTGAAGATGGTTTGCCCAACAGGGGCTGGCTCATTGGCACGCTTATCCCAAAAACCCGCAATCCCACACATGGTTGATCACTCCTCGCGCTGGTTGGCACGCCCCATCGATGCCTAGCAAGTTTTACCCATGCAGGCGCGCCTGGCCCAATCACCATGCGCATCTGCTAGCATATCCCATTTTCTTGTCATTAGGCAGTTGAGAGTTGCACAAGGATTCGATATAGCGCACTGTATGTTTTGCCCAAGGGTGAAGAATGTCTGCTGGGCAGTGCCATCTTTTTGCAGAAGCGCTGCGCAACTAAGCCGGGTGTACAGCCTCCACGCCTGCTGCGGCGCGCCGGGGCAACAAGGTAGAGATCGCCGCACCACCCCAGGCCGCCAGCGCGAAGAAGAGATAGCTCGCCTCTATACTGCGTTCAGAATGAGAAACTACGGTTCCCAAGTTGACTTGAGTATAACCGCCAGCAGCGGCAAAAAGCCGGTCAGCCCTTTAGTTGCGATTCCGCTGAGTGCGTAGTAAATCCCACCGGAAGCCAAACCGCAAAAATTGGACTCTGACAAAACAGTGGGTTTATGGGTTAGCCTGCAGTGGGCCTCACGGGCAGCGTAATCGTAAAGGTTGCGCCTTCTCCCTCTTCACTGGTGGCGCTGACGCGGCCCCCATGTGCTTCGGCAATATATTTGACAATCGCCAAGCCCAAGCCCGTGCCGCCGGAAGACCGTGAGCGCGCTTTATCCCCGCGGTAGAAGCGATTCCAAAGGTGGGGCAACTGTTCTGCGGGGATGCCGGGGCCATTATCGGCAACGATGATCTGCGCCACACCATCCGAGCGGCGTAGCCGGACTTCGATTGTGGTGCCGGGCAGGGTGTGGCTCGTGGCATTTTCCAAGAGATTGCGCAATAACTGCGTCAACCGTTCTGGGTCACCATTGATGCGCACCGGCGCTTCGACGCGGGCAGTAATTTGATGATCCGGGGCCTGGCGCGCGGCGGTCGCCACACTCTGCTCGATCAGTTCGTCTAGTTGCACAGGGGTATAAGCAATTGACTGGCTCACATCACCTTGGGCGAGCAGCAGCAGATCATTGACGAGTCGCCGCATTCGTTGGGCTTCTGCGGTGGCTTCGTCCAGCGAAAGGGCGCGCTCGTCAGCCGCCAGGTCACGTTTTAGTAAATTGAGATTGGCTAGCATCACAGTCAGCGGCGAACGCAATTCGTGGGACGTATCGGCGATAAATTGGCGCTGTTGGGTCAAAGTCCGCTCGACCGTAGCGATTAGATGGTTGAGGGTAGTCGCCAATTGCCCCACCTCATCCTGCCGCCGTGGGACAGGGACACGTTCGTGGTAATGGCCGGTGGCGGCGACGGTTGCCGCGGTACGGGTCAGGCGTGCGATGGGGGAGAGGGCGCGTGCACTCAAGAAAGCAGCGCCACTCACCGCCAAGAGTAACGCCACCGTGCCACAGATCAGCAACAATGTACGCGCTTGGCTCAGGGTCCGTTGCATTGGCTCTAACGAGTCAGCCACCAACAAGACATTCCCGCGTTGTGCAGCAAAATTGACCGGCATCACCAGCAAGCGCAACTCTTCCTTGGCCTCGCCAAACACGGTATCAATCACTGTCTGTCCACTTTGTGCGGCTTGTAAAAGATCTAGTCGTAGGGGTAGTGTAACAGCGGGCAGATTGGGCGAAACCGCACGTACTTGGCTGTCTGGGCCAAGCAATTCGACATAGATACCCGGTGCCGCAAATTCAACCAACGGGGAAGGCGCCAACAGATCGGGCGCAACCATTTGCTCACCAGCGCTCGTCAAGCGCCGGATGACAAAGGTGGCCCGTTCTTGCAGTTGCGTATCGATCTCGGCCAATAGGCTCTGCTGCAGAAAAAGATAGAAGACCAGGGCAAAGAGCGCAAGGGTAATGCCCGTCAACAGGCCGGTGAGTAAGGTCAACCGTAGGCGTAACGACATCGTGGTTGCTGCCCTTACCCTTCACGCAGTGCATAGCCAGCACCGCGTAGCGTCTGGATCAGCCGTGGTTCGCCCGCCGCCTCTAGTTTTTCGCGTAGCCGTCCAATGTGCACTTCAATGGCATTGCTCTCGACATAGATCGTCTCCCAAACTTGATCGAGAATCTGATCCCGGCTCAGCACGTGGCGCGGGTGACGGAGAAAGAAGAGTAGCAATTCAAATTCGCGCGTTGTCAGATCCAACAGCCGGTCGCCGCGAAAAACTTCGCGTGTCGCCAGATTGAGGCGGAGATCGGCAAAGGTGAGTACCTCTTCTTCCGTTTGCGGTTGAATGCGACGCAAGAGGGCGCGAATGCGCGCCAAGAGTTCATCAAAATCGAAGGGCTTGACGAGGTAATCATCTGCGCCGCTGTCCAAGCCAGCAATGCGATCGGGCACTGCATCGCGGGCCGTCAACATGAGAATGGGCGCGGCCATGCCCTGGCGCAAACGGCGGCAGAGTTCCAGCCCATCCATCCCCGGCAACATCACATCGAGCACCACGAGATCGGGCGCTTCCAGGCGCGCAATCTGCAACGCAACTGTTCCATCTTCCGCCACTTGCACTGTGTACCCTTCAAAGCGCAGGCCGCGGCTCAACACGCTCCGAATCTTTGGATCATCATCAACGACCAGGATTGTGGTCATTCCTGCCTCCGCGTAAAACAGTTCGGTCATTTTAAGCAAAATCCACACGAGGTGACTGTCACTGCCCGCAACATGTCGCGTCCATTTCCACAGTTATGGGCAGTGACAGTCACCTTGCTGCGTGCGATGTGTCGCGTACGGTGGGCAGTATAGCATAGGTGTCAGCAAACTTTTAGTGGCGCGTCATCCTGGCGTCATCTTCGCCTGCTATGCTGATCCCTAGAGCGTCTACCCGCCGCAGGAAAAGCGTGGTCGGGGCGCTTGAAGATAAAATTTAACCAATAGACGTTTACCAAATGGAGTGGAGAATGAACGGCTTTAACACAGTAAAAACGACGCTGTTGCTTACCAGCCTGACGGTGCTGCTAGTCTTGATTGGTGGTGGCGTGGGTGGCAATGGTGGCATGGTCTTGGCTTTTGTCCTGGCGCTGGTCATGAATGGCGGGGCGTATTGGTTTTCGGACAAGATCGCGCTCAAGATGTCCGGGGCACGAGAGGTAACCGCCGCCGAAGCGCCCCACTTGCATGGCATGGTGCGCGAACTGGCACGGCGCGCCGAGGTGCCGATGCCGCGCGTCTATCTGATCGATTCTGAAGCGCCCAATGCTTTTGCTACGGGGCGTGACCCGGCCCACGGCGCGGTGGCGGTGACCAGTGGGATTATGCGCCTGCTCGATCGCGACGAGTTGGCGGGGGTGATTGCCCATGAATTGGGGCACATCAAGAATCGTGATACGCTGATCAGCGCGATTGCGGCGACGGTGGCCGGTGCGGTGACGATGATCGCCAACATGGCACAGTGGGCGCTGATCTTCGGCGGCTTTAGTGGCAGCGATGAGGAAGAGGGAGGGCTCGGTGGGCTGGTTGGCGGGCTCTTTATGATCATTCTGGCCCCGATCGCGGCGACGCTCGTGCAACTGGCGATCTCGCGCACCCGAGAATATGGCGCGGACGCCGCCGGGGCGCGCATTGTCGGCGACCCGATTGCCCTGGCTTCGGCGCTGCGCAAGTTGGAGGGTTGGAGCAAACAGATACCAATGGCGGTCAACCCGACGACGGCGCACATGTATATCATCAACCCGATCTCTGGTGGTGCCATTGCCGGTCTCTTTAGCACCCACCCGCCGACTCAAGAACGGATTGCGCGGTTGGAACAGTTGGCGCTGGGGCAACGATCCACGGTGTAAGCCAATTCAAAATTTAAACGATCCACGAAGCAGCTAAAGGGCGGAGCCCTGTTTGACACTGACGAAACAGTGGCGGACGCCATGTTTCTTGAGAGAGACACGAAGAGATACGAAGAGACACGAAGGATTGTTTTTTCTTCGGGTCTCTTCGTGGACAATTATTTCTCTGGAATGGCCTAACAGGCAGAGGAGGGAGTTGGTTTGTTACCTGGCAAACCAACTCCCTCTTTTTGATTGGCCAGAACTGTTTCCTGTTTGACAGTAAGTACAATCGCGTGGCAGTTGAGAGCGCCGGCTTATGGTATGATTAGGCGCAACGATGAAAACCCTACCAAAAAGATGAGGAGGAAGCAGATGCAAGAGAGCCACACCGCGGTCATTGAACGCAATGTGACCTGGCAAGGCGACTTTGCCACCGAGCCGTATGAAGCGGCCTGGGCCAGTGAAGCGATCTTCTTTGTACGCGTTCTCGCCAAAGAGAACGTACCAGATATCCTTGCCGCCCATGTGCAAATATCCCCTGATGGTATGCATTGGTGCAACGAGGGCGAAATTCTCTACTTGCCAACGCAGGAGTACGACGGCGATCTCGCCTTTTGTCGCGTCGAACAGTTTGGCGGCTGGCTGCGCCTTGCGGGCGAAGTGCCAGATGGGGCAAGCGTAACGGTAATCGTCTATCTGGTGTTGAAAGGGTGAAGAAAATAATGAGTGATCTACAACAAGCGATGCTCCATGCCAATCCATTGCTGAGCCGCTTCGATCCACTGCCGCGCATTATCGTCGCCGACGACTTTGACCGCGGCCTACAAGGCTGGACCCCTCTGATTGGCAACTACGAAGAGTCGCTCGACTCGATCTTGCCCCCCTACCGCGATCTGCGCGGTCCAATGTTGAGCAACCTGAGCATGTGGGACACAGGGACTGACGGCTCGATGAATGGCACCTACGCGATGAAGTTGGCGACTAGGCCCAACCCCGGCGCGCTGGCGGTGGCGATCAAACGGCTCACCTTCCGCCACCTGGGGCCGATTCGGCTGGAAGCGTACTTTACCTTCAAGCCCGAAGCGTCGGCACTCAAATTGTCAGAGACCGATGTACGCGCGGTGGGGGTGCTCTTTGACCTGCAAGAGGTGGACCGCCATGGGGCGAATCCTCAACGGATTATGCCCCATCTGCGCTATCTCAACGCGCTCGATGGTGAATTTGTCGGCCGTTGGCAATATAAGAAAGAGCGGGTGGCCCTGCACGAGATCGGTGGCAGCGGCAAGACCAAGTCGCACTTTCACCTGGCCCCCGAAGGCTGGGAGTTCCTACCCGATGGCGATCAGCGCCTCTGTTACAACGAGATCGCGACCAAGCAGAATTGGTACTATCTGCGCCTCGACTTTGATCTGGCAACGATGAGCTACTTGCGCTTTCAGTGCAACGACCGCGTCTATGATCTCGCCAACCTGCCCGGCGTCGAGCCAATGCGTATGCCGGCGATGGCGAATCTGTGGTGCATGTTAAACACGGCCTTTTGGGTGGAGACGGATACGGCGAAGCGGGCGTTTTTGTATGTCGATTCGGTGGTGCTGTCGGGAGATTGGTGAGTTTACAGTCGCTCCTGCTGCCAGTCGATCAGATTGCGCTGTTCCGGGTCAAAGGCGATACCCAACAGAATCACAGCTTTACCACTACCCAGGAAGGGTTGGTGATACTGTTTATCGCGAATCTGTTGCAGGGCTATTGCGCCCGTGCTCAGTTTGAATTCGAGGATGTAGATGACATCGTCTAACTCTAGCACAGCGTCGATACGGCCCAGATTGGTCGAAATCTCCGCAGAAATGGTGAACCCCAATAGACGTAAGACAAGATAGATAACTGAATGATAGTAAGCCTCTTGCGATAGAAAGAGTTGATGAGGGATTGTAGCGAAGACTGCTTGAAAGATCGTGATGAAACCGGCAATATCGGTTGCGTTTAGGGTGCGCTTGAGGTTGACCAGCAGCGAGTTATCGATACGGTCTAAGCTTAAGACCATTCAAATAAGACGAATGAATACGTGGAGTAGGCGTTCTCTAACGCCGTCTAGTCGAGGACAAGCCGCATTAGAGAATGCTCCTTCCTCGTTATTTGAATGGTCTTGGGTCTAAGCTTGCATCAAGATAGTCGGCCAGTAAGTACTGCTGAAAGGATTGGGCCACTTCTCGATTTGGGTAGCCCAATTCGTAAGATACACCATGGATTGAGCGTCGTGCGCGTTTGATGGTCAAATACCCGGTTTGAAATAGCAACGAAATAACACTGATGTTGTTGACATCGGCGCTATCCAAGAGCCGGTTATCACCGGTGATCGATTCTAGCTCGTAGGCTGGTATCTGATGTTGGCGCAACAGCTTGATCAAGAAGGTGGGCGTGGCAGTTGAAAACCAATGATTAGCGAAGGTCTGTTGTTCCAAAAAGATAAGCGTAGAATAGGGCACATACACGTGGTGGCTACCGTCCCACGAATAGCCGTTATACCAAGCGGCCATCTCTAATAGAATAGGGGCGCGATCCATCATACTCGGTTAACCCTCGGGCCAAACTCTTTGTACGGTAACTCACATCGTTAAAGTTGATCAAAATCACCGGCCGCGGTTGCCAGTCAATCTTATCTTCAATCCACAGCCCCTGAAAGAGTGCCCGATTGCCCCGATAGATCTCTTTCAACGTCGTGGTCAGCAGCGATTTGCCAAAGCGCCGCGGTCGCGCCAAAAAGAGATAGGTGCCGACATCCATCAGTTGATAGATCTGTTCGGTTTTGTCTACATAAAGCATGTTTCGCTCACGGAGACGGGCAAAGTACTGTTCACCGATGGGTAATTTTTGCATTGCTGTTTCCAAATTGGGCTTGTTGTATCACAATCGAGCACTGGGTACGGGCCGCTGCATTGACCGGCAGTATCGTCAATTAGGCTTCATTCTATGGTCATTGGGTTGCGCCGTCAAATCATTCACTCTACACCAAAGTGCTTTTCGCCAGATACGTTTCGTGGTATCATCAGAAGCATGGATGGGATTAGGAACGGGAGGAGTGTAAGTACCATGAGTACGACACAAATTGCGTATAGCGAAGATTTTTACGGTTGGTTGACGAACACCGCACAACGGATCCGGATCGGTGAGTTTGCCGATCTCGATTTTGACCAGATTGCCGAAGAGCTAGAGTCTATGAGTAAGAGCGAACGACGCGAATTGGCCAGTCGGTTAACTGTTCTGTTGACCCACCTCCTGAAATGGCAGTATCAGCCGGAAAAGCGGTCACGCAGTTGGGAAAACACGATGAAAATTCAACGGTTCGATATTCATGAACTACTGGATGAGAGCCCTAGCCTGCGCTATGAAATCGAACAGGTCATCGATAGTGCATATCGCAAAGCCCGTATCTGGGCGGAAGAAGAGACGGGGATCGACGCGCAACGCTTTCCAGACGCTTGTCCCTATGCGCTTGACGAACTGCTTAATGATCAGTATTTGCCGGCTTGACTCGTAATTGCAGGCAGTTGCTAAAGATCAATACCTTCGCCAATTTCAGAAATTAGAGCCGTCATTCCTGCGCAGGCAGGAATCCATCTTCATGTTACACGAGTAGATTCCTGCCTGCGCAGGAATGACATCTGGAAATTTCCGCCAAAACAAGGTTTGG
>DAOUCA010000198.1:0-7864 GCA_034432375.1 Caldilineaceae bacterium
GCGGGCCGCTATCCCCCTTCCCCAACTCTCGCCCGACCAAGCTGCCGCTCTCGTTGTCGAACATCTCGATAACCGCACCCGTTCTCGCCATTCTAGGCTCCGCAAGCTCTCAGGGCCTCCAATTTAACGTTGTCGTACTACCTAGGTATGGGTTGCCTTGAACTAAAGTTCAGGCTAACAACCGAAGTCGGCTTAAGCCGACTTGCGCTATCAGCCTTGAATTGATTCAAAGGCTGAGTAGTTACAGTTGCTCAACACAAATTCGTCTTTTTCGAGTTTTCGAGGTGCCACGTGCCACGGCTTAGACACTCTATCACTTGGCCCAGGTCGCCACCACAACCGGCGGCGCAGCAGCCCAAGTGGATGCCTCCCTAAGCGAGGGCCTGGCGATCTTCAACAATAGTCTCCATGATTGCAGGGGTATGGATTGTGTGCAAGCGGCACAAGCCAGCGCATGGTGTGCCCCGCCAGAGCCGATTCGACCGTAGGTCAGTGGGTCAGCAAGGCCATTCCAAGAGTTAAATTACCCATGAACCGTAGGGGCACGAAGATAACACCTGTATAATCAGTGGCGCGCCGCTACACTTCGTGCTCGTCTTGGATAGTGATTTTTCTGGAATGGCCTAAGTCAGTGTTTGTATTCTCCTACCGCTGTCCTACCTTGTCACCCGGCGCAGCCGATCGCCCAGCAGTGCGCAAGCCAACCCGGTGAGCGTAATCATCAAACCCGGAAAGGTGGAGGTCCACCAATAGCCGCTTAGAAAAAAGGCGCGGCCTGTTGCGAGCATTCCACCCCAATCGGCTGTGGGCGGCGCCGGTCCCAACCCAATAAAACTCAATCCAGCTACAGTCAGGATCACCGAACCAATGTCAACAGTCGCTTGTACCAATACAGGGGTCAGCGCATTGGGCAACAGGTGGCCAAAAAGAATGCCGTGGTGGGTGATGCCGATGGACTGTGCCGCTTCGATAAACGCACGGCTGCGCAGCGCAAGAACCTGGCTGCGCAGTAAGCGTGTGTACCAGGGCCACCAAGTCAGCACGAGTGCAAGAAGTGTGCTGGTAAAACCGTTGCCTAAAACGGTTACAAACAGGATTGCCAAAAGCAAGGGCGGAAAGGCAAGAAAAATGATGTGCCAGGGCATCCCACCAAACCGACCAATTGCCAGTGATCGCACTATCGAGCAACAAAAAGCCAGTTAGGGATTGCAGCGGATAATTCATCGTGATTTGCGCATCGAGCCGGCCATTGAGCGGCAACCAGCCTAGTTGATTGAAGAAGAGTTGCTGCCCCAACAACGCTATCCAGAAAACAGGCATGGAGGCACCCACACTCGCAAGGATCGAGCCAGCCTGATCCAACAGTCCGCCTTCCCATGCACTGCTCAATACACCCAACAGAATGCCCAAACTCATCGCCGCAGCAAAGCCAAGCAGCACCATTTCCAAGGTGGCAGGCAGAAAAATGCGTAGGTCTTCCGCAACCGTTCGTTTGGTTTTGAAGGAAATGCCCCAATCGCCCCGCAACAGATCACCCACATAGTGGATGAACTGTTGTGGCAAGGGACGATCCAGCCCAAGTTTGGCACGCACCGCAACCAGTTGATCAGGGCGCGCCCGCGCACCGGCATAAAGCTGCGCTGGATCTCCCGGCAGGATGCGTGCTGCAAAAAAGGTTAGTGTGACAACGCCGACAATCACAATACAGGAGGTGAAGAGCCGGCGCAGGAGGAAGGTGAGAGGCATAGGGTATCGTTTACATTAGCGGCTTAAATCATGCCAGAAAATGGTCTGCGGGTAGTACGAATTGATAACGAAGCCCTGGATATTGCTGCGTAGAAGAAACATGCTGGGCAATTCGGCTACAAAAATGGCGGCAGCGTCATCATCCAGCAACCGTTGTGCCTGGATATACTTTTCGGCAGCAGCCTTCGGGTCGATGCTGCTAAGCGTGCTGCCTTCATCAATCAGCGCATCAAACGCGGGGTTGTTGTAGTAGGAGAGATTGAAGAGTGTCTCCTTTTCGCTATGAAAGCCGAGGAATAGATAAGGGTAAGGGCTGATCACATCGGGCGTGTTGGGGATGGGATAGGCATGTTGCGCCTTGCTTGAATCGCCCTTTGCCAATGCCCAACGTGCATCCCACGTTGTCTTTTGCAGTTCGACATTGATCCCTAGCTTTTCCAATTCTGCCCGCCAAAGTTCTACCATTGGCCCGATATCCACGAAATCGTCATAGGGGATTAGCAGATCAAAACCGCCGTTGGGATAACCAGCCTGCGCTAAAAGATCAGCCGCTTTTTTAAGATCGTAGGTGTAACGCGGTTGATCTGGATTATGTCCAACAATGTTCGCCGGCACGAGACTGTTGGCGCGTTGCCCTTTGCCGCCCATGATGTTTTGGATCACTTTCTCATAGGGAAAGCTGTAGGCCAATGCCTGACGCACCAGCAAATTATCGGTTGGCGCCCTACGGTGATTTAGATTGATGCTCAGTGTCATTACCGAAGGGGCTGAGACTAATGTAAATCCTTTGACTTTACTCAACGCACCGTAGATCTCTGCGGGTAGGCTCATGCTGTTGTCAATGTCGATTTCACCGGCGCGCAAGGATTGTTCGAGAGCCGTCGAATCGTCACCCAGTTCATAGATCACTTTGTCAAACTGTCCAGGCTGCCACCCCCCCCAATAGCCATCAAAACGGGCCAAAATCACGCGTTGACTGGGTTCGTAATGCTCGACCTGATAGGGTCCACTACCAGCATCATGATCGGCAGCAAACCATTCGCTACCCTTATCGCCCACTGCACTGGGACTCATGATCCACATGCTGTAGGGTGAGGCGAAGATCAGATCTAAGGAGGCTGGGTGGCTGAGTTTGAAGACGACCGTCAAGTCATCTGGTGTTTCGATGGCTTGAATAGGTGTTAATGCATAGGCTGAACACGCACCCAGTTTTTGCGAACGTTCAAGCGAAAACTTTACGGCGGCTGCGTTCAACGGCGTGCCATCATGAAACTTGACACCGGCGCGTAAGTGGAAGGTCCAACTCAGTCCATCGCTTGTATGTTGCCAGGAAGTTGCCAGTTTGGGGGCAACCATTTCTGCACTACCGGGTGGGTTATAGAAAGTCAAAGTTTCGTAGATATTAGCATAGATCTGAAACTCGGCAACACAAGCGGTATGTGGATCGAAGTCGTTATAAAGATCGGTGCGTCCACTAGCAACGCCTATGCTTTGGGGTTTGCCATCGCTCGTTTTGCTGGCTGTGGCTGGCGGTGCTGGGGCAATACAGGCGGCAAGAAAAAGTAGCAAAATGCCAAACAATAGGGTGAAACGAAGATTACTGGGGGGTTTGTTCATGGGAACTTCCTTCATAGAACGCTCCTTTGTAAAGGTTTGTAGTGGCTGGGTTTCGCCCAGCCACGACAGTTGATAGAGTGAATGACGTGTCGTGTATTCACTCATGTCATTCACTCTATCAACCTATGCGTTCCAAAGGCGATCCCTGGATGAAGACAATTCCGCCAATAATTGCTTTGCCTCTTGCAGGTCCTTGTTTTCAACTCCCTCATGAAATGAAGCATAGATGGCATTTAGCAGTTGATACGCCTCGCCTTGTTTGTTTTGTTGCTGCCATAAGCGTGCCAAGTTCAGTGTCGCACGTAATGCCAAGGTATTTTCATCGCGCTTCTTGGCAAATTCAACTGCTTGCAAAAATGCGCGCTCGGCTGCTTGTTGCTCGCCGAGAGCCATGAACGTGTTGCCCTTTTGCCTGTAGAGTTCCGGTTTCCAAAATTTGTCGTCACAGGCATTGGTGACTCTTTCGCCGGCCTCCAATGCCAACATTGCTTGGTCAAAGTGTGCAGATGCGTTCAGGGCTTCAGCCATCAGTGTATAAAATGCGATCTGTAGCATTTGCGCCCCCCCTCGCTGCCAGGTAGCAAGTCCCTGCTCCATCAATGGAACCCCTACACCTCCATTGCCTTCGAGCGTAATAGCCCACCCTTTCATGACCTGCGCATGAGCCAGATAGAAGACATAGCCGCGCTTCTGACAGACGTTCAGAGCAAGATCCACATAGTGTTGGGTCAGGTGCGTGTTGTGCAAACAGACGTAGTAAAGCGCAAGCTGCAAGGCTGCATCGGCAATCGCAATCGGGTGAGTAAGACGATCTAATAGGCGCGCAAGATCATCAAATCGCTGCTGGGCTTGGTCGAGAGAACCCAATAAAAACAGGCTCATGCCCAAAATTTGCAGCGAACAGACACCGGGATCATGCGCACCATACTCTAATGCCTGTTCCTTATGCTGCTGAAAATCATAAATTGCAAGCCCTTTCTGGGCGTAGCCCAACGCAATATGTAAATCGCCACAATAGAAATGCGTTCCCCAAATGGCGTGATAGGCTTGTAGCAATAAGTCCGACTGCTGTGTCCATTCCGCAATCTGTAGCCCGCGTTCACACGCCGCAATTGCCTTTGCAAACTCAGCACGATAGAGGTAAGCCTCATGCACGCCCCACAATGCCGAAAAGAGTTGTTGTGATCGATCTAATTGCCCACATAAGGCAGCTACCCGTTCAAAAAGTTCAACGACTTCCGCTGCGCTGTAACCTTTGATCGGTGTCCACAGCGCAGCCAACAAGGTTCGTAACGCAAGCTCTTGTTGCAGGTAGTCTTTGCTTGTGGGAAGTTCCATTAATAAATCAAGAGCATGAGTGGTGTAAACGACGGCATCAGAAAAAGCCGCCAATTTATGTGCTTCCTGCGCCGCCTGATAGTAAAAAACGACAGCCTTGTCGGGGTAGCCTGCTGCTTCGTAATGGGCAGCAACCCTTGCACCAACAGTATTTAGTTCATGCTGATGAACCTGTTCGAGTGCCTGCGCCACCTTGCGATGGAAGGTGCGGCAGCGTATTGGACTGACATCGGCATAAGCCACATCGCGAATGCGATCATGGCTGAAATCGTAGGCATTGGCACCCTGTTCGCGGATCACACGCCGTTGCCACAATTCGTCCAAACTGCGTACAAGCGTATCTTCCTCTTCACCACTGACATGCGCTAATAGATCAAGCGTAAATGCACGACCAATCACGGAAGCCAGCAAGGCAAGGTTGCGTGCTGGCGCAGAAAGCTGGGCGAGACGCAATTGAATCATTGCTTGAATCTTGGGAAGATCAACAGCTTTGCCTGCTTTGGCACGGTTGTCAGATTTTATGCCGTCGCCAATCGTTGCGCGCATGGTCTCCACAATGAAAAGCGGATTTCCTTCACTCTCCTTAAAGATCGCAGCGGCTTGGGGTCCATCCAGTGAATGACCCACAATCTGCGCAGCCAGAGCAGAAGTGTCTTCCGAAGATAAAGGCGATAGCAAAATTTCATCTAAATCGTCGCTGCTGCGCAAATGGTGCAGCAAGAGCATCAATGGATGGTCATAGCCAATCTCGCCCAAACGCATCGTACCAATCACTAACAACTGCGCCTTTGGGGCAAAACGAAACAAGAAGTGCAACCACTCTAATGTCTCTTGATCACACCAATGTAGATCGTCCAATAGGAATAAGAGCGGCTGTCCCGCAGCCAACAGTGCCGAAGCCAACGCTTCAAAGAAGCGTTGACGTTGCCATTGATCCAGCAGGGGTTCAGGTGGAAGAAGTGTCGGATGTTCGATGAGGAGTTCGGGCATGAGGCGTGCGAGTTCGCCCAGCCGAAGCAGGGAGAGTTGTTTGAGTGATTTGTGTAACGGTTCGGCGCGCAAACAATCAATGATCGGCGAATAGGCGAGCGGCCCTTCTGCGGCGTAGCAGCGTGTGCGAGCGGCATGGATGCCCTGGTGGGTAAGCCATAGAAAAAATTCCTCCGCCAACCTGCTTTTGCCAATCCCCGCTTCGCCGGCAAGCAACACAACGCGCGGCTTGCCTTGCCTAACCGTGCGCCAGTTTTTCTGAAGCCTGTCCCATTCGCTATGGCGACCAATCATACGCTCGGCGCGTGATTGGCGCTCATTCGGCGTTGGTGAGTTTTCCTTCTTTTGCTCTAACTTTAACAACTGTTGATAAAGGTGTTGAAGCTCGTCGCCGGGCTCTACCTCTAATTCGCGTTGCAAGACTGTCACACATTCATGGTAGAGGCGTAAGGCATCGGCGCGATTGCCAATCACTGCGTAGAGTCGCATCAATTGACTGTAGGTCGCTTCGTGCAAGGGATCAAGTCGTAGCAATTGGTGGGCATATAAAATCGCCTTCTGGTATTCCCTTTCTTTTTCAAGCCAGAAGATCAACTGCATCAAGCCATCGATGCACTGTTGATGCAGCCGCTCGCGCTCTTGGAGCACCCAATCTTCGTAACAATCAGGCAGAAAAGGACCTTGATAAAGCGTGGCTGCTTTTTCCCACCATTGGATAGCGCTGCTCGGTTCTTTACTTTTTACCTGCTGCGCAGCCTGTTGCAACGCATCTTCAAACGCTGCTAGATCGAGGGTGATCGGCGCTTCGGACTGCCAGACAATGACCTTTTGGTCTGCGGATAAAAAAGTGTCGGCATCTGGAAGGACAGTACGCAGATTAAAGAGCGCCTTGCGTAGATTGTTCTGTGCGTGTTTTTCAGTAGCATCGGGCCAATAGAGAAAGGCTAAGCGTTGGCGAGGAATGGGGGTACCACGATGAAGCAAAAAATAGGCAAAGATCGACTTTAGACGCGCCTGTTGCAGGGTGTCAATTGGCTTGTCCCCATAAAATAGTTTGAAATCGCCCAACAAATGGATATAGAGGGTGCGCATACCCACAATTATACACCATGATTTTAGCGGTGTAAGTGTGGTTGCTGCCAAAGTATATACCAATTACGGTTCATTTTCTTCCGGTGGTCTTTCTAATGGGATGCCAGAGCTAGCTTTGTCGTTAGCTTTGTCAAATTTTGCTTCAACTCAAGTACGACCGTAATCTACGGTCCACTGTCCCACCGCCCCACTGTCCCACTGTCCCACCGCGCTCTATCCTAACCGCGATGCATGGTTCCCTACCATGAGGCATCAACCACGTCCAGCGCGTGCAACAATCCCCCCATCGCAAAACGCGTATCCATTGGAAAAGGAAGAGCAAATTGTCAATGCAATCCAAAACAATCACTGCAACAAATCGATCAATTTATCAAATATTGACTAATTCAGCGAGGAACGCATGCAAGCCTATCTAACAACTATCCGGGCCACGCGCCCAGCATTTCCCCAAAACTCATGCAACAACTGCTCCACCCGCTTGTAGTGTTGGCACTGTTGGTGAGTCTGATCGCACCGGTGTTGCCCTACTGGCTGCCGCTGCAAACTGTATCCACTGTGACAAGCAGCACGCATCACCCCGCGGCAGCCACCCCGCCCTTTGCCGCGCCACAGGGCATCCATGCCGCAGAGCGTTTGCACGCGTTGACTACGCACTGGAAGATGCCGGACATCGACATCGGTGCGCCGATGGGGACGGTCATTGTCAATGCCGCGGGTAGTTTGCAAGTCTTCTCAGTCGATCACCTAGTGTTTTGTAAAATAAGTTTTAATAGTCATTGCGTCATTCCTACCTAGGCAGGAATCCAGATGAGTGGACCCCTGCTTACGCAGGGGTGACAACCTATCATTGTTTACTTGACAAAACACTAATGTTTTGTCAGATAAATTGTGATTGGCAAGGGACGACGATGCGTAGGTCCCAGTTGCAATGGGACAGGCGTTGCATAGCGGCAGTGCCATCAGCAGCGTTGCGACACTTGTCACGCTACAAGCGTGACCTACGGCTCAGGATAATATACCCGTCATTACTTATCTGACAAAACAGTAGTACAGTGTAAGCTTAGTTTTGATAGTTTACAGG
>DAOUCA010000199.1:0-5594 GCA_034432375.1 Caldilineaceae bacterium
TGGTTGATCGGCCTGACCGCCGTGATCTCAGTGTTTTTCGGATTGGGTTTGATATGCTTGAACGTTGCTTTTCCAATGGTCAGCCTGTCTCTATCAGGCTCATTCCCTACTTTCTTTGAAACCCTACGGTAGCTAGAGGCAGTTTTACTGACAGACCGACCCACTGACCTATTGTTCACCACCCAGGTAGGTCAATAGTGCGGCCCCAGTTTTGATGCCTTTGATAAAGCGTTCGATCTCCATGTTTTCATTGGGGGCGTGGTTGCGCTCATCTGGGTTGGCATAGGGGGTGCCAAAGGCGGGCACACCGAGAATCTTTGTGAAGACGTAGTCCGGCAGGCTACCGCCGGCAGAGGGGACAAGCAGTGGCTCTTCTGACTGACCAGCGCGCAATGCATCCTGGATCAATGTGGTGTAGGGTGATTCGAGCGGCGTCTTGGAGGGCTCCATCCCCCCTTGATAGATCACTTCGACCTCGGGCGCATAACGGGTGACATGTGCGTTGAGACGTGCCAGGGTCTTTGCCACCGTCATTGACTCAACCAGGCGGATATCGCATTTGACCGAGGCTTCATGGGGCAGCACGGTCTTTGAACCAGCACCACTGTAACCGCCATGAAAGCCATTGATCGTAAAGGTTGGGTAGAACATCAGCCGCTCAAAGAAGGGGCGCTGTTGGGGCGCGTCAAGCTCTTGGATTTGCAGCTCTTGCTGAATGCGCGCCAGGTCAAGCGGCAACGCTGCCAACGCCTGTTGCTCTAGCGTGGTCGGTGGCAGCACCTCGCTATAGAAGCCATCGATTGTGATCAGGCCTTGGCTACTCTTCATCGTTGCCAGGAGTTGTACGAGCGTCCAAATTGGGTTGGCGACGACGCCGCCCCAATTGCCCGAGTGCAGATCCGTGTTGGCACCACGGGCGCGCAATTCAAAGGAGAGCACCCCCCGTACACCAAACATCACGCAAGAACGACCACTCTCGTGAACCGGGCCATCGGCGGTAACGACAAGGTCACAGGCGAGCAGATCGCGGTGTTGTCGAATAAAGTCCGCAATGTGCGGGCTACCGATCTCTTCCTCTCCCTCCAACAGCACAATCACATTACAGGGCAGTTTTTCTTGCGTCGCCAGCAGCGATTCGATGGCCAACAACTGGGCAAAATGTTGCCCCTTGTTATCACCAACGCCGCGGGCATAGATGCGGCCATCGCGGATCGTCGGCTCAAAGGGCGGCGAAAGCCACGCTTCCAGTGGGTCGGGCGGTTGCACATCATAGTGCCCATAGAGCAGCACGGTTGGTTTCCCAGGTGCATCAAAACGCTGGCCGAGAACCATCGGCCAGCCAGCGGTGGACTTCAGTTGTGCCTCCATGCCCAATGCTTGTAGCTGGCCAAGCAAAAAATCGGCGGTTTCGGCAATGCCTACGCCGTGCGCACTAATGCTCGGTTGACGCACATAGTCGATCAGGCGATGGATGAATTGGTTACGTTGTTGGTCAATATGCTGGAAAGTCGTAGATAGTGAGGTGGGAATCGGCATCAATCATCTCCGTTTATTATGTGTAAGGCCATTCCAAGAATTAAATGATCCACGAAGTGCACGAAGGCACACGAAGAAAAGACAATGCTTTGTGTCTCTTCGTGCATAGTTTAAATTTTGGATCAGCCTAAGAGGGAACGCTGATTATAGCGTCTATCGTGATACCCTTCGTAGCATACTTATCTTGGGTGCGTCCCATTTTTGGGGGGTACAGAGAAGGAGTACTTTGATCGTCCGTGTAATCCCCAAACTGTGGTACGCATCCTACTTATCCAAATTATTTGGAAGAGTATCAGTCTCTATTGTATAATAAAAGTCCACTAAGATTTACCTATTCATTAACGTAATCTGTAACAATCCAGCTACCGCTGCTGTGCAAGTGAGCGTTGTGCGCAAAGGTAAGGCCTTCTCTCTCCCCAAATGCTGGTAAGATCGAGGAGGGTCTATTGTTACGCCGTTGGAGCTTGTGCCGCTTTTGGTTTTGAGCCTGTAGCGCGTAGGCTGCTCAACCAGCAGGCGATGTAAGTTCTCTTACTCGTAAAAGGTGAAGCCATTGCAGGGTACGCAAAATTCTCCCTTTTCCTTGGGACAATCAGCGGTTGCTAGACCGCGAATTTCGGCAGCTGAACGACGGGAATGGTTGCTCTTTTTCTTGTTAGTTGGGCCCAATCTGTTTCTGTTTGGCCTCTTTACCTATTGGCCGCTCGTGTACAATGGCTACTTGAGCTTTGTGCGCTGGGATATGTTGGCTCCGATCAAGATTTGGGTTGGCCTCGACAACTATCAGTTTCTCTTAGCTTCACCTGAATTTGGGCGGATCGCGTTCAACACGCTTGTCTTTACCTTTGGCTCGGTGGGCATCACCTGTACCTTGGGTCTCGGCATTGCCCTCCTGCTCAACCAGCCGCTGGGAGGACGCAACGTCGTGCGAAGTATCGTCTTTAGCCCAGTGATGCTGAGCGGTGCCGCGATTGGGATTGTCTGGATCTATATCTTTGACCCGCGCTATGGGCTGTTGGATGTCTTTATTCGCGCGATTGGGCTGCGTTCGCCCAATTGGCTGCTCGATACCTCCTGGGCGATGACAGCGGTGATTATTGTCTATGTTTGGAAGAATATTGGCTATGCCGTGGTGATCTACCTGGCTGGCCTGCAAGCGATTCCGCGCGAGCTCTATGAAGCCGCGTTTGTTGACGGCGCTGATTCCTGGGCCCGGTTTCGCCACATCACCTTGCCCGGCTTATCGCCCGTTATGTTCTTTTTAGTCTTGACGACAATTCTGGCTGGCTTTCAAGCCTTTGACATCATCAAGGTCATGACAAGTGGTGGCCCTGTCGATGCCACCACCACCCTAGTCTACTATCTCTACCAGGAAGGTTTTGTTGGCTTTAATGCCGGTCGTGCCGGCGTCGCATCAGTTGTTCTGTTTACCGCAATGTTTATCTTTACGATCATCCAAATGCGCTACGCCGAGCAGTCAGTTCACTATTCCTAATCGACGAACCACATAAGCCCTGTAATCTCAAGATTGAACTCCTTATGACAGAACAAGCGGTTTCTGCTGCACTCCCGCCACCGATAGGACACAATGAGAGCCGTTGGGCCGGCCGACGCAATAGTTGGCTGACGGCGTCGCTGGGCTACTTGGGCATGCTCCTCTGCCTGCTCCTGATCGGGTTGCCAGTCTATTGGATGATCATCGGTGCCTTTAAGAACACCGCTGAGGTCTATCAGATTCCACCAACATGGATCCCACAAACGCCGACAATTGCGAACTTTGGCAATGCCTGGCGCTCGGCCCCGTTTGGGCGCTATTACATCAATACGCTGATCACCACGATCTTTGGCAGCGGCTTTGAGATTTTCTTTGCTGTCACGTCGGCCTATGCCTTTGTCTTCCTGCGCTTTCCCAAAAAAGATTGGCTCTTTCTGATCCTCCTGGCCGCGCTGATGGTGCCTGGCCAAGTAACGATTCTGCCCAACTATTTGACCATCGCGCGGCTGAATTGGATCAACACCTATCAGGGGATTGTCTTGCCAGGCGCTTCTGTGGCCTATGGAACATTCCTGCTGCGTCAATATTACCTCACCTTGCCTAGGGATATCCTTGATGCGTCCAAAGTCGATGGTGCCGACCATATGCGGACGCTCTGGTCGATTGTGTTGCCGCTGGCCAAACCGGCGATCGTCTCCTTTGGCTTGCTCAGCATTGTCGGGAAATGGAACGATTTTCTGTGGCCGTTAATTGTCACCAATACCAAAGAGATGCGCGTTCTGCCCATCGGGATTTATTGGCTCTTGGTCGAAGAAGGCACAATCGACTGGGGAGTTGTCATGGCTGGTACGCTCTTTGTGGTGTTACCCGTCGTTATCATCTTTCTCTATGCCCAACGCTACATCGTTGAAGGGATCGCCGCTGGGGCAGTTAAGGGTTGACCTCGGCTACGCTTTCTAACGTATTTGAACCAATGAAGATTCAATAGGAGAAATTGCTTTATGACAAACTTTGTAATGACACGGCGTCAAATGTTGAAGGGGATAAGCGCTGGTGTAGGGATGGCGGCATTGGCGGCCTGTGTAGCACCACAGCCTGCTGCTGCCCCAACCGGCGGCAGCGAAGGTGCGGCCCCCGCCGCGGAAGCGTTGACGGTCACCTTGTGGAGCAGCTTTACCGGCAAAAATGGTGAAACCGAGACAGCACTCGTCGAAAAGTTCAACGAAAGTCAGGGCGATGTGGTGCTCGACTATCAATTCCAAGGCAGCTATGAGGAGACAGCCCAAAAGGTGACAGCAGCGCTCCAAGCGCGCACGGCACCGGATATTGCTTTGATGTCCGACGTCTGGTGGTTCAAATTCTACATTAATCAAGCGATACTGCCCTTGGATGATTTGGCCGCAGCGGCCAATGTCGACTTTACCGACTATCAAGATCCGTTGATCAATGAAGGCTTGCGCCAAGGCAAACATTGGTGGATCCCCTTTGCACGCAGCACACCGCTCTTCTATTACAACAAAGAGAAGTGGTCCGCAGCCGGGTTGCCAGATCGTGGCCCCGAGACGTGGGACGAATTTATGGAATGGGCACCGCAATTGGTTGAGAAGGATGGCGACGAAGTAAAGGTGTCGGCCTTTGCTCATCCAGACGGAGCCAGCTATATCGCCTGGCTCTTCCAGGGTGTCGTCTGGCAGTTTGGCGGCAAATATAGCGACCCCGATTTCACCATGCACATGACCGACGAAAATACAGTTGCAGCCGGCCAATTCTACGCCGATACCGTTCACACCTATGGGTGGGCCGTGCCAAGCAAGGATATTCAGACGGACTTTATCAATGGCTTTACTGCCGCATCGATGATGTCAACCGGTTCGATGGGTGGTGTCAAAGCGAATGCCCAATTTGAATTTGGGACGGCATTCCTGCCGAAGAAAGAGGAGTTCGGCTGCTGCACCGGTGGCGCAGGGTTGGCGCTCCTCTCGACAACCCCAGAAGAGAAGCAGCAAGGGGCGATGGCGTACATGGCCTTTGCCTCCAATCCAGAAAACACGGCTTTCTGGGCGCAGAATACCGGATATATGCCCGTGCGCAAGAGTGCTGCCGAAGGAGAAACCATGACGCAGTACTATGAAGAGTTCCCCCAGTTCCGCACGGCGGTTGAACAATTGGCGCTGACTCGCCCACAGGATAGCGCCCGTGTTTGGGTACCCAATGGTGACCAGATCATTGGCAAGGGTTTAGAGCGTATCACCGTCCAATCCGAAGATGTTGCGACAGTCTTTGCCGAAGTACAGGCAACCCTGGAGCAAGAAGCCGAACCAGTGATCCAATCGCTCAAGGCGATTGAGGGCTAACCCATCATTACAAACAAGGAGTAAACAAAAAGGTCGACTCGTGGGTCGACCTTTTTGTTTACCCCTTGTTTACTTATAGTAATACCTTCGCCAAACCTTGTTTTGGCGGAAATTTCCAGATGTCATTCCTGCGCAGGCAGGAATCTACTCGTGTAACATGAAGATGGATTCCTGCCTGCGCAGGAATGACGGCTCTAATTTCTGAAATT
>DAOUCA010000200.1:0-4411 GCA_034432375.1 Caldilineaceae bacterium
AATCAGAATGAAACACCTAGTTTCGGCCAGCGTGCGTCGCACTGACGGAAGCATCTAGCGGACTGGAAGCAGTTGGCGGTCAGTGCGACGCACGCGATCCCGTTGGTCCGCAAAACTCCGCTTCTCATTCTGAACGATGTATAACACCGAAAAGCCGCCTCAGCGGCTAGGTATGTAGCCGCTGAGGCGGCTTTTCGGTGTTAGCAGCGGGTTTCAACCCTGCAAAATTGAAATGTCAACAGAACCTAGTAACATCACATAAATTGAGTACTTTATTTCTGGACAGACCTTATGTCAAAAGAGGATGGAAGCCGGCGCTAATCAGCACTGGCAGTAGCTTCTGCGGCAAAGGCTGATTCCACCGGATCCTGATTGCGGCGGAAGAGCGAAAACGACAAGACCCAAATGAAGAGGAACAAGATGCCACCGGTAATGTAGGGCCATTGGTAACCGAGCGCATCAAAGATGAAGCCGCCCAAGATCGGGCCAAAGATCCGCCCCAGGCTGTTGTACGAATTGACCACGCCCATCACCGCGCCCTGTTGGTCGGCAGAGGAGCGTTTGGACGCCAGCGAGTTGACCGCCGGACGCAACGCTGCATTGCCCACCCCCATCACCGCCATCACCACAACCATGCTGAGCATATCGTAGGTGAAGAGTAGGCAGATGAAGCCAATGGCGCTGCTGATTAACCCAATCTGGATCATACGTTGCTCACCCCATCGATTGATGAAGGGGCCGACCAGAAACGCTTGAGTCAACGCCATGACGATCCCCATCACCCCAAAGAGCAACCCCATTTGTGAGGCATCAAAGCCAAGATGCGCTTCGGAGAAGAGGGCAAAGGTGCCTTCGAGATTGGCGCTGGCAAAGCTGGCCAGGAAAGCTAAAAGCAAGATAAAGCCAATGGGCCCCAGCAACGCTTTCCCTACATCGGCAAGGTTCCCCATTGGCCCGCGTCGATTGTTGGGATTCTGGCGGGCAGCCATTTGTGCGGCCTTGCTGCGCGATTCAGGCAACAGAAATGCGGCAAAGATTGCCACCGCAAAGCCCAATCCAGCGGCAAAATAAAAGGGAAGCGCCGCGTTGATGTCGCCCAAATAGCCACCAATCACCGGACCAAAGGTAATACCCATCCCCATTGCCGCGCCCAGCACACCCATGCCACCGCCACGCGACTTGGTGTCTGTTGTATCGGCAATATAGGCCATGACGGTCGGCAAAGTAGCGGCAGAGAGGATACCGCCTAAAATGCGTGCCACAAAGAGCATTGCCAATGAGTTTGCCAGGCCGAAAAGGACGAAGGAGAGTGCAAAGCCAACCAACCCCAATACAATCATCGGTTTGCGGCCGACACGGTCCGACATTTGACCCCAAATGGGGGAAAAGAGGAATTGTACCACCGAATAAGCGGCGAAGAGCAGACCAAGATCGGTGGCGGTTGCCCCCATGTTCTCGGCATAAAAGGGCAAGATGGGCATGATCACGCCAAAACCTACCATCACGATAAACATCGTGAGGAAGAGAATGGTCATCGAGCCACGGTTTGTTGTATGCATTCGTTTTCTATCTTTCATCAAAATCACAGCGGACTTGCACAGGTCTTTGGTTTCGATAGGGTAAAGGTACCCTACTCAACTGACGGCCCGTGTAAGCCCTATCACAATAACGCTACAAATATAATTTGTTACAAAAGCACAGCTACCGGCTGTGCAATCGCCTCTGTTGTGCGGCTGAGCAGGGTCACCAGTAGATTGAGTTCATCAACATCTAGATGACTCAGTTGCTTGGCCAGGAAGCGTGCCCGCACCCGCCGCAATTCTGCCAACGCGGCATTGCCTTCTTCCGATAGCCCAACCCAGACCACACGCCGATCATCGCTGTCACGATAACGCTCAACTATGCCAGTCTGGATCGCACGATCCACCAGCGCCGTACAGCCACTTTGGGTCACATCCAAGTGGGCTGCCAAGTCGGACATCCTTTGCGCACCCAGCCTATCAAGCAGACGCAAAAGATTTACTTGCGCCAGTGGAATCGCATAGGGATATTCCTTAATCTCAGCAGCAACCCGCCGAAACAATTGCCCCCAGGCTTCATCCAGTCGCACCAGCACCTCTTCGAGCTCATCTGTCTGAGTGACTTGAGCAACTTGGTCATCTCCGTACGCTTCTACAACCGTTAGCACTGATCGATTGATCCTTTCTTTTAGATATTTTCGCCACAAAACAGTTCATGCGGTAAAATAGTTCATACGTATGAACTATTTTACCGCATGAACTACCTTTTGTCAATAGGCAAAAGAGCAACGTCCCAACCGCCTAGCGCGGTTGGGACGTTGCTCTTTGTCGAGCCAATGGCTCTATCCCTTACATGCCCCTTGTGCCTTCGAGTCAACAGATGATTTGCCCGGCAATTGGGGTGTTACAGTGTGTGATTGTTAACTTACCGTGCCTGCGGCCAGCCCGTCGGCCAGCAGATTTACCCCCAGCACCAGCGACGAGATCGCCAACGCCGGGAAGACGGTAATCCACCACGCTGTAAGGATAAAGTTGCGCCCGTCGTTCACTTGCAAACCCCAGTCGGGCGACGGCGGCTGCACACCCAACCCCAGAAAACCCAGCCCTGCGCCGACCAGAATTGCATAGCTAAAGTAGATTGACCCCTCCACCACAATCACGCCCGCGAGATTGGGCAGGAGGTGGCGCAGGGCGATCCGTTGTACCGAGACGCCGGTTGCGTGCGCAGCTTCGATGAATTCTTTGCCCCTAAGATTCAGCACCTCGCTGCGTACCACGCGGCCAATGCCCGGTGCAAAGACCACGGCAATGGTGCAGATCAGATAGATCATGGCCGATCCCAATGTGCTGATGATGAGCAAGGCCAGCAACAACGCGGGAAAGGAGAGCAGCACATCGGTGGCGCGCATGATCACCTCGTCCCAAAACCCGCCGGCATAGCCCGCCACCAGCCCAATCATCACGCCCAACAGCAATGAGAGCAGCGTCGCCGCGCCGGCCAACACAATGATGCTGCGGCTGCCGACGATGACGCGACTAAAGATATCGCGCCCGAATTGGTCGGTGCCGAAAGGGTATTGCAACGACGGCGGTTGGAGCGTGTCGGAAAAGTGTTGCTCTGTATAGGGGTAGGGAGCAACACTTTCACCGAAGAATGCTAACGCCAGATAGAGCAATACAATAAGTAGACCGATGAGAGTGGCGGGAGGGAGGTTCCATCCTTGACGGGCGCGACGGTTCATTGGCATTTGCGCGGCTCGGTCAATGACACTGGACAACAAGGCAGATTGGGATTGGGTTTTTGTTTCGGCAACCATAGGTTCCCCTCATATTTTATGAATACCGGAGTCGCGGATTCAGCCAGCGGTACAGCAGATCCGCCGCCAGATTTGACAGCGCGTAGATCGCCGCAGCCACCAACGCCACGGCCTGCAAGACAGGAATGTCACGACTGTTGATTGCCTGTAACATGAGCCGCCCCAAGCCAGGATAGGCAAAGACACTCTCGACCAACACCACACCACTGAGCAGCCAACCCACGTTGAGTGCCACGACGCTGATCGTGGGCAGCAGCGCGTTGCGCAGCGCGTGGCGGACAATCACCACCCGCTTCGGCATCCCTTTGCTCACTGCGGTGCGCAGATAGTCACTGCGCAGCACCGCGATCAGACTGTTGCGGGTGTGGAGCGTAATTTGGGCAAGCAAACCCAATACCAATGTCAACACCGGCAGCACCAGATAGCGCGCCGACTCCCACAGGTTGGCATCGGGCGGAATGAGGCTGGACGCGGGCAACCAACGCAGCCACGATGCCAGCAAGATAATCAGAAAGATGGCGGTGACAAACGACGGAAACGAAACCGTAAAGATCGTAAAGACGGTGATGCCGCGGTCGGCCCAACGTCCCCGATTGAGGCCGGCAATGACGCCACCCAAGATGCCCAACGGCGTGCCCATGAGCAGCGCCAACACCCCCAGCGTCAGCGAATTACGCAGCCGTTGCGCCAAGATTGGCCCCACCGGCAGATTCATCACCAGCGATTCGCCCCAGTCACCGCGCAGAACGCCACCAATCCATTTGATGTAGCGGAGATAGGCCGGTTGGTCCAAGCCCAGGCGGATGCGCAGCGCAGCCAACGTCTCCGGCGTCGCCTGCTGCCCCAAGATCATCTGGGCCGCGTCGCCGGGCAGGATCTCGGTGACAGCAAAGATGAGCAGCGAGATGGTGAAGAGAATAAAGAGGATTAGAAATAATAATACCTTCGCCAAACCTTGTTTTGGCGGAAATTTCCAGATGTCATTCCTGCGCAGGCAGGAATCTACTCGTGTAACATGAAGATAGATTCCTGCCTGCGCAGGAATGACGGCTCTAATTTCTGAAATTGGCGAAG
>DAOUCA010000201.1:0-7026 GCA_034432375.1 Caldilineaceae bacterium
TTGAGTGGCACCGTGAGCGGTCACCTCTATCTCGACACGAATGGCAACGGCACCCAGGACAGTGGTGAACCCGATCTCGAAAATGTCGATCTGCTT
This sequence comes from Caldilineaceae bacterium, assembly GCA_034432375.1. Classification (GTDB taxonomy): domain Bacteria; phylum Chloroflexota; class Anaerolineae; order Caldilineales; family Caldilineaceae; genus JAHBVH01. The sequence continues at coordinate 97 of DAOUCA010000201.1, forward strand.
GTCACCGACAGCAATGGTGTGACGCAGACGGTCACGAGCGACGCCAGCGGCAACTACACCGCGACGGTGCCGCCTGGCTCGACCAGCGTCGATGTCGACGAGAATGACAGCGATTACCCGACCGGCTCCACCCAGACCGAAGGCAGCGATCCGACCACGGTCACTGCGGTGGCTGGAAGCGACACCGATGCGGGCAATGACGGCTACTATCTCGCTGGCACCGTCAGCGGTCACCTCTACCTCGATACGAATGGCAACGGCACCCAGGACAGTGGTGAACCCGATCTCGAAAATGTCGATCTGCTTGTCACCGACAGCAACGGTGTAACGCAGACGGTCACGAGCGACGCCAATGGTGATTACACCGCCACCGTGCCGCCAGGCAGCACGAGTGTCGATGTCGACGAGAATGACAGCGATTACCCGACCGGCTCCACGCAGACCGAAGGCACGGATCCGACCACGGTCACCGTGAGCGCTGGTTCTGATAAGGACGCGGGCAATGACGGCTACTACCTAGCCGGTACGGTCAGTGGTCACCTCTACCTCGACACGAATGGCGATGGTAACCAGGACAGCGGCGAACCCGATCTCGCAAATGTGGATCTGATTGTGACCGACAGCAACGGCGTGACGCAGACGGTCACGAGTGATGCCAATGGGAACTACACCGCGATCGTGCCGCCGGGCAGCACGACTATTGATGTCGACGAGAACGACAGCGACTACCCAACCGGTTACACCCAGACCGAAGGCACCGATCCCACCACAGTGACGGTTGTTGGTGGGTTGAATAGGGATTTGGGGAACAGTGGCTATTACCTGGGTGGCGTGATTCTTGGCCACGTTTATGAAGATTTGAATGGCAATGGCAGTTTCAATGCCGCCGAACCTGGAATCTCTGGTGTAAAAATCGAGTTGAGTAATGGCTTGATCACGATGACTGATGGACGTGGTATCTATACCCTTACGGTACCGCCTGGCAGCTACACGCTTACCGAAACCAATCTGACGGGTTATATTTCGACTGGAGACACCGCAGCGGGGAACGACGATGTCATTGGCAATGTCACCGTAACGCTTGGGGGCAGCAGTAGGAACAATGACTTCTTCGACGCTCGACCCGTGGCGATTGGCGGTGCGGTCTATGAGGATCTAAATGGCAATGGTGTGCAGGAAAGCGGTGAGCCAACGCTTCCTGGTGTGGTTGTGCTCCTAAGCAATGGCGATACAATGACCACAGATGACAGCGGCTACTACACCTTTACCGTGTTGCCAGGGAGCTACATGCTTACCGAGACCAATCCGAGCGGTTATACTTCGACGGCGGCCAAACCGGGTACAACGGGTAGTACTGTTACGAGTGTTGACACCATCGCTGTAACCTTACGCAGTGGCCAGCGCAGTGCAGGGAATGACTTCCTGGATGTGCAGCCGGGTAAGATTATCGGCACGATCTATGAAGATACAAATGGCAATGGCACGCAAGATCAAGGCGAAGTTGGCTTGCCCCATGTGACTGTCGTGGTAACTGATACCAACGGTCTGTCACAGACGATGACAACCGACAGCAATGGTCACTACACAGCCACCGTACCAGTTGGCTCGGCGATCATTGAAGTGATTGTGAGCACCTTGCCCAGCGGTGTAACGCAGACGGAAGGTAGTAACCCGACAACGGTCAACTTGACGTCGGGGCAGACGGTAAGGGATGTGGATGGCTATCAGCCAGCGGTCTCTTTGTATCAAATGGGCAATCGCGTCTGGCACGATCTCAACAACAATGGTCTGCTAGATGGCGGCGAACCGGGGATCGCCGGCGCGACCTTGCAACTCTTCCAAGAAAATGACGATCCAACCAAGGCCACGCCGCTGGCCACTGTGGCCACGGATGTCAATGGGTATTACACCTTTACCAATGTGATCCGTGGCCGTTACTTCATCTATATTCCAAGGCCACCACGTCTCTATCCGTGGAGTAGTACATTAACCGATACACTTGATGACGGTGAGGATAATGATGACAATGGTATTCAAGGCACCACGAATGGGCAACCGTCAGGCGCAGTGATGAGCCCTGTGATCGAGGTGAGCGGTGCGAACCTAACCATTGATTTTGGCTTCTTTGCACCAGCTTGGCTGGGTGACCTGGTCTGGTTCGATCATGATCAGGATGGAGTGCAGGATCAGGATGAAACGGGTCTACCAGGTACGGCGGGTGAGCGCGGTGTCCCGGGGGTTGTAGTGACACTTTACAGCGGATTGAGCAGCAACCGAGTCACCAGCATGGCGAACGATATCGTCGCAACGACGACAACCGATACCCGTGGACGCTACCACTTCAATAATCTGCTGCCAGGGGAGTACGTCGTTGCCTTTACACTGCCGACTGGCTACAGCGTTACGCTGGCACATCAAGGGAATAGCGATGCCTTTGATAGTGATATCAATCCAACGACATTGCGTACCGATGTGATTAATTTGACTTCCGGTCAGCATAAACCGACACTTGATATCGGGCTCTACCTATCTACCGAACCCGCAAGCCTCGGGAATAGCGTCTGGTATGATACTAATCAAAATGGCATACAGGATAGTGGGGAAACGGGGGTACCGGGGGTAACCGTGCAACTGCACCGGGCCGATGATTCATTGGTGGCCACAACCACGAGCAATGTCAACGGCGCGTATGAATTCAATAGCTTGGTACCTGGTGATTACTATCTATCGTTTACCCCATCAGCCGGCTATATCATTGGCCCGCAAGACGTTGGCACGGACGACAGCCGCGACAGCGATGTGAATGCGACCACTGGCCGCACGATGGTTACAACGCTGTCGGCTGGTGAAGATGACTTCACCTGGGATCTTGCGCTCTACCTAGCCGGCGAACCGGCGAGCCTGGGGGACCTGGTTTGGTTCGATACGAACATAGATGGCGTTCAGTCTGCCGATGAGACAGGCGTTCCTGGGGTAGCGGTGACTCTCTATCGTACGGATGGTACAGCCGTCGCGACAACTCGGACCGATACGAATGGACACTACAGCTTTGCAAATCTGGCTTCAGGTGACTACTTTGTCGAGTTCACCCCAATGGCTGGCTATGTCGGCACCACGCCTGACCAAGGTATCGACGATGCGACCGACAGCGATGTTGGCCTCACCACTGGTCGTACACCGGTGACGACCCTTGACGCTGGTGAACATGACACAACCTGGGATTATGGCATCTTGCTGGTTGATGTGCAGAATAACAGCTTGCTTGCACCAGCGGCCATCGGGGACCTGGTCTGGGTTGACATCGATCCCAATGGGATCCAGGAAGCCGACGAAGTGCCGGCAGGGGGTGTAACGGTCAAGCTATACACTGGAGATGGCGAACTGTTTGCGACTGACATTAGCAATGCCAATGGTAACTACCGCTTTGCCAATCTTGTGCCTGGTGACTATTATGTGGAGTTCATCTTGCCGGCAGGGTACCATTATAGTCCCATAGGTCTGCTACCAGGCGATGATACTGACAGCAATGCCGATCCAGAGACGGGTCGTACGCCAGTAGTAACCCTCATTAACGGGGATTCGGACCTAAGTTGGGATGCCGGTATCTATCAGATTGCGACGGACCTAGATAATGAAAATGAGCCAAGGGTTGATCCCGATTACCGCATCCTGCTACCATTAATTAATCGGTAGTCTGTCGATGCATCGAGCCGGATAACAAAAGAGCCCGCCCTCTGCTGCTCAGCAGAGGGCGGGCTCTTTGTGTTTAAAGGGCAAGGTAGAGCGGATGGTTTCTCTACATGCAGCACGGACCATTGAATTATTCCAATGGCCGCAAAGTCCGAGCGATCTCTTCCACCAATGCCGCATTGCCATCTCCGCTAATTTGGAGATAATCTTGCCCAGCAGTTGTAAAGAGCGTAAACGTTGGCTCTTCAGGTGTTTTCACAATAAAGTTATAGGCAGGACGCCCATTGCTCAATTGCCATTGAGCTTCTTTTACGACAGCAAAGCCAGAAGCACGCCAAGCGACTTTGCGTTGGGCCACATACGCATCAAGATCGTTCTTTGGATCCCAAATATAGGTTGTGATGCTTACATAGGTGCCCTTCTCAGAAAGGGCATCGTCCGTTACGTCTGGGGCGAGTAACAAGACCTGCCCACCGCGTACACCCACTTGACTACTCGGATCAATTGTCCAATCTGCTGGATAATCGAGGACAATTCCGGCGTTCTCATCGGTATACGTTGCCGGCGTGAAAGAGATTTGCATGGCCTCAGCAGTAGGAACCGCGCTCGGCTCAGTCGTTATTACAGGTGTATTCGCTGCTGCAGGAACAACTACACCTGTTGGCACACTGGTCGGTTCTGCCGTTGGTTCAGCACTGTCCATCGAACTGCAAGCCGCTAGGATAAAGAGTAGAAACGGAACTAAAGTTCGATGTAAATGGGGTATGCTCATTGGGAATCTCCTGGAAAGTGAACAGGGAAAACGACAATGAGTAGTAAACGTTTGCTACCCTATTTTGTTCCGCTGCAAGACAAATGCGATGCGTACCGAACAAGATGGATATCTCTTCAAGTGACAGGTCACCAAGCAGATTAGCGTGTGACCAGGGGCAGGAAAATGTTGTTCGTCAACCCTTCTGGTGTAGCTATCGTGGTGGGAGTAGCCCCAATCGGCGTGTTAGTAGCCGTGGCGGTTGGAGCAACGGGAGTACTGGTTGACGGTGCGATGGCCGTGGCTGTGGCCGTGGCTGTGGCCGTGGCTGTGGCCGTGGCTGTGGGCGTGGCTGTGGGCGTGGCGGTCGGTACCACTGGGGTGTTCGTCGGTGTGTTGGTCGCTGTGCTAGTCGGCGATACCGGCGTGTTGGTCGGCGTATTGGTCGCTGTGGTGGTGGGGACAACGGGGGTGTTGGTTGGCGTGTTGGTTGGTGTGGGTGTAGCGGTGGGTGCAACAGGGGCACTGACGGATAATGTATAACTATCGCTTACACAACTATTCGGATTGCCGGAAAGTTGTTCTTGATTGGTGATGACCGCAACGACGCTGGTGCAGCCGGTTGCGCTAAAGGTGGCGATAGTCGTAGAAGCGCCGGCTCCCACAACCGCGGCAAAAGGTGTAATCGTAAATGACGTTCCCGTGTCGCAGACAAGGCTGCCGCGTAGCTGGCCACCTGCCGCTGTATTGTGCAGTGCCACCTGATAGGGGCTGCCGCTGGTTGGTAGCGTCACCCAGTTGACCGCATAGTGGTTTTTGATGCTGCCAGTAAAAGAGCCGGGGTTGGCCGCAATCGTTCCTTGCACCGGCGGGAGACTACCGACAAAGGCAGCATAATCAGCCCCTTCGGCAAAACAGTAAGGTGCGGCGTAACCGGCTCCACAAGCTTTGCTAGATTTGGCGGCAATCGCGTAGGCGTGGAACGCATCGGGCAGATTTGTGCCTTCTGCAACGAGTGCATTGTTGTAGGCGGTCAACCCCGGGTGCCCCGCGCCGATATTTTCCCAGGCGTGTTGCATCACATCTTCGCCGCCGCCCGCCACATTGGTGCCGCCATTCTGTTCGGCGACATGACGGAAGAAGAGGAAATTCGAATATTGGGAGACGCCGCCCGGCGCACCGTTGTTTGGCCACTCCCCGAGGCAGTTGGCGGCGACTGGCCATAGATATTGATAGTCGCTATTGGCGCTATCAAAAATCTCATCTTCCATGTACGCCGCTGCCGACTCATACCACATGGCATCTTCCCGTGTACCTGGGTCGCCATAGCCATTCTGAATCGCGTGGACAAACTCATGCGAGGTGGTAGAGTCGAGTGCGCCTTGCGTGCCTTCGGGGAACTGGGAAAAGTCATTGTTGAGCACCATACAACTCGAGAGTGCATCGGTCTCGGTGGCAGGTGTGTTGGGATTGTCACCGATAAAGCCGGTATAGTCGCCACCACCACCACCAGAAACATAGCCGTAGAGCCCACCCCCCAACGCAAAAATCTGAATGGGGAAGCGGCCAAAGGGATTGTTCGCATTGAATGGTGGTTTGGCCCAGCCGAATTGGGTCACTTCAATATGAAATGTTGCTTCCATGGAAGTAACATAATCGGCGATTGCCAGACCACCACCAATTGTGCCATAGCTAAAATGGAAATTGGTCGAATCGAAGGCGTTGACCCCATCCTGGGCATCACAGACGGTAGAGGCCAGTAAATTCATGCGGCCCAATTCTTGCTGCACGGCATCTGTCGAGGAGGCGTTCACACTTGGTAAGAAATTCTGCATTTCCCGCACATAGGCGGTGCCGTACCAACCACCATTGCTTTTGAATTGTGGCGGTAGCGATTGTGGTTCATAGAGCGCATAGGCCAAGTAGAGCACACGCTCCTCCGCCGTGATTTCGCCATTGATGAAGGCGTGCTCAATCAACTGTGGTGTTGTCGCGATTACGGTTGGTGCCTTTATTGCCGACAGCACCGCGTTGGGAAGCATGGGCAAATAGAGCTGACGACCACCGGATGGCAAGGAAGCAGTTGGGTTTTTCTGTGCAGGTTGACCTTGCGCCACTCCACGCTGCGCCACAATTGGGTTGGCTACCGCGCCCGCTGTGGCGCTGTTGATTGGCATTGCCAGCAGAAGCAGTACGGTCAGCAGCAAACCGCATAGTGTGCAGCCTCTTGATAGGGACTTCATCATACACCTGGTTCCTTTTATGAATTTACTAAACAGAGCATTTCTTAAAATCCGCCAAGCGAAGCGACGCAAGCCACTAGGATAATTTAAATTCTGCAATGGCCTTATATAATACCTTCGCCAAACCTTGTTTTGGCGGAAATTTCCAGATGTCATTCCTGCGCAGGCAGGAATCCATCTTCATGTTACACGAGTAGATTCCTGCCTGCGCAGGAATGACGGCTCTAATTTCTGAAATTGGCGAAG
>DAOUCA010000202.1:0-9618 GCA_034432375.1 Caldilineaceae bacterium
GCCAAACCTTGTTTTGGCGGAAATTTCCAGATGTCATTCCTGCGCAGGCAGGAATCTACTCGTGTAACATGAAGATGGATTCCTGCCTGCGCAGGAATGACGGCTCTAATTTCTGAAATTGGCGAAGGTATTGACAATAATAGGGAATAAATGGCGATTGTTAGTTTGTTTTAGGTGTAATTGACTGGAGCAAAAATGACATCTACAGCGATTGTCACAATGACAAAAATGATGGAGTCGCTACCTGAAACGGTACAAAATCAGGCACTAGTACATTTGCGTGATTACATTGCGGGGATTCAAGCAGAACGGAAATGGGATGAGTTGTTTGATCAGACACAAAATCAGTTGGTTTCCGCAGCAAAACAAGCACGAAAAGAAATTGCGGCGGGTTTATCTGAGCCAATGGACTTTGACCGGTTATGAACTCTGCGACACTACCTTCTTTTTGGACCGCCTATAGGTTGCTGGATGAGCAAACGAGGCGCAGAGCGAAACGAACATACCGCTTGTGGTCAGATAACCCCTTTCACCCATCACTTCACTTCAAGTGTATTAATGGTCAGGAGAATATTTGGTCGGCAAGAGTAACACTATCTGTTCGTGCCATTGGCGTCATGGATGGTGATACTTGGTTTTGGATTGGTTCTCATGATGAGTATAAGAAATTTTTCGGTGGATGATACTTGGCTCTTTGCTTGGAAAAAAGAAAAACGTATGAATTGGGAAATTTTAGAGCTTCTTCAAGGCTTCTTCGCCTATGTCGCTCAGGGCAAGGCGGAGATCTACAATGAGTTCAGCCTGCAATATGAACTCGGCTGCTATCTACGGTCATTCATAGTCGATGGTATGAAATTCAGTTTGAGCGTCCTTCTACGTTCTTTGGTATTCCTATCCGATTGTTGAAGAAAGAAATCGACATAACACTTTTCTCAGTTAATCATGAAGCCAAGATAGCCATTGAAATCAAGTATCCGAAGAATGGTCAGTACCTAGAGCAGATGTACAAAGCTTGCCAGGATATTCGGTTTTTGGAGCAGTTGTGTGAACAGGGTTTTGATCGGGGTTACTTTGTCATGGTAGCGGATGATCCTTTGTTTTACGCTGACACTAGTGCGGATATCTACAGCCATTTTCGAGGTGGTGTGTCATTGGTGGGCACCATACAAAAGCCCACAGGTCTTCGAGATACAGATGTAATGCTTCGTGGAAGTTATAATGTCGTTTGGCATCCTATTGAAGCAAGGTCTAGGTACACAGTAGTTGAGATTACAGGCCGCTAAAGCCCATCAGCGAATTGATGTAATAGCCGCTGAACATCTGCTGCGTGTGCGCCATAGAACGGCAAGTGAGAATAATGAATTCAGACACGCCGTGTGGAAGCCGCACGCTTTCTGGGGATCTTGCCCATCTGGGGCGGCGCTTGGGTGCATCGACCGCTGTTCATCGTGGCCGGGGCGTGATCTGGATCCTCGGCTGTTGGGCTTGGGGCTTTCGACCACAACCGACAACACGTTCTGTACTTTAACGCACACCCTATATTCCATCCTCATTAATGAATCCATCAGAAACGGTAAATCCCATGACAACCGATTCACTCCGCATCGTCACCTTCAATGTCCTGCCCGTTGCCTATGATCTGCTGACGGGATGGATCCACGAGGCCGGTCATCGCCATCTGTTGGCGGTGACCACCCCCGGGCCAACCTCCCGGCCGATGCCCGCCTACAAAGGCATTGTCACCGGTGCCGCTCGCGACGTCGATATTCTCGTAACGACGCGGCTGCGCACGGTGGCCACACCACTGATCCGCGCCTTGCAGCCGGATCTGATCGCCTGTTTCTCCTTTCCCTACCGAATCACATCAGAACTATGCGCGATCCCACGCTACGGTGCCGTGAATCTCCATCCGGCCGTACTGCCCGCCTATCGCGGGCCGAACGTGATGCGCCAATTCTATGAAGGGTGGCCCGTCTTCGGCGCGACCGCCCATTGGATCGCCGAGGAGTATGACACGGGCAATATATTGAGCCAAAAAAGCGCACCACTGCCGGCCGACGTGACGCGCAACACGATTTTGCCGACGTGGGCTGGGTTGATGTCCGCCGCGATTGCCGAAGGGATGGCGCGAGCAATTGCCGGTGATCCTGGCACCCCCCAAGAGGATACCCAAGCCTCGTATGCCGCCCCCTTTACCGAAGCCGAACTGTGGCTGGATCTGACCGAGCCGCGCCAGATTATCCAACGCAAGGCGACCGCGCTGAACATGTTAAGTCCCGGCCAGGCCAAGATCATGGTTGGCAACAAACCGTACGCCGTGATGGATCTGGAACTGGTGGCGGATCAGGATGGATCCTATACGCCGGGGCAGATCATTGAACAAAGTGACACCATGCTGCTCGTCCAGGCTGGCGATGGACTGTTGCGGTTACAGTGTGGTTGATGAACATTACCGCGATGTAGCCAACTGCACCGCCTGACCACACCGCCTGACCGGTGGTGCGGTCAGGCGGTGCGCAACAGCAGGGGAAGAGCTGTTCCAAACGAGCGCAGACGACAGAAGGATCTGACATGACCACAAACTCACGCCCCAATCTGCTCTATATCCATTCCGATCAGCACAATCCCTTTGTCACTGGCTGCTATGGCGACCCGCTGGTAGAAACGCCCCACCTGGATCGTCTGGCCGCAAGCGGTGCCACCTTCGACGCCGCTTATTGCACTTCGCCGATCTGCGTGCCGTCGCGTATGTCGATGCTCACCGGCCTGCACCCCTACCAACATCAGACCTGGACCAATCGCCACGTGCTGCACTCGGGGATCCCAACCTTTGCCCATGCCCTGGGCGCGGCGGGCTATCGGTCGGTCCTGGCGGGGCGGATGCATGTGCGTGGGCCGGATCAACTGCATGGTTACAGCGACCGGCTCGTGGGCGACCACATGCCCAATCATCTCGGTGGACCGATGCCGGAGATGGGCATCCTCCTCGGCACCGAGACGCCCGTGCGCAAGACACTGGCAACCTCCGGTCCTGGGCAAGTTGCCTATCAACTCCACGACGAAGAGGTGACCGCGGCGGCCGTCAATTTTCTCGACGGGATCGGCCGTGAGTGCCGCGCCGGACTGACGCCCGACCCCTTTAGCCTCACCGTCGGCTTTATGTTGCCCCACCCACCCTATGTGCCGCGCCAGGCCGCGTATGAGCGCTATCGCAACCGGATCACGCTGCCACGCAAACCCCGTCCTTTTGCCGAGGAGCGTCATCCCTATCTGCGCCATTGGCGGACGCATACCGGTTCCGAGACGGTGAGCGAGGACGAAGCGCGCAACACCCGTGCCGCGTACTGGGCATTGGTCAGCGAGGTTGATACAATGGTCGGCCAGATCGTGACCGCGCTGCACGCCAACGACCTGGCCGAGAACACGCTGGTCATCTACACCTCTGATCACGGCGATATGATGGGCGAGCATGGGCTCTGGTGGAAGCATGTCTTCTACGAAGAGTCGGTACGCGTCCCGTTGATCATGGCCTGGCCAGGGGTAATCACGCCCGGTCAGCGCTGCGACCGCGTGGTCAGTTCACTCGATGTCAGCGCCACCATGCTCGATGCCCTCAACGCGCCGGCGTTGCCCCACTCGCCGGGGCGCAGTCTGCTTGGCCTGGTGACAGCGGGGTCGGTGGGCGCTGGACGGGGCACGTCAACCTGGGAAGATCTCGCCTTTGCCGAATATTGCGAGGACCAGTACAGCCCGCCCGGTGGGGCCTATCAGCGGATGGTGCGCAGCGGCGCATGGAAGTTGATCGACTACGACCATGATCCGTCCCAACTCTTTAATCTGGCCGAAGACCCCGACGAGTTGGTCGACCGGGCCGCTGACCCAGCCTGTGCGCCCGTCTTGGCGGAGCTACGTGCTCGCGTGCGCGCCGGCTGGGAGCCCGCACAGATCCGCGCTCGGATGGTTGAGATGGACGCGGACAATCAGATCCTGGAGGCCTGGGCGCGCACAACCAATCCCGCCGAGCAATACCGCTGGCGACCGCGGGCGGAGATGAATCGGCTGTTGCGTGAAGCGACTGCCCAGTAAGGGGGCATCGACATCCGCTTGCCGGCGTCTTGAGACGACCGTACGGATACATCCTACGGGAAAAACTAAATAACTGTACGCAGTAGCCTGCAAACCAGAGAAAGAGGATCCGCACGGAATGAATACGCAGCACGTTGACCCTTCCACTCCGCAAACAAACAGCACGCTACCCAACGCCACCGACAAAAATATTCGCATTACCGGCGTTCGGGTACACCAACTGCGCGCACCCTTATCACGACGCTTTGGCTGGTCCTTGAATTGGACCGCCCATCGGGACGCAACCTTGGTCGAGGTGACCACCGACTGTGGCATTACCGGCTGGGGTGACGGACAAGCGGGCGAAGCGCATTGGGCGGCACACCCCGAACGGCTGCTAGGGCGTTCCGTCTTTGAAGTCGAAGCGATCTACGAAGAGTTGCGAAACGTGGCTCCGGCGCAGGGGCGACCGGGGCCATCCTGGCATGGTGGGCTGGATACGGCGCTGTGGGATGCGTTGGGGCAGGCCGTGGGCTTGCCGGTCTCAAAGCTCATCGGCACGCAACAGCGCACCGCGATCCGCCCTTACTGTACCGCACTCTACCGCCAAGATTGGCCCGATCTCGCCACCGGTCTCTGTGAAGAGGCGTTGGGCTGGAAGGCCAAGGGCTTTCGCACGCTCAAGATGAAGATCGGCTACGATCCCCAAACCGATCTCGCGCTTGTCGCGGCGGTGCGTGACGCGATTGGGCCCGAAATTGACCTGGCCGTCGATGCCAATTGCGCGTATACCGTTGGCACCGCGCTTGCCCTGGGCCGTCAACTGGAACCATACAACCTGCGCTGGTGGGAAGAACCGCTCGTCGCCGATGACTTTGCCGGCTACCGGCGGCTGCGCGAGCACCTGCACATTCCGTTGGCTGGCGGCGAAACGCTCCCCGTCGACGACCTGATCCGTGACTACATCCAACCTGGGTTGGTTGATATCCTCCAACCCGAAGTGGCCAACATTGGTCTCACCGGTGCGCGACGGCTGACCCCCCTCTGCTGGCTCAACCGGATTCAACTCGTCCCCCACAACTGGGGCACCGCCGTGCGCACCGCCGCGATCCTGCAATGGATGGCGACCGTGCCACCGCTGACGCCGGGCCTGACCAGTTGCCCCATCACCTTTGAATTTGACCAGACCGAAAGCCCCTTCCGCGATGCGGTGGTGGTCGAGTCGTTTGGTATTGATGAGGATGGATTGATGCAGGTGCCACAGCGGCCAGGAATTGGGATCACGGTGATCCCGGAGGCGGTGGCGGCGTATCGGGTGGAATTGATTGAGATCAAGTAACTCAGGTTACGCACGACGCAAGCAAGAAGAGACCCTACTCGTGTACGCCGCATCCCTAGATGCGGGTCAACCCGCATCTAGGGATGCGGCGTACACGAGATCGCGATATTTACTGCGTAACATGAGTAAGTAACCGTCGACGGCTTCGGTAAGGCGCTGCGCAACGGGCCTCACAATCGATGCCATCTTTGATGGCCGCGTCTTTCTGTCGGTATAACCCATTCAATTACCAGTCAATCCACGGGGCCAACTTGCCGTTACCGCCGATGAACCGTTGCCTGTCTCCTTCCTGGATGGCGCGGAAGCCCTTGCCTTGGAGGGGCCACCGGATTGGTCGCTTCACGTAGACGAATATCGGGTTGGGGGCAAGCCGCTGAATTGATTGTTGAAGGCAGTGCAGTGAAACCATTAGCCGACGTAGCGATATTGCCGTCCCAACTGCAGAAGATGTGGTATAATCGTTCTCACTGTACCTTGTTCAGACAGGAGAAAATTTTTATGCAAACAGAACAACAACTTCAACCAGTGGATTATGCCAATGCGGTTGCCGCCCTTGTCGCCGATATATCTAGTGAACGTGCGGCGCAAGTGTACGATTTCGTACGCTTTTTACGGAGTCAGCCCACCTACCCCTCCCCAATTACTGCGGAAGATGACCATTGGCTAGATGACACCGAAGAACAGATGCAAGCCGAAGATGCGCGATGGAATGCCGCCCAAGCACGGCATCGTGATAAATTCGCAACAGTGGCCGCAGCCGCAAGAGCAGAGATCGATGCCGGTGCAACAGAACCCATGTTTACCACAGATGGTGAGTTCACATTGCCATGAACTCACGCACCACGCTGAGTTTTCGCGAAGCATTTAGGGCGTTACCACCTGATGTTAGAGAGCGTGCAAAACAAGCCTATCGTTTTGTGGCGTGATAATCCGCAATCGCCAGGGTTACGGTTTAAGCGCAAGACCATTCAAATAACGAGGAAGGAGCATTCTCTAATGCGGCTTGTCCTCGACTAGACGGCGTTAGAGAACGCCTACTCCACGTATTCATTCGTCTTATTTGAATGGTCTTAGGTTTAAGCGCGTTGGTGATGAAGTTTCGGTTCGCATTGGTCGCCACTATCGCGCACTTGATATTTTACAAGCGGATACGGTCTATTGGTATTGGATCGGCAAGCACGATGAGTATGATCGGCTGATTGGTTGGGCGTTGACCGATGAATAAGGATTCATGGTGCGCTTGCCGGTGATAAAGGAATTGTCCGTCCCATCGGGACGCTTGAATTTAGGCAAAAATATAACCCATCCCTCCACACGCAGCCGTTCCTACGGAACTCATAACCAGATTTGTCGCACCGAAGCTGAATCCCCATGATTCAGCTTTTCTGTTATACTGCGGGTATACTCTCAATGAGTTGTCGGAAATAAGTTGCTGGCAAGAAAGCAGCGCTATACCACCAGGCTCGTATCCATTCAAACGTAGGGCACTGATCACAATGAACTGGCAAGAATGGCGAAACTACGCGGAAGATGAACAACATTGGATCAATCACGATGAACGGGGTCTGCTAAAAGCAGAATATGTTGATGGGTTCGTCCTGCGACTCTGGTTTGAGGAAGAGATGGATGTCTCCATTTATGAGTTGGACTTTGAATCGCTTTTTGTTGCAAATAATCCAGGTGGTCTCTTTGCGCCACTGGGTGATGTCGATCGGTTCCGCCTTGTGGAAGGGGATTATGCGCTCGTTTGGCTCAATCCGGAAACGGGGCAATATGATGAAGAAGCGATCGATATTGCGCCGGAATGTATTCGGTTTTTCTGTGAACGCTATGGCTGGCTGTTGAAACCTGTCGGCGATGAGTCCGCACGGAATCTGGTGCCCGCATAGGCTTTCATATTGCGTTGATGGCGGTACACGGAAGTGGTCTGTATCCTAAACCCAGCCAGCGCAAATGTTGAGAAAACACAACTGTGTAAGGAGCGAACGTCGAAAATGCAGCAAGAAGAGGTTCTAAACGTATTAAGAAAGCACAAGCAGATGCTAAATACCAAATATGGCGTCTCTCGCCTGGGTATCTTTGGCTCTGTGGCCCGCGGTGAATCAACCGCTTCGAGCGATATTGATGTCGTTGTTGAAATGCCGCCCGACCTCTTCCAAATGGTCCACATGAAAGAGGAACTGGAACAGCTTTTGTCTACATCTGTCGATCTGATTCGCTATCAGAAGTATCTCAATACGCTGCTGAAACGCCGGATTGATGCCGAGGCAATCTATGTCTGATCCAGAACTAGCGCAAGAGATCCTCTCTAACATCATGACAGCCATTGAGCGCATTGAGCGACGATTCAACGGTATTGATAACCCTGATGACTTTGTCATGGATAATGATGGTATCGACCGCCTCGACGGAATCACGATGATGCTAATCGCAATGGGTGAGCAAATAAAGCGGCTTGATGAAATCCTCGACATTGATATGGATGAACGTTATCCAGAGGTTGATTGGAAGGGTGCAAAGGGCATACGAGACTTTTTAAGCCATCACTACTTTATAGTGGATGCAGAAGTTATTTTCGACGTGTGCCAAAACAAGCTCAATGGGCTGAAACGCGCGATTCTCCACATGCAGACCGTTGCGTGATGCTATTTTTGGCTCTACTGCAAAAACTGAGTTTTTCATGAATTGCGCATGATTTTCCAGAGAGAGCCGTCGCAAAAAAACCCAGTTTCTTGGGCTTTTTGCAGTGGAGTCATTTTTATATCAGGTAAATACATATTGAGGGTAACCCATGAACGAAGCTATTCAACACGCATTGGCAAATGACAATCTGGTCGATATTACGGCCACTGGCCGCAAATCGGGCGAACCGCGCAAGTTCGAGATTATGTTGCGCCGCCATGCTGGCAAATACTATATTGCCGGTCAACCCGCACCAAAAGGCTGGTACGCCAACATGGTCGCCGATCCGGCGATTATCCTGCACCTCAAGCAGAGCACGCAGGCCGACCTGCCGGCCATCGCCCATCCCGTGCTCGATCCTGCAACACGCCGGTTGCTCTTTCAGGAATTCTTTGGCGATTCCGACATGATGGATGATCTGGAGCGCTGGGTGGAAAGCGCAAAATTAATCGAGATCAGACTCACATGATCGAGTAAACAATGACGAAAACGTTAATCCTTTCGGATATCCACAGCAATATCTACGCGCTGGAAGCGATCTGGCGCGCGGAACGGGACAGTGACCAGATCTATTGTGCTGGCGATTTAGTCGATTATGGACCCTATCCCAAGGAAGTTTTGGATTGGATCCGTGGTCACAACGTACCCTGTGTGCAGGGGAACCATGACGGGTGGGTGGCGTTAAATTATCGCGACCGCCAAAAATGGACAGCTCTGCCTGACGAAGAGCGGGCATGGGCCCATCACAATGCCAATTTGCTTGATGGGGATGACATTGCCTACCTGGAGCAACTGCCACGGGCGCTGACGTTTGACCTTGATGGTATGCCCTATTGCATGACGCACCTCTTTGAGGGGTATCAGGAGATCGTGAGCATCCACGCCTACACACACTTTCTTGACCAGATCGCAGACAGGGATAGCAACCTAGCGATCAACCGACTCATCCTCGGCCATACCCACCGCCAGGCGGTGCGCTATCTGTCCGATGAGCTGCTCTGGCTCAACCCAGGCAGTGCCTCCTACCGCCGCCGTGATGACCCAGACCAACGGGCGCACTATGCGCTAATTGTCGATGGTGTCATCTCACTCAAACGGTTGGACTACGACCTGTCCCCGTTGCGTACCTATGTTGCGAATCTATCACTCAAAGCCACGGAAATGGAGGTCGCACAGTACTTTTTTGCTGCGCGCTAAGCCCACCTTACAACAGGGTTAAAACCCTGCCCTGACAACGAAAAGTCGCCTCAGCGACTGAGAAAGTTCATGCAGCGCCTGAGGGCGCTTCTCACTGTTATACTCAGCTCTGAATGGGAACCGGAGTTTTGCTGGGATAGAAACTCCGGTTCCCGTTTCAACCGCAGTATAGCAAGGGATTTTAATCCTATTGCATAAGCAATACCTTCGCCAAACCTTGTTTTGGCGGAAATTTCCAGATGTCATTCCTGCGCAGGCAGGAATCTACTCGTGTAACATGAAGATGGATTCCTGCCTGCGCAGGAATGACGGCTCTAATTTCTGAAATTGGCGAA
>DAOUCA010000203.1:0-8266 GCA_034432375.1 Caldilineaceae bacterium
GCCAAACCTTGTTTTGGCGGAAATTTCCAGATGTCATTCCTGCGCAGGCAGGAATCTACTCGTGTAACATGAAGATGGATTCCTGCCTGCGCAGGAATGACGGCTCTAATTTCTGAAATTGGCGAAGGTATTGACAACTATGACAACGTTAAATTAGACAGGATTCACAAAATTCACAGGGATGAGGTTCTTCCGGAATTCAGGGTTGACAAGAAACGGGCCGCGGGCGTAGGTCACTCTTGTCGAGTGACAAATACACATCGAAGCACCGCTGTCACTCTACAAGGGTGACCTACAAGGGTCAACCGCCTGAGATCCGACAGGGTCACAAAAATCTTGTCGATCTTGTGAATCCTGTCTATCAATTGCAATTTAACGTTGTCGAGTACGTAGCTATCGGCTGCGTAGTGACCATTTTGTGGGCTTTGACTTAACTGGAATTGGAGCGATAGGGGCGTTATGAAAAAGACCCTGATGGTGTTACGGATTGCGTTTCGGGCGTTGACGGCCAATAAGCTGCGCTCGATTTTGACGATGCTTGGTGTGGTGATTGGGGTTGCCGCGGTGATCTCGCTGGTGGCGGTGGGGCAAGGCGCACAAGCACAGGTCGTAAGCCAATTTGAGGCGCTCGGCTCTAATCTGTTGACGGTCGCCACGGCCAACAACTTTGGCTTTAGCCGTGGCGGCTTGCAGCAGAATCAACGGAGCCTGACCAATCAGGATGTCAAAGCGCTCACGGCCCTGGCCACGTCCGTACGCTATGTCGCGCCCCAATACAACAGCAACGCCACGGTGGTTCACGGGGCGAATACCACCTCGGTGCAGATCAACGGCGTTACCGCTGACTATGGCGAAGTGCGCAACTGGCAGGTGGCGCGCGGTCGCTTTTTCTCGGCAGAAGACGATCTAAACCTGACCACCAATGTGGTGTTGGGGCAGACGGTGGTTGATGATCTCTTCCCCAATGAGAATCCGGTGGGGCAGATCGTGCGCATCAACCGCCAGAATTATACGGTGATCGGTACGCTGGCGAGCAAGGGACAGAGCGGCTTTGGTAATCAGGATGAAGTCGTGCTGCTCCCGCTGCGCACGGCGCAGATCAAGCTGGGCGGTGCCGGCAACCAGGATGTCAGCCAGATCAGCCTGCAAGTACGCAGTGCCGATGAGATGGATCTGGCCGAAGCGCAAGTGACGGCCATTTTGCGCACACTACATGGTCTGCAACAAAGCCAGGAAGATGACTTTCGGGTGCAGAATCAGGCCGACATTGTCAGCTCGATTTCACAGACGACCGGCACCTTTACCACGCTGCTCGGCAGCATTGCTGCGATTAGCCTGCTGGTGGGTGGCATCGGCATTATGAACATTATGCTGGTCAGTGTCACGGAGCGCACCCGCGAAGTGGGGCTGCGTAAGGCGGTTGGGGCGAAACGGGCCGATATCCTCGTGCAGTTTCTGGCTGAAGCGGTGCTGCTCAGCGTGCTCGGGGGGCTGATTGGCGTGGGATTGGGTGTTTGGGGGGCACAGTTGATTACGCCATTGCTGGGTGGCAGCCAGGCATTGGTGACGGCAGAAAGCGTTGTGCTGGCGCTGAGCGTCTCGCTGGGCATTGGGATCTTCTTTGGCCTCTATCCCGCCAATCGCGCCGCACGGCTGCGCCCGATCGACGCGCTGCGCTATGAATAATTGGGGTGTCCCTACAAAAAGGGGATAGATTGTTACAAAAGCTAGATGATTGCCAAACAACGCGTTGATCTGCAACTTGTGCAGAGTGATTTCGTAGAGTAGCATGATACCACTGGTTATTTTTGGCTCATCTATTCAACGTGTGAAAACCGATGATTTTGCCACTGAAAATAATTCTGTTTTCACCGAGTGCCCATTGGGCGCGGCTGATGAGCATTGTTTAATGACGTCACTCAATGAAGGAATGCTATCCATGTCCCAAAAGATAAATCCACGCCGACCGCTACTCATTCTGTTCTTCTTTGTTGTCACCCTACTCCTGACCGCCTGCCCCACCGAACGCATCCGCCCATCCTTTACCCACGAAGGAGTCATGCGCGACACGATCTACTCGGTGGAAGAGCGCGGGTTGGGCGCGGTCATGGTCTGGGTCACCCACAGTGACCGCGAAGGTTACTGCTTTACCGATGGTGATCTGGCCGACCGGGCGCGCAGCTTGATTCGCGAGCACGATGGCGAAGTGGTGATTGAGTATCGCGCCGCCGGCGCGCTCGACGCCCTGAACCCCTGTTCGCGTGCCGAGAGTGATCCGCAGTATACAGTTTATTTGGGGCAATCTCTAACGGCGGTCGCCGCGCGCTAGGGGCATGGGTATGACTCTTCATCGGGACAGATAAACTCCAACGTATTGCCCTCTGGATCACGGAAGAAGAGCGCTTTGGCCCGCATATGCGGAAAGCGCTCTTCGTGTACCGTGATCCCCATCTTCTCCAGTCGCGCCTTCTCGCTTGTGTAAGCATCCGCATCAATTTCAAACGCAAGATGATTTAAGGTTGACAAGGTCGCATCTAGCCCGCGAAAGCGCGCCTTGGCCGGCGGGTGGCGGTGCGGATCGATCAGCGCAAAGAGTTGGGGATGGCCGTTCTGGCTCAGCGGCGTGTCGACGGCTTGAATTGTCAGGAAGACAATCGTCGGATCCTCTACCGGGTATTGGCTATGCAGTTGAAACCCCAACACCGTTTCATAAAATGTGCGCGCCCGTTGGATATCAACGACGTTGATCACAATTTCCGCAATCGCCCGAATCACATGATTGGTTGTACTCATCATTTCCCTCTCTCTCCTTTTATCATCCTGTCATGCTTGATAGGCCGGTGATGCCATCGCAAAACGGCGTAGCGCACTCACGGCGCGCTCGATGCGGCGCTGCAGATCGGGATGTAAGTGACTCCGTTCGGTGTCAGCCTCATCGCCGGCGGCTAGAATAGGGGGGCCAACTTGGACGGCCGAGACTTCGTGAATGAGGGTGCGCGCAACGCCATCCAATGCGAGAAAGCTGCGTTGCCCACCGGCACCGCCCAAGAGTACAAAGGGACGGTAGCGCTGCTCTGGTTGATCGTTGAGCGCATAGTGCAGAAAATTGAGCAGCACCCCCGATGGCCCCCAATTGTAGACTGGCACCGCCAACACCCAACCATCGGCGGCGTTAAAGCGCTTGGTCAGATCGGCGAGCGCTTCGTCACCATAGCCGTGGGGATAAGGGGGAATGGTGAGATCTTGGAGGTCAATCAGATCGACATTGGCATCCTGCTGCCGAAGCAGATGCTGTGCCTGTCGCGCTGCCAAGCGAGAGCGCGAGGTTTTTGATTGGCTTGCCGAAACAATGGCAATGGTGACCGAGGCTGGTACTGTCATCAGAAATCTCCTAACTCGATGATTACTTTGGCTGTTGATAACGCCAGCATATCCCAGATCGACCCATCCCGCCGCTCACCATAGAACAGAAACGCCCTGACCTTTCGTCCAGGACCCTCTAGGATCTGCCCCACCGTCCCACCGTCCCACTGTCTCACCACGCCGTCCATCCCCCATCGACCAGCAAATTCTGCCCCACCACATAGGCTGCGGCGTCCGACGCCAGAAAGACCACTGCGCCCTTGAGATCGTTGCGGTTGCCCATGCGTCCCAGCGGTACTTTGGCCTGAAACGCGGCGGCAAATTCGGCGTTCATCGTGTCGCCGGGAAAGCCGCCGGGGGAAATGCAATTGACCCGTACCCCCTGCGCCGCCCAGGCGACCGCCAGTGAACGGGTCAGATTGACAATGCCTCCCTTCACCGCGCCATACGCCGCCGATGCATTGACCGGCACCGCGGGCGGGTACATGCGCACATCCGTGCCACCAACGCCATAGATCGAACCGATGTTGATGATCGAACCGCTGCCCTGCGCCAACATGGGATGGGCCGCGGCCTGCGCACAATAAAAGTTGCCACTCAAGCCCGCGTCGATCCAGGTGCGCCAGGCTTCCGGTGTTAGCTCTTCGGGCGGTGCAGCGACGCCACGGGCATAGGCGTTGTTGACGAGAATATCGAGCCGGCCACACTGAGCGAGCGTTGCGGCGACGAGCGCTTTGCTTGACCCGGGATCGGTCACATCGAGGGGCAGCGCCAGCGCCTGGTGACCGGCAGCGCGCAATTGCTCCGCCCACGCCCCGCAATTCTCCTGATTGCGCGAGGCGATAACAACCGTTGCGCCCGCTTCGGCCAGCGCGCGGCTAAATTGTTGGCCCAGCAGCCCCGCTCCGCCAGTAACGAT
Organism: Caldilineaceae bacterium; assembly: GCA_034432375.1. Taxonomy (GTDB): domain Bacteria; phylum Chloroflexota; class Anaerolineae; order Caldilineales; family Caldilineaceae; genus JAHBVH01. The sequence goes on from DAOUCA010000203.1 coordinate 4,283, forward strand.
GGCGACGCGGCCGGTCAGGTCGAAGAGTTGCTGGACGGTGTGATTGGCGGGTTGATTGGTTGGGATGGTGGTCATGGATGCCCCTCTGTTTTTGCAATTCAGTTATCTTGATGCAATCTATAGATCCTCAGAAAAGATCCGTCAGGGGAATTCCTTTCGTAGCGGCACGACATGCCGTGCCGCTACGAAAGATTATCTGAACGTCTATTGGATTGGTACTATACCAGACTTCTACGATCCCTTCATGCTTTCAGATCGCTTGGCTGGTATATTAGAGACTGAAGGTCAAACACCGGAAGCTCATAACCGCCTGTCCCTCAATGCAACGCAATGGGTTTCAGCATCTCTATGAGCCATAAAGTACATTAGCCCGCTGTTCGATCGTCAGTTCCAGTTTCAAAATTTGCTCTAGCCACGCTGTCCTTTCCAAAAGTTGCGAGCGAATATACCAGAAGTGCCAGAGCGCGATACCCAACTGCACAAGTCTTGGTCAGACTTCACTGGTTCGGTACGCACCGTCTGAGACGCCCAGCTTTGCCGCCAGAAGGCGGCAAAGTATAGGCAGCAGATGCTCAGTCTCACGCATTCAATCAAGTTTTACCGGCGCAAGGATGCACAACCAATGAGCAAAATCTTTAGGTTGAATTTTACAGCGATACAGTGTATAGTCGACCCATGCACAAGATCAACCTCATCTCCCAGAAATATGACGGCGCGCTTCGTTCTAAAGGCGACGCGTTCCTGATTGCCCAGGAACAGGAAATTATTGTGCTCTTGCAACCGCCTGGCACGCTGGAATATTCCTACCGCAAACAGCGTTGGGAGACGGCACCGGATGGTCTGCTTCTCATCTTCTTTACCAACCGCTGGTATAACGTCTGGCACATTGCCGATCAGCAGAGTCACCGCAACCGCATCTACGCCAACATTGCCCTGCCGGCGCGCTGGGTCGATAGCAGTACCCTCGCTTGGGTCGATCTGGATCTGGATATCCGCGTCCATATGGATGGCTCAATTGAACTGTTGGATGAAGATGAATTCCTGGAGAATCAGCGACGGATGAACTATCCGCCGGATGTCGTGACAGAGGCCCAAGCCGCCGCCCAAGCGGCGCTCCACCTCTGTGAGCAGGGGTTGTATCCATTTGACTACGCACTGCAGGTCACACACTATTTTACAGTTTTAGGAGGCTAGCCCCATGGACTCACCATTGATCATCCCGTTGGACACGGTGTCCCAAAGTGACGTGGCGCGCGTTGGTGGGAAAGCAGCCATCCTGGGTGAGTTGCAGCGGGCAGGTTTTTCCGTTCCTGCCGGCCTCTGTATTACCACAGACGCCTTTCGCTTGGCCCTGGTCAACCGGCAAGCGCACGTTGAACACCTGCTGCAATCCGCCAATTTACATGATCCGGCAACCGCCCAAAGCACCGCCGCGGCCATTGCCGATCTGCTCACCGATCTCACCTTGCCCGCCGCACTGACCGATGAGTTAGCCGTCGTACTGCTCAAACTGGCCGATCGCGCAACCCCGCTGGTTGTCCGCTCCTCGGCCACCGATGAAGATGGCGCAACCGCTAGCTTTGCTGGTCAGTATGCCACCAGCCTGGGCGTGCGCGGTCTGGCGGCGGTGCAAGCAGCGATCCTGCATGGGTGGCGCTCTTTCTACAGCGCCAATGCGCTGGCCGTGCGGGCGGCACACGGTGAAGTTACAACACGGGAGGGCATGGCGCTGCTGATCCAGCCGTTGCTGGCTGCTGAGTGCGCCGGTGTCGCATTTTCGGTGGATCCAGTGCAGCAACGGCGTGACCGGCTGGTTATCAACGCGGCGTGGGGCTTGGGCACGGGCATCGTCGATGGCATGGTGGCCAACGATACGATCTGGATCAGGCGGGCTGATCTATCGGTCGCGCAGCAACAAATTGTCGAAAAGCGGCAGGCCATTGCATGCGATGACCACGGCAACCTTGTTCCTGTCGATGTCCATGCCGCACAGCAACGGGCTGCCGCTCTGCCGCCGGCTTGGCTAGAACGCGTCGCCCAATTGACGATGGCCGTCGAGACCCACGTAGGGAGACCGCAAGATATCGAGTGGGCGGTGGCTGATGGACGGCTGTGGCTTTTGCAGGCGCGGCCGGTCACCGGATTGCCGGCAGACCTGGCGCGCACACACTCTTTCCCCGTTACCTGGCAAACTGAGGAGGAACGGCGCAGCCTCTGGCGCCATGAACGGCAGGGGGATCAACATCACGCCGTTGAAACGGATGTGCAACGTCCACTCCAACTCGACAATGCGCGCGATATCGCCGCGACGCGCGAAGAGGGCTGTCGCCTGCTGGGCGCAGAACGTAATCAGGCGATCATGCTCTGCAACGGTCGCGTCTATGTCCGTTCGATTCCCATGCCCTGGACCGCGGCAGACCAACGCATTCGGCAGGCGGTCATGCATGACCTGCGCGCCCGTTTGCAGGAACAAGGATTGACGACCTGGGATCATTGGGGGCCGGAGATTGTCAAGGCGACCGAACGGCTGCGCACCTTCGACCGCGCCAACGCCGACGGCCCGGCCCTGGCTGACCATTTGGAAGAGGTGTTGGCTGTGCGGCGGCGTCATATGCCGCTCCATCCGGCCATGGTGTTCAACCCACCGCAATGTTATTATGACGCCTTTGCCGCGCTCTCTGGCCTGACTGGTGATGAAGCTACCGCTGCCGCCAATCGGCTCGTTGACAGTGAAGAGACGCCGCTTACCCACCTGATTGATGAGATCTACGCGTTGGCTGCGCTGGCACGCCAGGACGCGACGGTGGTAGAACTGATTGCCGCTGCGCCAACCGATCTTATCGCGCAGTTACACGCGTTGCCTCAAGCCGCCGCCTTTGTAACACGCCTTGACCAGTTCCTCGACCTGTACGGTGAACGCACCGGAGACGGTTGGGGCTCCGAGGTGACATTACCCATGCCCACCTGGCAAGAGGAGCCATCCATCGTCTTCGGCCTGATTGCACCCTACTTGGCTGGCGATGTGCCCGCACCGGCTGTCAGTCGCCAACGCGCGCGTCAAGCCCGTGAAGCAATCGTTGCGAAATTTTGTGCGGCCTGTCCTGATCCAGCCATCGTGGCAGAATTCCGCCGGCAGTTGGCCTATGCGCGCAAAGTATGCGCCGTGGTCGAACAGCACAACCATTATCTCGATCAGATGTACACCGGACAGGTGCGCCAGGCTGTGGTTGCCGCGGCGCGCTGGTTGGGGGATCAGGGCGTAATCAATGACTTGGACGATCTCTTCTGGTTGCAGTTTGCCGAAATTTGCGAACTGTTGCGCACGCCGGCCGCGTTCGATGTGACGGCCATTATCGCCACCCGTCAAGCCGAATATCAATATTGGCAGACGCTGGAGACACCGCCGATTCTGGGCCTGCCCGCGGCCGATTTACCGGCGCGACCGCCCGTCGAAAACGAGATCGCTAGCACCAACGCCGCGGCGCCCGTCACGCCCCCCGGAACAGTGCAGGGCTTGGGTGCCAGTCATGGCCACGGCACCGGGCGAGCGCGCATTGTCACCGATTCCCTTGCCATACCGGCACTCAACCCCGGTGACATTCTGGTGGCCGCGAATGTCGGGCCGATGTGGACGCCCCTCTTTCCAATGTTAAGTGGGCTTGTGTTAGAGCACGGGTCAGTCGGTCAACACGCCGCGGCCACCGCCCGTGAATATGGCGTGCCGGTGGTGATCCAGGCTAGAGATGCCACAAAGCTGATTGCCGATGGCAGTTGGGTCACGGTTGATGGGGCAAGTGGAACTGTTGTATGGGCGATTCAGTAGTTCGAGTTGTCTTTGATATCTTACCTTTATACTGCGTTCAGAATGAGAACCGGAGTTTTGCGGACCAACGGGATCGCGTGCGTCGCACTGACCGCCAACTGCTTCCAGTCCGCTAGATGCTTCCGTCAGTGCGACGCACGCTGGCCGAAACTAGGGGTTTC
>DAOUCA010000204.1:0-48144 GCA_034432375.1 Caldilineaceae bacterium
TCGCCAATTTCAGAAATTAGAGCCGTCATTCCTGCGCAGGCAGGAATCCATCTTCATGTTACACGAGTAGATTCCTGCCTGCGCAGGAATGACATCTGGAAATTTCCGCCAAAACAAGGTTTGGCGAAGGTATTATCATAGATAAAATCTTTTAAACCCATATATTATGCTCAGCTCTGAATGGGAACCGGAGTTTTGCTGGGGTAGAAACTCCGGTTCCCATTTCAACCGTAGTATAGTACTCGTGTATACAACTGACTGCAATGTATGAGCTTTAAATAGTTTATCTATCAGCTAGCGTTCTACGTAAGTCCTACGCTTAAAAGCGATGCCATAATTCGTACTAGAAACGCATGGAAGGTGTAGCACAAAGGTAGTAGTATTGAATAGATACTATAATAGCAATGGCTCTTTCTAGAAAATTCCAGTGCTCTTTTGGAGAGCACACGAGAGTGAGTATCGACAAAGTACCTGTTGTCTTTGCTATTTTAACAAATTTATTCAGTAAATGTAATGGGATGAAAGTATTACTTAGTTGCCAAATTGGGAAAATCCGCTGCTTGTTTTCGTAAACTCTGCTTTGACAATGACGCGTAGGAAGATTGGAAGTTGCGACAGGATCGACCGTGCCGTGGTACAATCTCAGGTCGGAAGGTGCCCTTCCTATTCAATCGATAAAATTCTGTTGTATCCATTGTTAGTAGAGTGCAGCATCTGTTTGTTGGGCAGAGCAGCCATAGAAAGGACGCGAGCGATGAAGCTGAAACGTTTACTCGCTGTGGGATTTGGCCATTTCTCAATCGATGTGCTGAACTCGTCGATTGCCGTCATTCTTACCGTATTATCGGGAAAATTCGATCTCTCCATCAGCCAAATCGGCTTAGCCGCAATGATTTACACCTTTGCGGCCTCTTTAACACAGCCACTCTTTGGCATTCTGGCCGACTATCTTCAGGGGCGCTGGCTTGGTGCCATTGGGGTAGCTTGGACTGGACTTTTTTATGCCTTGGCCTCTTTTGCGCCCAACTATCCGCTACTTGTTACCTGCCTGACCATTGGCGCGCTGGGCAGCGGTGCCTTTCATCCTGTCGGTATGATCAATGCTGCCGCAGCTGGCGGTAAATATCCGACAACAGCAACCTCGATCTTTTTTCTTCTTGGGCAATCTGGGCTGGCCCTTGGCCCCATGGCAGGTGGCCTCCTCTTACAATATGTGGATATCACCGTGGGCTTGCCGCTGTTGGCGCTGAGCGTTATCCCCGCGGTAGTCATGATGGCCCTATATCTGCGACAACCCTTATCGATCACAACAGATAGACCCAATGCCGTGTCAACAAGCCATCCCCAAGTGACGCCGAGGGCGCCCTCTCTCACACGGCGCAGTGGAACGGTTGTCGTGGTAGCCTTTATCACCGTTGTGGCATTGCGCGCAGCCACGGTCCAAAGTTTGACCACCTTGCTCCCCAAATATTTCGCCGATCTGGGCTATACCTCTGGGCGCTACGGTCTGATGATCGGGGTCTTTGCATTTGCCGGTGCATTGGGCACCTTTCTCGGTGGCTATCTTGGCGATCGCGTCAATCGGCGGTTGACGCTCTTCTTTTCAACCTTACTGAGTGTGCCATTTTGCTTTCTCTTGTTGAGGACCGATGGCTGGCTCTTTTACCTTACCGCGGCCTGTGCGGGAGCATTGCTGAATATTCCGCATAGCATCTTAATCATTATGGCACAGCGCTTGCTACCCAAGCGGGAAGGAATGATGGGGGGTGCTGTATTGGGCTTTATGTTTGCAAGTGGCGCGGCAATGGCTTGGCTGGCTAGTTGGTTTGCGGATATTGTTGGTCTACCGCTGGTTCTCTCGGTGCTCGCCTTTGTCCCGATTGGTGCCGCGCTCAGTGCGCTGCTGCTGCCGTCAACGCGACAGGCGCAACCTACGCTCCCTGTGGTGCAAGCGCCGGCGGCAGCCGATTGACCATACAATAACGTTAACGACCAAACGTTCCCCAGCACTAGCCAAAGCCACCGTTGCGACTAATCGATAAAAATCCTTAAAAGTCATAGTGCCTCTCTCGTGTAAAAGTAACGCTACAATGGATGACTTTTAAATAATTCGGCTATAATATACTTCCGGCAGGTGCTGGGGAGATATCTTTGTGGAAGAGCGTAAGTTCTGCACAGCTAACGCACCGTCTGCACGCAAACCCTCTGCGAAGCGTTGGATCAGCTTCGCAATGTTCCTCGGTCTATGGGCCAAGCTTCTTTTTCTTCTACGTCATTTGCTTATAAGAACCTTACTACCATAATCAAATATGGGGAGAAATTCCCCTTATTCTTAAAAAGATGTAATACCTTCTTAAAGAAATGTCTGATACAATATTAATTAAGCTACCCAAAAGGGTCTAATCCCTATAGCCCTTTTAAGTCTAAGTTAGACAATTTGTAAGGATCAAGAAGAGCATCTTGTCAAGGCTATTTTGACAAATAAGGAATCATTCGATCGGGCTATCTACTATTTGATGCTTAACAGTGCAATCGTAGTACGACGAGGAAAGTGATAATGCGCACAGCGGTCCCTCTATGGTGGTTTAATCGATTTTTTACAAACCGCATTTTCTCTATTGACCAACTGGCCGATAAGGGCATCCGATCAATTTTATTGATTGGCCTACTGCTCTCCCTGCTGCCACCGTCGACACTCCATGCGTCACAAAGTGCTTACATTGACCCCACTTTACGCCAAACAACACTTTCTATAGACAGCGGTAGCTCTAACGGCGGTGCTTCATTTGCGCAGTTGGTTAAAAGAACCAGTGTACCACCCCTGCTACAAGCGATCCGTAGCCAGTTTGCTCTCTTACCGGAAGTGGTAACTGTCATCGTCACCGGGCGAACCGCGCAGGTGGCCGCAGCGGCCGTAACCAAAAGTGGCGGTGTCGTCAACAGCAATCTCTGGCTAATTGATGCCGTGAGCGCAACAATTGCCCGAAACCAAATAGAGAGGTTAGCCGCCATACCGGGTGTTCTCTCGATCATTCAAGATCAGACGGTGCAAAACGCTTCTTATGTTTCCCCCACACCCAATCCCCTGGTTTGGGAGGTACAAAGCCCCGTTTCAGTAGAAGTTGGCGCGACACAACTGCATGGCGTTACCCGCACAACCGAGCAGCCCATTACCGGAAAAGGCGTTACCGTTGCCATTATTGATACCGGTGTCTCCTTTGATAGCGCCGTGACGGCAGTGATGGGTGATGGCATCCGTGACCAATTCAAAGGTCAGGCTGATTTTGTCGGCAGTGGCACCTGTACAGACGGTACTACTCCCCAAATTGATAGTGATGTCGCCTACTGCTGGAGTGCCACGAAGGGCTATGATCCCTATGGACACGGATCCCACGTGGCCGGCGTCATCTGGAACCAATTTATTGTGGCCGGTAAGGATTATGATTGGGGTGTCGCGCCAGAGGCAGATATCCTGAGTATTCGTGTGCTTGGTGATGATGGCGCTGGAACCTATACCGATGTAATCGAGGGGATACAATTTGCCGTACACCAGCGCGAAGCACTAAATATTCAAGTGATCAACCTAAGCCTTCTGGCCTATGCCAACACCCCTTACTTTGTTGACCCTGTCAACCGTGCGGTTGAAGCAGCTTGGCAGAATGGGATTGTGGTATTGGCCGCCGCCGGCAACAATGGCCCAAGCGCAGAGAGCATTACCGTCCCCGGCAATGACCCCTACATTATTACCGTTGGCTCGTACACGACAGCGGCAACGATGGATCAGTGGGAGGATGACAGCGTATCGTCGTGGTCGAGCACAGGCCCTACCAAAGATGGCTTCATCAAGCCAGATGTGCTAGCCCCCGGTGCCAATGTCGTCTCCTATATGTATAACGACCCCAACGATCGCAATAATAGTGCGGCACTCGTGCGGTTGCATCCTGACTACGACCCAACCATGAGTTTCTATCGGCTCAATGGCACCAGCATGGCAACGGGTGTGGCGTCGGGCGTGGTGGCGCTCATGTTACAGGAACGCCCCGATCTCACACCCGATGAGGTTAAATTTCGGCTTATGTACTCGGCACGCTCGGCAGTTAATGAGCGTGGACAGTTAATCGAGAATATCTTTCAGCAAGGGAGCGGGCGTATTTGGGCCCCAGACGCAGTCCTAAGTGATGATATTCCCAACGAGCGTGCAAACGGCCCCATGGATTTGGGGGTTGACGTTGGGAATCGGTGGTTACAGACGCGCCCGCAAAATACGCACCAAGACAACCGTGACATCGATAGTGATAGCATCACCAATGATTCGCCAGTTTGTTTGGGCAAAGAGCTCCTTTTTGTTGGTAGCCGGCGTCCACTGGTCGAGCGCGATCAGGTGCTGGCTGATCACCTAAGTCAATTGGGCTTTAGCGTGGTCATTCGTAGCCAGTATGAATCGCGCACAAGTGACGCGCAGGACAAAGCGCTCATTGTGATCTCCGATTCTACCTGGTCGCCCTGGATCAATACGAAATATCGCGATGTTGCGACGCCGCTGCTGACCTGGGAAGCGGCACTCTATGATGATTTGCGCATGACAGGCGATGGAACACCCAATTATGGTGTTTCCGCCCGCCACACGACGGTACAGATCCACGATAGCAACCATCCGCTTGCCGCGGGTTTTAATGATACGGTGAAGATCAATGGCAGTCAGACCTCCTTTTTTTGGGGGATTCCAGCGGCAGGTGCAACAACCGTTGCCGAACTGACCACAAACGCCCACGCGCCCGTCATCTTTGCTTATGAAACAGGTTCACAGATGGTCGACATGCTGGCCCCAGCCCGCCGCATTGGATTTCCCAATGGTATCGGCGAACGCTTTACCGAAGAAGGCTGGCAACTCTTCAAAGCGGCGGTGCAATGGGGTGCAAACTGTCTCGATAACAACGGTTCTCACATGCTTGATATCGACAGTGACAACGACGGCATTCCCAATCAGCTCGAACTGGCCACTGCGCTTGATGGTGACACCGATAACGATGGCATTCCCGACGAGTTGGATCTCGACAGCGATAACGATGGCATCTGGGATCTCTATGAAAGTGGCATTCCGGTTGAGCAATTGGCCGATTTAGATAGTGACAACGATGGCAGAATTGATCAGACAACGGCCCACGAATTTGGCTCTAACGGGCTTCTGGACAGTTTGGAAACAGTGCCAGATTCGGGGACCATCAACTATCGGCTGGCGGACATCGACCGCGATGGGGTTCCCGATAGCCAAAGCCACTTTGCCCACTATGCAGGCCCCATTCAACGGGCGACCAGTGATGACGGTTCGGTCTACCTCTATTATGCCGAAGATCCCAATAGCGACAAGCTGATTTTTTTGGGGGCAGCTTTGATCGAAGGGATGCAGTGGCTCGATTTACCGACCCTACAGACGTTAGATATCCACTTTAACGGCGAAGGCATTCCTTTTGATGAAACGACCACCGGCAACTGGTATGGCAACCAAGTTTGGTCTGGTGTGCGCTTCTGGTCTGGCGTGCGTTTCTGGTCTGGCGTGCGTTTCTGGTCTGGCGTGCGTTTCTGGTCTGGCGTGCGTTTCTGGTCTGGCGTGCGCTTCTGGTCCGGTAATATGGGCTGGGTTTCTGGCATCGATTCAGCAGTGACCCATGTATCGGCCATTCTCCTACCACAAATCGACAACTCGATTGATTCAGAGCGCAATGAGCAGATCAACCAGCGCGTGGTAAGTTCAAGTGACGAGCTTACGCCGGCCATCTACCCGCTCAACATGGTCACCACGTTGCGTGAAGCCGATGATAGCAACATCGTTGATGATCAGATCAACTTTTTGTATCTGCCGCTGATTAATAAGTAGTGGAAAGCCGTTGTCGGCAACCGAGATACTTTTGGAGATTTGGGCGGGGCGTTGTAAGATGCTCAGCCAAAATCTAGGATTTCATCAGAATGTCACCAAAAGCGTAACTCTTAACAATTTTGCAAGCCACTCAACAATGGCCATTCGGTATCGTCTGACACCTTTCCATATTTATCTCTTCTTGATTGGCACTGTAGGCTGCCTCCTTGTCGGCTGGGCGATCTGGGATATATCTACCTATATCCCCTATAGTACCTTTATCCTTCTGGCAATTCTTGCTATCGTTGCGGCGATTGCGCCAATCTCTTCCGCTGTCTCTGAAGAAACAGGCTTTAATTACGGGTTGGGTGCGGTTGTCAGCTTGGCTGCCTTTCCGCAATTTGGTGTTGATGCAGCGGTTTTGATTGGCGCGATCTTTAGCATTGCGGTCTGGTTAGGCAAACCAGCCGATCGACGCACTTGGAAAAAAAGTTTTCGTCAACTTGTTTTTAATACGAGTATGCAGGCCATTGCCATCTTTGTTGCCGGCGAGGTCTACTGGGCATTACGCATCTACCTGGGTGACAATACATGGCAGGCGCAGATCTTACCCTGGATTCCGGTTGCTCTGCTGTATGAAGAGATCAATCTCTGGTTGCTCATTGGCGTGATTCGTTTGCAACAAGGCCCGACAATCAATCCCTTGCAACTATGGCGAGAGGAACGAGCCGCCTCGCAGATTATTTTGCTGGCAGCGGCAATGGGCGGCGGCGTTATGGGCTATGCGATTGAAGAATATGATAAAAGTGCGGTTATTGCTTTCTTTTGCCCCATTTTTCTCTCTGCCTACGCCTTTCGACTCTATGTGCAGCAAGTACGGGCCAATTTGGAGAATTTAGAAAATATTGTCACCGAGCGCACCAAAGATCTCGCTGCGCTAAACCAGCAAAAAGACGCATATCTTGCCGTCCTCACCCATGATATGATGACGCCATTGACCAGTATTCAGCTCTGCGCCGAAGAGCTACAGGCGGACCCTACAGCTGCCATTGACAATCCCAGCTTGATTAATTTTCTACTGCGCAGCCAACGCACACTCTTTACGATGGTGCGTAATATCTTAGATATTGAAAAGCTCCAAGCGGGTGGTGCGCTCTCGGCAAAGAAAACAACCTGTGATTTGGCGCAGTTGCTGACCCAAGTCGCGGAAGTGTTACAGGGTGAAGCCGCCGAAAAAAATGTCTCTGTCGCCTATCAATTAGAGAGCAAGCATCTACCCATCTATGGCGACCCTAATCAGCTGGAGCGGATCATCATGAATTTGCTCTCCAACGCCGTCAAATATACACCACAAGGAGGGCAGATCCATCTGTCATTGCAAGAGCAAGATGGCTATGCAATTATAAATTTTACGGATACTGGCTACGGCATCCCCGACCATGAATTACCCTACATCTTTGATCGATTCCGACGGGTTGAAGAACATATGGAAAAGGCGACAGGCAGTGGCTTGGGGTTGGCCATCACAAAAGCACTGATCAAGGAGCATCAGGGGACTATCTCCGTTATTAGCACCGTTGGCCAAGGCAGCACCTTCACCGTAGAACTGCCGCTCGATCCGCTAGTCACCCCACTGGCCCTATAGCCACCCCAATGGCCTTATAATTATCGCAATGGCCGCTGGTTGCCAAGCGATAAATGATAGATCAAGAGCTTTAAGCACATGCAAGGCAAAAAAATTCTCGTGATAGATGATGATGTAAACCTTGGCCAAGCGATCAAATTGACCTTTGCCCGGGCTGGTTCCGAAGTCTTCACAGCCGTTGATGGCCGCGATGGCTTGCGTCAATTCTATGAACATCGCCCCGATTTAGTAATTTTGGATGTGCGGATGCCAGATATCGATGGCTGGGAGACCTGCCGACAAATTCGGCTGCTCTCCAACGTACCAGTCATTATGTTGACGACCATGGATAAAGATGAAGATGTGCTGCGTGGCTTTGACTATGGGGCCGATGATTTTGTCACTAAACCCTTTAGTCGCGATGTTTTGCTGGCCCGTGCGCGCGCGGTGTTACGGCGAGTCGAGCTGCTGAGTGAAGGGGATGACCATTCGGTCTATAATGATGAATATCTCAACATCGATCTACACAAGCGGCGTGTTGTTGTCAATGGCGAACAGATCCAACTGACCGCCACCGAATTTCGACTGCTCTCCTACCTGATGCAAAATGCCGGCCAGATCCTAACCTACCAAAATATCCTCGACAAAGTCTGGGGGTGGGAATATCAGGACAGCATCGACTACGTCCACGTCTACATCTCCCATCTACGGCGCAAACTAGAAGCCGACCCCCGCAGCCCCCACTATGTCCTCACGGAGCGCGGCATCGGCTACCGCTTTGAACGGCAAGGCTAGCCGGTAGATCGGTAGATCAGTACATCGGTAAATCGGTATATCAGGAATTAGTGACACTACCGATTTACCGATTTACCGATTTACCGATTTACTGATTTACCGATCTACCTACGCCCTACCCCTCCCCCGCCATCTTCTGTAACTCGTAGAGCCGATTGAGGGCGTCGAGCGGGGTGAGGCCGTTGACATCGAGCTTGCGGAGCGCTTCGACCACGGGATGGAGATCGGCGAAAAGCGAGACCTGTAGCGCGGCTTTGCCCCCCCGTTTGGTCTCTGGCTCAAAGAGACGCTTGGGGCCGGCCGCGCCGCTGCGCTCCAGATCGGTCAGGATCTCTTCGGCCCGGTTAATTGCGGCGGTGGGCAAGCCGGCCATGCGCGCCACATGCACCCCATAAGAACGATCCGCCTTGCCAGGAATAATCCGCCGTAAAAAGATTACATCCTCGCCGTTGCCACTTTCATCGACGGCTACATTGTAGTTGATCACATGAGGTAGCCGCTCGGCCAGGTCAGTTAACTCGTGGTAGTGGGTGGCAAAGAGCGTTTTGGCGCGCAATTCCGGGTGGTTATGAATATACTCGATCACCGCCCAGGCGATCGACAGCCCATCATAGGTACTCGTCCCCCGCCCAATCTCATCCAGCACCAAGAGGCTGCGGCTGGTGGCATGGTTGAGGATATTGGCCGTCTCCACCATCTCCACCATAAAGGTTGACTGGCCGCGATGGATCTCATCGCTGGCCCCAATGCGCGTAAAGATGCGATCGACCACCCCGATCTTCGCCGCATCCGCCGAGACAAAGCTGCCGATTTGGGCCATCAGCGTAATCAGCGCGGTCTGCCGCAAATAGGTGCTTTTGCCCGCCATGTTGGGGCCCGTCAGCACATGGATCGCGGTCTCCGGCGTCAGATGGGTATCATTGGGCACAAAGGGTTCGTCCGTCAAGGTCAGTTCGACCACCGGATGGCGTCCGGCCAAGATCTCGATCCCCGGCCCTTCATCGACGATAGGACGCACATAGCGCCGGTTGAGCGCAACCTCGGCGAGCGCGGTATAGACATCCAACTCGGCCAGCAGGGCCGCCAATTGTAAGAGCTGTTTATAAGATCCGGCCACCTGCATACAGAGCTCGCGAAAGAGTTGCTGCTCAATCTCCAGCCGCCGCTCGTCCGCGTTGAGCACCAGCGCTTCGTACTCTTTCAGATCAGGGGTGATATAGCGCTCGGCACTGGTCAGCGTCTGCTTGCGGATGTAGTCGTCGGGCACCTTGTCGCCGTGGGTGTGCGTGATCTCGATGTAGTAGCCAAAGACTTTGTTATAGCCAACTTTTAAGCTTTTAATATCGAGCCGCTCGCGCTCGGTCTTCTCTAGATTGGCGATCCACTCCTTGGCATGACGGCTCTTATGGACCAGCTCATCTAACTCCGCGCTAAAGCCGCTGTTGATCAGGCCAGGGGTGGAGAGCGTGGCTGGTGGCTCCAGGGAAAGCGCCTGTTGCAACAGCAGCAGAATCGATTCGCAGTCGGGTAGCTGATCAATTAAGGCCGCAATCGATTGGTCGAAGCGTCGGAGCAGCGCGGCATCTGCACCGGTACCGTTCCGGCCAAGCTCTTGATGGATGATCCTCTTAATCGCCGGCACCTGGCAGAGCACTTCGCGAATCCCCACCAGATCGCGCGGCAGGGCCACTGCCTGCACTACCCGATTGGTCCACCGCTCCAGATCGCCCAGCCCCTGTAAGTGCTCACGCAGCTCGATGCGCAATGGTGTGTCATCGACAAAGGCTTGGACCGCATCCAACCGGCGATTGATCGCCTCAACATCGAGCAGCGGTTGGCTCAGCCAGCGTCGCAGCAGCCGACCACCCATCGGCGTCAGCGTGCGGTCGATCACATCGAGCAGACTGCCCTTGACATTGCCGCCGCGGATCGTCTCTGTCAGTTCCAGATTGCGCCGCGTCGATTCGTCTAGCGTCATAAATTCGCCAACACTATAACTGTGCAAGCCTGTCATCTGCGAGAGCGCACCGGGCTGCATCTCACGTAAGTAGGCCAAGACCGCGGCCGCGGCCCGCGTTCCCTGAATGCGCCCTTGCAGCCCAAAGCCGTCGAGCGTGCTCACCTGAAAATGGCGTTGCAAACTTGTTGTTGCAGTATCGGGCGCGACTTGCCAAGCTTCGACCGTAGAAATGACTGGTCCCAGCGTATCAATCAAGCCGAAGAGATCCGACTCGCGCGGCTCCCAATCGACCGGCACCAATTCACTTGGCTGTAGACGGCTGATCTCTTCACCAATGCGCCGCTCCAGGTCGGCGCGGCTGCCGGCATTAAATTGGGTCGCGGCAAACTCACCGGTGGTGATGTCACAGTAGGCGATGCCAGCCGTTTCACCGCGCCCATCGACCACCACCGCCATCAGGTAATTATTGCGCTTCTCATCGAGCAACCCCGGCTCGACGATCGTCCCCTTGGTCACAACGCGCAGCACCTCGCGCTCAACCAGCCCATTGCCCGGCTCGCTCGTCTGCTCGGCCACAGCGACCTTGTAGCCCGCCTCGACCAATTTGGCCAGATAGCCATCGACGCTATGATAGGGTACGCCGGCCAACGGCACACGCACATCGTTGCCCACCGGGCGACTGGTCAACACCACATCGCAGACCTTGGCGACCGTCTTGGCATCGTCATCAAAGGTTTCATAAAAGTCACCCAAGCGAAAGAAGAGGATGCAATCTTTGTATTGGCTTTTCAACGTGAGGTATTGATGACGCATTGGCGTAGACATGTAAAACAGCTTCCTTTAGCGTATAGGCTGGTAGTAAAGATTGCAATCTTCTGACCGGATTTCTTTAGAGATTGGCCGTACCCTCTTATCGTTCCGAGGCGCTTGATGTTTAGCTCAGCAAGGATTCGAGCTGCTCCAGCACTTGGGGGAAATTCTGGCGTCCCAACCCGATGCGGAAATGATCTCCGGCTTGGCCAAAGATGCTGCTGGGCACGATCATTAACCCTTGCTGATCGAGCGCCCGTTGGCAGAGCGCATCCAGCGGCTCGTCGCCCAGCCAACGGGGGAAGGCAACAGAGCCGGCTTGCGGTGGCAACCAGTGAATTTGCTCCCGGTGTTGCGCACAGAATTCTATACAGAGCGCGAGATTCGCATTGATAATGCTGAGGCTGCGCGCCGCCAGTTGCTCCCCGGCCCGCAACCCAATCAACGCTAAAATTTCACTCGGTGCGCTATTGCAGATGGTCGTGTAATCTTTGAGCGCCAGCCAACGGGCGGGCAGATCAGTCCGCTGCGTCGCCAGCCAGCCAATGCGCAGCCCCGGCAGCCCAAAGGTCTTGGACATGCCGGAGAGGGAAACCCCATTTTCGTAGAGATCACAGAGGGCGGGCAGACGGTCGACCGCATTGTACTCCAGCAGACGATACATCTCATCGCTGAAGATGGTCAGCCGATGGGCGCGAGCAAGCGCGATGATCGCATCGAGCGTGGCCCGGTCGGGCAGATAGCCGGTGGGATTGTGCGGGAAATTGATCACCAGCAGCTTGGTACGTTGGGTGATCGAGGCTTCGAGTTGGGCCAGATCAAGCGTCCATCGATCGCCATCGACAGTCAGCGGCCACGGCGTCACTGCACAGCCAATCGACTGCGCTACGGCATAGAGTGACTGATAGGCCGGCGCAATATGAATGAGATGGTCACCCGGCTCCAGCAGGCTGTGCATCGCAACCAGAATCAGCTCTTCCGGCGCGGCGACGACAATGCCATCGGTGCTAACCTGCTGGTACATGTGGGCGATCTCGTCGCGCAAACGGGGGTGCCCCGGCGATTCGGTATAGGCAAGCGTAAGGCTCTGCCAAAGCTGCTGCCCCTCCTCATCGGCCAACGCCAGTAGCTCGGCGACGGTCATACTTTCACAGTCCGACGGGCTTAACAACCAATCGACGGCGAATTCGTATTTACCAAAGTAGCGTTCAAGCGCAAAGTCGGCGATCCCATGCATCGCAGGTTTCCTTCAAAAGTGAATTCTGTTTGCAAACGGTAGTATATCCACTGATAGCTTACGCCCAAAGCACTGTTTTCAAACCAACCATACTTTGGGGTTAGGGTACAGAATTGTCCTGCTTCAGTATACGCGGATCAGACCAATTGTTCCAAATAATTGAGCAACATCCGGCGCACCTTAACGCGCGCCCGACAGAGCAGCACCCGTTGATTGCCTGCGCTTAGGTGAAGTAAATGCGAGATTTCTTCGGTTGTCCAGCCTTCTAGATCATGCAATTTTATCACTTGCCGTTGCTGTTTGGGCAGTTGCTCGATCGCCAGATCCAAATAGCGCCAAAGTTCATTGGTAAGCGTTATATCCTCCGGTGATCGTGTAATTGATAGTAGCATGACTCTTGGCTGTATGCTCTTGCTACGCCACGAAGCGTCGATCGTGTCGATAATCTCTTCCTCTCTCTCCATTTCCCCTGCCGCCGTCTGCAAAGCGGAAAAGGGAATTTGCCGTTTTTCACGTTTACAACGCGTGCGCGCCCGATTCATCAAGATCGTAAAGAGCCATGTTTGAAAGGAAGAGCGTCCTTCAAAGCGCTGCACACCCCGAATCACAGCCAACCAGGTCTCTTGAACAACATCAGCAGCGGTTTCAGTATCGGCAACATAGCGTAAGGCAATATGGAGCATTTTGCCTTGATAGTGGTCAAAAAAGGCACGAAAAGTTGCTTCGTCGCCGGCGCTCAATGCCTTGAGCAATTCTGTTCCAGATACCCCAGATAACTCAGATAAACCTGTGCACTCTACTCGGGGGGGAAAGCCTTGTTTCTTACCTTTGCTCTGCATTTGGTCACATTTCCCCTGAAAAAATTCACCGCCATCATCGCACGCACAAAAAAAGGCATGCCCATGGCAGAAATAGGTGTAGTTGTGATATCACAAGCAGCACTCTATCCTGCGTGGACGCACGCCAGATGAAAAAACGAGATCAGTTTCTTATCAAAGCCTTGCTCATCTCTTACATCTGCACAAGAGATTTGTAATGATTTATAACGCTGAACATTGGGGTGTACCGTAAAAGAGCAGAGAATTTACAGTGGGGATTCGGTTGCGGCGAAACGAATATTGGGGAATGGTGTAACAAACTGGCTGCTACAGAGACTAACCTTCTGTCTACCAAGACAATGATGTGGCGTCAGTAAGAGGATCGGGGCGCGCGGCTCTTTGTGATCGGCGTGCTATCACGAAACTCCTATTCAGCCAGAACCATTCCAATATACTTTTGCTAAGGAGACAACCGATGTACCGTAAATGGAGTTATTTGATTGTGCTACTGTTACTGCTCATGCCGCTTCGACCGGCATTGGCCCAGGAATCCAACACAGATACCACTGTTTTTCTGCCGCTGATTGGTAGCGGTGGAGTGGCCGCCGATGCCGGTATTGCCGACGCACTTGACGTGGGCGATGCAGCATTGACTGACAACGTTGTGGGTGAGGATGAGAGCGTTGTGGCCGCCGGCAATCGCAACGGTGCCGTCTTTGTCATGACCAATGCCAACGACCCCATCCGCGGCAACGAAATTGTCATGTATCGACGTGCGTCGGATGGCACGCTGACCGTCACCGGCCGTTTTCCGACTGGTGGACAGGGGCTGGGTAGTGGCTTGGGATCACAAGGAGCCGTCACGCTCAGTGAAAATGGCCGTTGGCTTTTCGTCGTAAACGCGGGAAGCAACGAACTTGCAGTCTTTGCCGTCCATGAATTTGGCCTGGAGCTGACCGACAATGTTAATTCTGGCGGGATCCAACCAACGAGTGTTACCGTGCGGCGCGGATTGGTCTATGTGCTTAACGCTGGGGATGCCGGTAATATTACAGGATTTATCCTGCGCAATAATGGTGCCCTCACACCAATTGGCGACTCTACCCGCTCGCTTAGCAACAATGGCAGCGGCGCAGCACCGGCTCCTGCCCAGGTTGCCTTTACCCCGAATGGCAAGGCGTTGCTCGTAACCGAACGTAGCAGCAATCTCATTGACAGCTATACCGTTGAACGTAACGGTCAGGCCACTGGTCCGGTTGCACACATCTCGGCAGGGACAACCCCCTTTGGTTTTGCCTTTGCCAAAAACGACACGCTGGTGATCTCTGAAGCCTTTGGCGGCGCGATCAATGGCAGTGCAGCTTCTTCGTATCAACTCGATAAGCATGGAACGCCGACAGTGGTCAGTAGCTCGATTCCCACCAATCAAAGCGCGGCCTGTTGGGTTGTTGTCACCAATGATGGCAAATATGCCTACACCACTAATGCCGGTAGCGCTTCACTTTCGCTCTTTCAAGTGGACAAGTACGGTGAGTTGACGCTGCTCAATAGCCGAGCCGGCGAGACGGGCGATGGCACAGGGCCAACGGACGCCGCGGTCAGCCACAATGGCCGGCTAATCTACGCGCTCAGCGCCCGTTCACAGACGATTATCGGCTTTAGCGTACAGGCGGATGGCTCCTTGGTTTCGGTGGGTAGTTTTGCCGGGCTGCCAGCCAATGCCGCTGGGATTGCCGCCTGGTAGGCAGGCGAGCAGTGCGGTTGCTTGTGAGGTGATTTAAAGGTAACAATTCAAGCCTGCCACAGAGGGCAGGCTTGAATTGTTACCTTTAAAGAGTGGTATATGCCGTTGGCCCCTCTGCCGTGCGGATCTGCACGGTGAAATCGAGCGGGGTAAAGAAGGTGAGCAAGACCCGTACATGGTCGGGCGCGGCTTCGGCGTCGCGCATCTGCCACATGCCGTGGGTGAGATGACCTGGCCCCAGGCGGATCAGATCGGGGCCATAGCGCATGGCACCCCAGCCCCGTTTCAAAAAGATCGTCTGCCCGGCCGTCGTCTGGAGCCGGGTATCCTCTGTCTCCCAAACGCCGCCGGCAGGAAAGTCAAAGGCCAGTTGCGTTGCAACTCCGTCTGTGCCCTCTACGGTCTGAAAGCGCAAATCAAAGCCACCGTCCGCCTCTGTCACCGTGAGGGTTGTCACCGCATGGGGCAGCCAACGCAGTTCGCGCTCCCCCATGGTTGCGATCCATTGATCGGGCGGCACCGGTCGGCCCAATGGCAACTCATAGGCAGGCCGGCGCGGATTGGCGCGCCCTTCGGAGCGCAGCACGAGCTGACCATTCGCAAAGTCCATCGTATTGCCCTGGAAACGGCCAATGTACTGTCCAAAATAGGTCTGGCTCAGCTTGACGCTGCTCAATTCGGCTTGGCCATAGGTGAGGGTGAGCAGACGGGTGACATCGCGAAAAAAGGTTGCATTCAGTTTGCCATGCCGCACGCGGTGGATGCCATTGTGCGGCAAGTAGTGCACATAATTGGCAGGGAGTGCCGGCTCTACAGCAGCCAGATCACCAAATTTCAAGAGGACATAGGTTAGCCAATCAAGATGAGCGGCACGGTCATTCATCGTCAGCTGGTCATTTTGCAGAAAGCGCTGCCAGAGTGCCAGCGCTGCCGCCGCAAAGAGGGGATTGGGTTCGAGCTTGTGGCTCCAGATCAGGTAGGGGACCAGACCCAGCGCTACGTAGCGCGTGCCATAATCCTGCCGCCGCGAGATACCCGTTTCCGCCGTGCCATCGGCGTGTAGCATGTGCAAGTCGGTGTACAGATTGTGATTGACGGCCCCCAATGCTTCCGGCAGTTGACGATGGGTGTGGATAAAGAGCAGCGAACGATCGTTCACGGCATCATAGACGCCAATGCTGCGCTCGATAAACATCCCTTCGGCGTCGATGTCAATCGTCTCGGCCAGATAGCTGTCGACGGCGCTTTCCACTGCCAGATCAGGAAAGAGTGCTTGGGCCTGTAGCAACGCTGAAACGATCACCCAACGGTGGTTCGGTGTGTGAAAGCCGCCAGCCACCATGCCAGGGACTGCCTCGCGCACAAAGGTCCCGATCTTATCGAGCAGCGGTTGCCAACCGAGCTCGGCGACAGCTTTATCCTGTGCCAATTCAAGGACTGTGCACAGCTCCTGCACGGCAAAGCCAGTATCCGGTCCAGAATCAATGTTGACCGAGATCAGGTCGATCAGCCCACTGGGGCGCCGCGCCCGTAGCAGATAGTCAGCAGCCAGATTTGCCTGGGCCAGCAATTCTGCATCGGGCAAGGCATTGCCCAACGCGAGATAGCCACAGAGCACGACAAATTTGCCGGTCGTGCGAGGATCGGCCACGCCCCATTCCGCTTGATAGATCGCGCCATAGTCGGGGTGGGTTGGATCGGTGATCTGCCAGGCGCGCTGGCTTTGCGCGTGAACAGCCAACCGATCAAGCAGGAGCGACAGGGCAATTTGATTCGTCATAAATTTCCTTTGGGGGTGGATAGGTAGGTAAATAAGTAGACAGGAAAACAGGTACCTACCTACCTACTTATCTACAGCCAAGCGGCGGGCAGGGCTGGTTTGGCAATGGCGTAACGGTTAGCAAGCCAGGTCGCCTGCGCTACCCCATCGCGATAGCCGGAGTGGGCGCTCTGGTAGGTTTCGACTTGGCCACCAAGCTGATCGACCAGCGGTTGGGTTTTGATTGGGTCGTCACCGGTGACCAGCAGCGTGTCACAGCGTACTTGGCCAGCGAAGTGCATCGGCTCATAGTAGGCCAAGGTCTGCCAGAGCGCGGCGGCTTCGTGCGGAAAGGTGCGGGCATAGTCGTTGAGCTCTTCAATGGGATAGGCACTGCTTTGCGCGGCGGTGGCTTGCGCGCCATAAAAGAAACCGGGGGTGTAGTAGAGTGCATCAGTTTGTGGTCGTAGCGCCGCGGTGACCAGTGCGAGGTCGCTGCCGATGAGCGCGATCTTGTCTTGCGCAACTTCGGGGCGTGTCCCGAGAAAATCGACCACGCGACAGCAATCGGCGACAATGCCGCGATAGATGTAGTCGTTGGTGTTGGCAATATTGGTTGTCATCAAACCGGGATAGGCCGCGGCAAAGGGTTGATCGGAAAGGCGTTGTCCGCGGTGGCAGAGCGCTACAACGATATACTGTTGGCGATCTTCATAGGCGGGGACATGGACCACGCTGCCATAGTTGGGTAGCGAGTAAAGCACGGGGAAGGGCCCTTCGCCGTGGGGAACGCAATAGTAGGCGAAGATGCGATAGCTGCCGAGGCTGGTCAGATGTAGGCCATAGACGGTGCCAAAGTCGGTGGAGCGGGCGGGCAATTCCGTCAATTCGGGGGCCGCGGGTAACGCTGCCAATTCATCCATTGTGGTGGACCAGTAGCCGTCAAAGTTGGCGGGGCGCGCTGCAATATTCATACTCATCGTAAAGATCTCCCTGCGGTTTATGGCTGTAGCTGCTCGGCGAAAAAGGCATCAATGACCGCTTCGTGGTGAAAGCCACCGGCGTCGTGGGCATGGCCGTCATACGGATAGAGCTGTTTCTCCGATGAACCAATGCGTTTGAAGACCTCATACCCCGTCTCCGGCGGGCAGACATTGTCTTGCAACCCAATGTTTACAATAATCGGGCAGCGGATGCGCTCGGCAAAGTTGTGGCAGTCATAGTAAGACCAAGTCTCGGCGATCGCGGTGTGGCTCTCGGGATGAATGCGCAGGTAATCGTTGATTTCCCGATACGGATAGGTGTTGGTCAGTTCAATCGCGTCGATCACGCCGGCCAAATAGGGTGCCCCCGCTGCGGCCACAGCCACCGCATCGGGGCGCATGGCCGCCACCAATAACGTTAACGCGCCCCCTTGGCTACTGCCCCGGATGCCGATGCGGCTGCTGTCGACTTCGTCCCGGCTCTGCAGGAAGTCGATCACCCGCCACGCGTCGACGTAAAAGCCCTTATAGGCATAGCTGTTGCGGTCGATGATGTTGTGGGCGAGCAGGCCAGGATAGCCGGGGTTGACCTGGCTGTTGCTGCGCAATTTGCCACGCGGTGCCGCGCCAAAGGTAGCGTAGCCTTTGGCGGCTTGGGCGCGTGGAAAGGTCGGCTCGCTGATATAGCCCGGATAGTAGACAACCGCGGGCAACGGTTCGGTCTGTTGCCGCGGCAGGCAATACCAGCCGGCAACGCGCACATTGTTGAGGCTATCGTAGTGGACCTCAAAGACTTCGACCTCGGCCGTCGAGCGCATGGGCACCGCGGTGACGGTGGCGTTGAGGGGGATGGCGTTGGCTTGGGCTTCGATGGTGGCCCAGAAGGCGTCGAAGTCGGGTGGTTTAGTGACGGCGGTGCGGTATTGGGCAGGATCTATAATTTTGCTCACCAGTAACTCCTCATAGTAAGTATCTCTCCTGAAAATCTCTGTGACGATCTCTCCTGTAGGAGAAGTCTATGACTCACAACCGCTTTTCAGGATGGATTCTAAGTCTATTGCAGATGTCAACCAAGGGTTGTTCATTCTACTATATGATAAGTTACGTGACAGCAAGCGACAAACTATCAAATTAACGAAGGCGTCTCATTGATGCTCCTATCTATGGTTGGCTGGTGGGTGTCTGAACACCTTGCGTTAATTCGCTGTTGTTGCCCGAAGTAAAGCCAAAAAAGGAGTGCTCGTCGCCGATCGTGAGGTAGATATAGTCACTGTCTCCCCATACCATCCCTTCGTCGATCGGTGCCAAGACGTTGGCGGTGATGGTGTATTCTCCCGGCGTTTCAAAGACCACCGTCACTGCTTCTTGGACAGACACATCCGGGTGCAACGCACCTTGCCAATGCGGCTTCCCGTTCAAAACTTTGCCATTTGGGCTAAGCGTTATCTCGAAGGTTGCCTCAGCAACGTCTTCAATTGATTCAATTGTATAGGAAAGCGCTATCTCCTCATTCAATTGTGGGGCATGAGACATTGCCAAGCGAACAATCACGGGGGTGGCAGGTGAGGCGGTCTTTATCTGTTGCTCGGCGGTGCTGGAAGCGCTCATTGGTATAGTCCCTTCGGGGCTACCTGTAGTATTGGTTGGCGTAGTCGGCACGGCAGTAACTGTATGGTCGACGAGCGGTAAGGTTGTAGTGCAGCCTGTAACTGCGACGACGAAAATTAAGAATATCATCACTGAAAGATAGGTTCGACGAAGAGGCCTGACCTTATTCTTGTTAGTAAATTGTGTATCGGTAGACCCTAGTGGTTGGATCATACAAAACCTTTCTCAGTAGTAGTTACTTCTGCATTTCCGACAGCTGATGATAAACGCTGGCGGATCTCTATGGACTCAGTATAACCGCCTCGATTTCTCATCGTAAATCTCTATGCCTAATTGCACCAGGAATCTGTTGACATTTCCGTTTGCGTCCACTGTACGGACCCGCTATTGCAGATTTACAAAGAGCCTATGCGTATACTAGTGCTGCGAACATTTAATTTTTAGAAATCACCACACGAGTACAAGCGACCGGGGATCTCTAAAAATTAAGCAGCCAGGCAACTAGTTTGTTGATTCATAACACCGTGCCCGTTCCCTGCTGGTAACTCACAATTGTCAACAGAATTGGATGAAGGCCTATTATACTCATGCTCCACAGTAAGAAACATTTTTGCCTCTGGCAAAAATGTTTCTTACTCACAACCGCTAATATAACAGGTGAGATCTAGTGTTCGTACGGTGGGACAATTAATCACTCAGGAAAGTGTTGATTGTGTTGTGATCACCTGCCAGTGCTGGATATTGGCGTGGATATTGACGCGTTTCCCATGCATTTGAAAAGGAATTGGTGTCACCACCTTGAGTTACAATCAAATTGTCGTCTTGATCATAAAGCAAGTCCCAAATGGCATCAAACATGCCGGTCACATTATCTGCCCCGCTACAACCACTGGCTTTAGCTTCATTGCTGAACCCGGTCACAGTGCCAAATGAAATCGTGAATGGGTCCATCAGATCGATCAACAAACCGCCAACTCTGCCTTCAACGGTCGGACCATCATCCCAACTGGATGAGCTACAAACCGGTGTTTCCAGATTCAGCGAAGCGCCGCTGGGCCACGTATAGACAGGATTACCATCGACACCGGCGACAATCACATATGTATACCCTTCTGTCCATGCACAATAGCGACCGGAACTACGGCTAACCACGTGCGGGGATGGGCAGTCGCTGGGTGGCCAACTTGAATAGATCGCATCCATATAGCGGTGAGATGCTTCATGGACCACAGTATCACGTGATGCGGCATCGGCATCGGCCAGGTGAACGCGTTTATCGTTACGGCTGTAGTAGGTGCCGTCTGTTCCCCCGCTCTGCCAGATCTCGTGGACCTGACCTGGGTCTTTACCCATTCCCCAGTTCACAGCATTTTCAAGCAGAAACCGACGGGCGAGATAGAGGTCATCATAGATGAGCCAAGAACGATCATTGCCGGAACTGCTTGGCGCACGCCATGTACCAAAATTGTAATTGCCGGTAACGTTGTTTTGTGTTCCACTATAGGTATAATAGACGGCATTGCCATAAGTGGAGACTCGATAGCGTCCATTATGATAGGTGAAGATGCGCACGTATGGGTCAATTGTACAACATTCATCGCTATCGACGTTGTTGACGCTAAATGTATAGCAACCATTGTAATACCCTGCATAGCCCGATGCAAGCAAATCATCAGCGCCACTATCTTTATCCCACAATTGAATGTAGGCGTCCCGAATTGGCTGTGTGTTTCCAGCGCGATCCTGGAAGATCCAACAGATGGAAAGATTGACTGTGGCACTGGTGGCTGCTGCACCGACCGTTGCCTCTTCGACCATTTCTGTCGCAGCGATTGTCGGCGGTTGGTTTAATTCACGATCCGATGCCAAAAGCAGCTCTTGAACAGATTCTTCCACGCCATCTGTCGATGTAACATCGTCCGGAGATAATTCGCTGGCCAAACTGTCGAGCGCAAAGTTGTCAGTCGTGGAGGATTCATAAACGGCTTGGCGGCCAATCGTGGTCGCTGCGCTGGCAAAACCGAGTTGTGTCTTTTGGCTATCTACCGTGAAGTAGAGTGCATCTTGATCACCCCAAGTCATCTCTGGGCTGACTTCGGAAAGCGCTTTCCCGAGAATTGTATATTCACCTAGCTTGCGGAAAACTACAGTAATTGTTAACTCCTGACGCTGATTGGCAACGAGATCAAATTGCCCAGTAGCAGTGCCACGTAGAATTTCTGCACCAGTCGGTAGCTGAATCTCGGCCTGAACGCCGGACAAATCTTCAAAAGCGTGAAGTTGCAATGTGAGATTAATGGCTGTGTTGATTTGCGGAACTTGGCTTGCCAATAGACGCACGACCAGAGGCGTGGAAGCCGGGACTACTTTATCGGTTGAACCAGCCCTGACCACGCCGAACAGTGTATCATCTTTTCCGTATGGTACTTGTAGACGCACTTCTCGTGCCTCTAATTCCAATCCACTGGCATCGATCTCCTGAGCGATATCGGATGTGGAAGCTGACTGACTTAAATCACCATCAGCAGTCACAATCGGCAGATAAACTTTGATCGCCTGATTATCTTCGCCTGGTCTATCCCCTGTATCCTGCGCTTGAACTGGCTGTGTGATAGGAATACGCGCACCCCACAATAACCCCACAATGATCAGTAGACAACATAAAATGGTAATACGTTTTTGTTGCTTCATTTTTGGCTTCCTTAGTAGCAGTTTGCATGGTAGGTACAACGGTCTCTGTTCACTCTAGTAGATCATTGCCTTCGTTCATTTTTGCCATATTTGCCTTCAAAGCATTCTCCATGATGGATGCGGTTATTGCGTGAACACGTTGTAAATTTATTCTACTTTGGCGATTTAATGCTTGGGGGGATTTAACTTGTTGCGACGACATAAAGAAAACAGTTGTCTAAACACACGCCACCATCTGGCATCTGGTACGGTATTCTAGCCTGGTCAATGGCAGCGCGTACCTTTCTTTGCCAAGTGCATGGATAGCCGCCTGCAAAGGACCAGTGGACCGTTGTGCCCGCCAGTGGGTTGCCAGATCGGGATAAACAAAGGGACAGGCGACGATTTCTCGTGCTGTCATCTGCCACCCAGTCTGTGCCACAAAGGCTTCAAATTACCCAGGTTTCGAGCGATCAAGCGGGCTGGCACTTGGCAGTGCCGACGGCAAAATTTTCCGGAATGCCTGAAACAGGACACGCTGTTCGCAAACAGTTTCCGGTCCCCAGATGCTAATCGCCAAACGACTTTGAGGCGCACAAACTCGCATCACTTACTCAATGCTGCAACGGGAGCGGCAGCGTACTGCACGGACAACGAGGCGGAGATAAGATCAAGCTCCTCGGTCTCATAGGGCAGAGCTTCCAGATCCCCAACCCCCAATTCGGCGGGTGGTGCCCGCTGGCGTGCGATGCAAATCAGCCTCTTTGCGGCATCCAATCCTTTGACATCGGCACCTCTTTGTACTGCCAGATCACTTGCACAACCGCAGCCGCAGCCAGCATCCAGGAGGCGCGTTCTCAGCCCAGCCTTAGATGCTTTCAACATCGCTTCCCACAGAGGGCGATGCAAAGGCTCTTGTAGGGTTGCCCACTCGTACGCTGCCACGCCCCACAGTTCCCCCCGTGTTTGTGATAAATCCATTTGGTGCCCTTTCCCTACTTACCACAAGATTGGTACGTGTGGTATACTCATGCGTAAGGCTATTGAATGGATAATTTACTTTTGGCGTTGCCTATGACAGGCCAAAGAATTTATTTTACGCAGTACTCATAGACAAGCCAGATCAAAGTTGCACATATCTGTAAGGTTGCCCATCAGGGTTGTCCCTACGATTCATGCGATGTCGATTTGGTTTCTTGATTAATACCAGGGTGCAGAAGTCAATAGACAATCGGCAGTTTATACGCTCGTTGATAACTGCCGACTGAAAACTGTCTACTTATGTTAGCATGAAAATGCGTATGATGATCCGAGTTGCGCTCGGAGTTTGCTCGGAGTTTACTTGGAAAGGCGCTAGTACACCGCGGCGTAAATAAGCCTATAGTACCCTAGCTCAAGGCGGGTCCGTGACCCGCTGGATTAAGCTATTGGTCTATTTAGGCCGTTACGTACTAGTGTCTTGTCAGCCGTCATTTGATGGATGTTTACAAACCAGGTTTCTGACAAAAATCTGTTTTGTGTTTCCCTCATTCACGCTTGACAAGACACTAGTATACTGAAATCAAAGTGAAACGCGAGTTTCGAGACTGAAGATTTTCATAACCACTCTTTAATCTGCAATCTCGACAAAATTTCGGAGCTCATTCTGAAGTGAGTATGGCATAATAAAGTGGTGGAAAAGTGAGGGTCTATGACGCAATCGCCAAAACGGTTCGCCGAACTGCTGCAAGAGAGCATTAACGCCATTGCCGACCGCACTGGAAAACCCAAAGGGTTGATCCGCGACGAATTGGGCTATGCCCTTGGACGCAAAAGCGGCAGTGCAATTGAG
Organism: Caldilineaceae bacterium; assembly: GCA_034432375.1. GTDB lineage: Bacteria > Chloroflexota > Anaerolineae > Caldilineales > Caldilineaceae > JAHBVH01. The sequence goes on from DAOUCA010000204.1 coordinate 23,694, forward strand.
TACTGGTGTTATGGCGATGGTCACATTCCTAGCAAACAGGCCGAGGTCGTAGCGCTGGCGCGGGCCGTCGTTGCGATGGGCCGATTGGACTCTGGCTGGCTCACGGCTTTTCTGGAAAGTGCTGGTTATTCACAGCGCCAAACTTTAATCACAGAGCTTTTCCCCGCAGCCGTTAATCAGGAAGTCGACAAGTTGCCCTTAAGACTAACGCCTTTTGTTGGTCGTAATGTCGAGTTAATGGAACTGAATGTGTTGCTTGTCAATTCTGACTGTCGCCTGCTCACGCTGGTTGGCCCTGGCGGCATCGGCAAAACGCGCCTCGCTATTGAAGTTGTCAAGAAGGTGCAGGCAGCCTTTGCTGATGGCGCGACCTTTGTGGAACTGGCGTCGCTGGCCGCAGCGGAGCTGGTTGTACCCACCATCGCCAACGCACTCAACCTCACCCTTGGTGGCCACACCGATCCACAAACGCAACTATTGCACTACCTGCGGCGCCAGTCACGATTGCTCGTCCTTGACAATTTTGAGCAACTGTTGCCATCTCATGGTCACTTACTCCAAGATTTTGCTGTAACTCCTTCCCTTACTTTAATTATGAACATTATCACGCAAGCACCACAGGTTACGGTGCTAGTGACCTCGCGCGAACGGCTCGATATTCACGGCGAATGGATCTATGCTGTGGGTGGCCTGGGCTTGCCAACTGTGGCTATTGAAGGAATGCACTCTTCGGCACATGCCGCACTCGAAGAATATGGTGCACCACTACTATTTATGCAGACAGCCAAACGGAGCAAAACTAACTTTGCCCCCACCGCTGTAGATGAAGCGGCAATCGTGAAGATCTGTCGGCTGGTGAATGGTATGCCGTTAGCACTTGAATTGGCGGCGGCTTGGGTGCGCGTACTTTCTTGTGCTGAGATTGCACAAGAGATTGCAAGGGGTCTGGATTTTCTTACGACCAAGCAGCGCAACCTGCCATATCGTCATCGGTCGATGCGTACGGTCTTTGACCAATCCTGGAAGTTGCTAAGTGCTGAGGAACAGCAGGTCTTTGCGCGTTGTTCGATCTTTCGTGGTGGCTTTACACGTGAGGCGGCGGAAGCAGTGACCGGTGCTACGCTGGAGACGTTGGCGGCATTGGTGAATAAATCCTTTCTTAGCCGGAATGAACAGGGACATTACGAGATTCATGAACTTGCCCGACAATATGGTGCTGAGCGATTAATGGAAAGCAGCGAAGAGATGGCAACGCGCAGTCGCCATCTGACTTTCTTCACGGTATTGTCTGAAGAGTCCGAATTACAACTGGAAAATGGACCACAGATCGTTCAATGGCATAATCGGCACTACACGAGCAATTTATCTCTTGCAAGGTAAGCTTGTCGAAGCCTAAGATTTACTTACCCGAGCGCTCTTGTTGGTATGTAAGTCAACTCCGCTCGTCACAGAGCAGAAGATTGGGTTGGACGGCGAGGGTACGCGCCAGGCAAAGGCGCTGTTGCGGCCCCACCGAGAGAGCCGCTGCCGGTGCGCGCAGCCGATCTTTGACTTCGCCCTAGAGACCAACCGCTTCCAGTTGGCGCTGTACAATCTGATCCAGATGACCATTGGCCAGCCCATGAATGCGGGGGCCGTAGGCAATGTTGTCATAGATGGACAGGGGCAATGGGAAGTGAAGCGAACGAACAGCAGGAAACCCATAGAGGACGCTCTGCGTCCTAAGCAACATTGCACGCTGGAGCGCGGAACGAGCACATACTGGTTACCTGCATCAGACAACGGCGAAGAACGCGCAGATTAGGCTCTTCACGATGAAAATGCTCCAATTTGCATGCAATTTTCATGCTTGACAGACTCCGAACTCCAATGTATAATCGATTATCGATAATACAATTGCAAGTTTGATGTCCCCCACTTCTACAGCTTCCCTTATTCCAGTAGCTTACTTTACAACTTTCGAAAATTTCATTTGAGCCATTCCAATTCATTTTGGAGTGCTCTACCGACCTATCTACAGATTTAGCTATAGCCCGAAGGATGAAAACTGATGGTGAGCCAAGGGTAGATGAGGTTGAACTTATCGGAATCTGATCTGATGGCAGCGGAACCAAGTGCCCCAAATAACCCAACGCAGCTCAATCGGCATGTGCTACGCGAGGAAATTAAAGAATATTTAATCGACGCTATTTTACGCGGGAAATATCAACCCGGTGAACGATTAACGGAATTGGCACTTGCTCGACACTTTGGGGTCAGCCAAGCCCCAATCCGCGAGGCGCTTGGCCACTTGGCGTTGATGGGCTTTGTCGAGTCGAAACCTTATCGTGGTACCTATATTCACAAACATTCCCCAGAAGAACTGCTTGATATCTATACCGTACGCGCCTGGCTAGAGGCGTTAGCTGGTCGTTTGGCTGCGCCGCGTCTGACGGAAGAAGATCTGGCAGAGTTAACAGCATTGGTCGACGGCATGATGGCGCACGCGCACGGCAATAATGTTCACGATTTTTACAAAGCAGATTATGCATTTCACGGCGTCATTATTCGGGTTGCCGATAATACGATGTTGGCCCGTCTCTTTGACACTTTGCAGTATTCTTATTGGACATTTGCTTCAACAATCTTGTTTGACTACGATTTAGTCTATTTGGCCCAGCGTCATTATGGTGTGGTGGATGCGCTCCGCAAACGCGATCCACTGTTGGCTGCACAGGTTTTACAGACGCATATTGAAGAGCTCCTCACACCGCTGACTGCTCAACCAACCGCCAAACTATCCAAGGTGACTACAAATGGCTCGGCAAATCATTGACCTCAGCATGGCCGTTCACAATGATATGATTGTCTTTCCCCGAGTAATACGTCCTGCGCTATTGATCTATGAGGATTGGGAAAAATTTGCAGAAGGGATTGGCGCGGCAACTTATGGCATCACCTCTTTGACTGCCAGTTGTCTTACGGTGCTGGGCGATCATGTCGGCACTCATATCGATGCAATGAAGCATATTGTGCCGACCGCGGCTGGGCCAGAAGGAATTCCGCTTGAGTACTGCTTTGGCAATGGTGTAGTGCTCGATTTACGCCACAAGCACTATGGCGATGGTATCTCTGTGGTCGATTTACAGGCAGCGCTAACCAAGATCAGTTATACGATTCAACCGTTAGATATCGTGTTCATCTGGACCGGTGCCGGTAGCTACAATGACAATGAACGGTATCTACGTGACCATTCGGGGATGACGCGCGAAGCAACCATTTGGTTAATCGAACAAGGGGTAAAAGTAATGGGGATCGACGCCGTGACCTTCGATCCGCCAGTATGGGCCATGTTTGAGCGACAGCAGTTTTGGGAAGCACATCGGGTCATGTGGGAACATGAATATTACCACATCGAAAATTTGTGCAACTTTGAGAAAATTCCGCGTCCCGTGGGATTTACAGCGGCTGTCTTACCCATAAAATGGGTGGGAACCACTGGTGCACCTGTTCGGGCGGTTGCGATCATTGATGATTAGCAATACAATTGTGTTATAACCTCCCTACTTCACTGGATCACAACTAAATTTATGGATTGATTCTCAATCTATGCCCAAATCTATGCCCAAGGTAGACGAACAAAGGCAGTGCGTTCCCCATCGATTGTATCTTGCACTGCGCGATTGTATCCTGCACTGCGCGCCTTACTTGTTTCATCGTAACGATTCAGCCCCCATCTATTTGCCGGAGTCTCATTCTGCAAGAATCTTCAAGGTAGAGCCACTTTGAAGACTTTTACAGAGTGACACTCCTACCAACTTGGGGCTGAATCGTTACATTTCATCTGTATTGTTGGTATACTCCGCGCTGTCTGAAAGCTAACGCCCCATACTTTCGTCAAGCTTGTGATAACGTCAGTTTTCAGGCAACTGTAGTATAGAATTCAGCCATTACCAGAGTTGTGCAATAGAGATTCGATCAGCTTCAAACCCCACTAAACCCAACCCCCTATCAACCAGACCTAGGAGGAGATTTATGAGTAAGGTAAGTCGTCGGGTATTTTTACAGGCCACCGGTTTTACGGCAACGAGTGCTCTACTCGCCGCTTGTACGCCAGCCGTACAGCAGGCAGCACCGCAGGCGGGTGAAGGAGCCGGTGCCGCGGAAGCAGGCTCTGGAGGTCATCTTCAGATCTATGTGCAAGCCTACACGCCCACCGATAGCATGGAGAAGAGCCCCAATAATCCTATTCCCCACAATATGATTGAGGTCTTATCCAATGAGTATATGGAGGCGCATCCGGGTAGTGAGATAGAGATCATTCGCAAACCATCCAATGTAGCCGACCATGAATGGATCGTCACGCAACAAGCGGGCGGGACGATTCCGCACATTGTCTGGTCCCATTCATTCTGGATTCAGGATGAGTTGGATAAGGGTTGGTGGATTGCTCTAGATCCCTATTTTGATCAGCCCAATCCCTATGTGGCCAGTGGTGATCCCGGCAGTGAGCGCTGGCTCGATCAATTTTATGAGACACCAACTGAGGCCAAACGTCTGCAAGATGGCAAACTCTATACAGTGCCGATCGACCTGGTGACCACCTTCTTCTTTTACAACAAGGATCTCTTTACCGCCGCAGGAGTCGAGCCACCTACCACTTATGGTGAATGGATTACTACCCAACAAAAACTGCAAGATTCCGGAGTCATCCCCAATGGGCGGATCGGATGGTATAATTCGCAAATCGGTGCGATGCTTTATGCCAAAAAAGATGCTGAGATCAACAAAGATGGTGGCGTCGCTACGCTCGAGGAAGTTGCCTGCGCCATCGACACAGGTCTTTACCGGGCAACCGACCCCGAATATGCGGAATGGATGCGCATGGTGCAGGAACTAACCCAATATCTGGCACCCGATTGGGCAGTTGAAGGGGCAGATTTCGCCCGCAAATTCTTAAACAAAGAGATTGCTGTTTTGGAAGATGGCAGTTGGCGCTTTGGCTTGCTACGGGCGGATCCCCTGGTTGACTTTGAATGGGGGAGCTTCTATGCGCCTACGATCACCGAGGAGGATTCCGCCTTTGCTACCGGCAAGGCCGCACCACCGATTGGCGGTGCCACCGCGGCGCAATGGGCGCTCTCTAGTCGGACTGAGACGGATGGGTTGACCGCCTTGGCCATCGATTTCCTTCGTTATGTGACAGCACCACAGAATGCCGGTCGCATGATCAGCGAATTGGGGCAATTCTTGCCCAATATCAAGGGGGTCGATGTCAATGCCGACCTGCAAGAGCCATTGCGCGCGATCACCGAAGGCTTGGGTGAAGCTGGCATGGTCACCTATCCCGATAAGATAGGCACGGAACAACGGGAAAAGATTGCGCCGATCTGGGTTGACTTGCAATTGGGCGAAGTTACCCAAGAAGAAGCACAACAGAAGATCGACGCGCTCATGGTGGAATATGCACAGGGCATTATTGCCGATAACGGTTGGCAATGTCAGTAAAGCATCCGTGGACCGCAACGCTCTCTGGCTTAGACAAGCCTTTCGCACGCAAAGGGCCCGATCAGGACGAAGCTCAGCCGCCGAGCGTTGCGGTCCACGGAACATTGATTAAGCGCAGTCATAAACCAGGGTTCTTTGCGAACTCTGATTTGTAGCGCAACCGTCAACAGTGGGCGGCAGACGGCAAAGGATGAAGCGATGACAACACAGGAAGTAAAGCAGAGAAGGCTTGGTGTACAGCCGACCAGCATTCCGATGCGCATGAAAAAGCAAGATACTTTGTTTGCCCGCATATACAAATATCGGTATGTTTATTTGATGTTGGTTCCTACCTTCACGTTGTTGATAATTTTCAACTACTATCCAGCATTTATGGGGCTCTATCGCTCTTTCTTTGAATGGGATGTGGGTCTGCCACCGAAATTCGTCGGATTGGGTAACTTTGTTGAACTCTTTACAAAGGATGAAACCTTTATCAAGTCATTGCGCAATGTCAGTATATTGACGCTGTGGCGGGTGATCAGTGGGGTGTCGGTGCCATTTTTGGTCGCCGAGCTGATCTTCAATTTGCGCAACCAAACATCGCAGTATACCTATCGAGTACTCATGATCCTGCCGACGGTTGTCCCCGGCATTGTCAACCTTCTGCTCTGGCAATTTATTTATGACGGCACCCACGGGCTGCTCAATGCACTGCTCTCGGGTGTGGGGTTAGAATATCTGCAACAGCCCTGGTTGGGCAACCCCAAAACGGCACTCTATGCCGTGACCTTTATGGGCTTCCCCTGGGTCTCCGGCGTCACAGTTCTGATCTATCTGGCTGGGCTCCAGGGCATATCGCGCGATGTCATTGATAGTACACAAGTCGATGGCTGTACGGGCTTGCGCCGGATTTTTGCAATTGACATTCCGCTGATCCTAGGGCAGATCAAGTTGATCTTCGTGCTTTCAGTCATTGGTGGTTTACAGGGCTGGGTGGGCATTTTTGTCATGACCAATGGTGGGCCGGGGACATCCAGCATGGTGCCCGGCTTGTGGATGTATAACAACGCTTTTCTCTGGAATCAGATGGGCTACGCATCAGCGATTGGTATGTTCCTCTTCCTCCTGATCTTTGGCTTAACCCTCTTCAATATGAAGTTTGTAAAGAGTGAGATTTGACTATGGCGCAAGCACACCCAACACTTCAGATCGAACAACCACCACTCATCGCCGCCCGCCGCAGCTGGACGTATAACCTGCAGCGGCTTTGGCGATCAGGCGACTGGTTTCGCCATCTCTTTTTATCGGCAATTGCCTTCTTGATGTTTCTTCCCTTCATCGTCACGGTGTTTATCTCCTTCAAGAGTTTGCCGCAATTCAATCACAACGCGTTTCTACCAACCTTCCCGCTCTATCCGGAAAATTATGTCGATGCGTGGCGCGTGGTCTCAAAATATATCCTCAACAGCATCGTGGTCAGCGGTGTTTCGGTCATCTTTATGGTGGCGCTGGCCGCGCTGGCCGCTTGGGCCTTTGCGCGTTATCCCTTCCCCGGCCGTGAGTTCTTCTTCTATCTCGTCATCGCGCTCTTAATGATCCCTGGTGAATTAACCCTGATCCCAGCGTTCCTCCTAGTAAAAAACCTCGGGCTGCTCAATACACGCTTGGTGTTGATTCTGCCTTATATTGCGGGCGGTCAGGTCTTCGCCATTTTTATTCTTCGCTCATTTTTTCAGAGCATGCCAGAGGAGATGTTTGAAGCCTCGCGCATTGACGGAGCTAACGAATTGCAGACCTTTCTACGTATTGCCCTGCCCCTCTCGCAATCGATTCTGGGGGTGGTGGCTATCATGCATATCCTCAGCACGTGGAACGACCTGATCTGGCCGATCGTCACCCTTTCCAATCAGAATTTGATGACACTGACGATTGGTCTCTACGCGTTCCGAACTGCCTGGTATAGCATTTGGGGCCCACTGATGGCCGGTTATGTGCTCGCCTCAATTCCTCTCATCCTGCTCTTTGCCTTTACCAGTCGCCTCTTTGTGGAGGGGCTCAGTTCCGGCGCAATCAAAATGTAGTTTAACTCATGCCTAAATTTCGTTATGCTGGATTGTGGCACCTGGCCCTTAAACGATTACGCAGTGAACCGGCGCTAACGCTGTCGCTACTCTGCGGCTGGATTATTGTCATTGGCTTAACCGCTGCCTTACCGATGTACACTGACGCCGTCAATCGTGCGCAATTGCAGCAGGAACTCCAAGGCTCCGAATTACGAAATCGGCCAGCCTTTACCTTATTTTATCACTATACAAGTGGTGCCAGCGGCGGTAGTGACTGGGCGCACTATCAAGCATTGCGGGACTATATGGCAGCTCCTGTTGCTGACGATCTCCACTTACCACTGCAAGGGGGAATGCATTACGCTAAAAGTGACATTTTTCAAGTTTTCCCTTTGGTTGGCGGGGCCTATAATGCTGGCCGTGACCAACCCTTGTTACGCGGTTATCTAGGGTTTATTGCAGGGTTTGAGCAACATATTACACTGGTCGATGGTCAGTTACCCACTCTTTCCGCCACCGGTCCTTTGGAGATTCTGGTCCACCAGAGCCTTGCTGTTGATACGGGCATTCAAGTCGGCGAAGAGTATATGCTCTTCGATCCCAGCGCCCGCACGCCTGCGGGTGGGCGTACCCGGCTTGAGATTCCAGTCCGAGTAACCGGCATTTGGACAGCAAAGCCCGAAGATAGTGATTTTTGGGCCATGTCACCCAATGCCTTTGCCAATGTCTTTCTCACCGGGGAAGCGGCCTACATCGGCTCCGTCATTGGCCTGGTGCCCCATGCGCTCTCCGATCTTGGCTGGTATAAGATTTTTAACGGTGATGGCGTGCGCTCTGAAGATGTTGCACAACTGCTGACGCGTATGACAGCAGTGAATCGGCAGGTGCAACAACGTCTACCCAACACCTACCTGGAGTTTTCACCGGTGGCGGCCTTGACGCGCTACCAACGGGCTGCCTCCACCCAAGCTGTACTCCTATTGCTCTTTGGTATCCCGATTCTGGGCTTAATTCTTTACTTCATTATATTGATTGCCGAAAGTGCCGTGAATCGACAGCAAACCGAGATCGCCATTTTGAAGAGCCGGGGTGCCGGTAGTGACCAAATTGTGTTGATCTATCTGCTACAAGGGGTACTGCTAGGTGTAGTTTCACTGCTTTTGGGACCTTGGCTGGGGCGCATGGTTGCGAGTGCAATCGGGAGCACCTACCATTTTCTGGTCTTTCAGAGCGGTCCGCCCTTACAAGTCGCGATCACAGAGCGGAGCCTCTTCTATGCATTGGTCGCATTGGCGTTTGCGATGGCTGCCACCTTATTGCCGGTGTTAGGGGCGGCCCGCTTGACGATTGTCGCGGCGAAAAGTGAGTTTGGACGGCAACAACGCAGACCGCTGTGGCAACGTAGCTTTCTGGACCTGTTACTGCTGCTCGTTGCGTTGTATGGGTTTTACCTGCTCAAAACACAGGGGCGCATCGCATTTTTACAGCCCAATGTAGCAAGCGACCCCATGGAGAACCCATTGCTCTTCCTTGCACCCACGCTCTTTATTTTGGCAGCGGCCCTCTGTTGTGTGCGAATCTTCCCCTACGTGGCGCGATTACTCAACCGGCTCTGGGCGCGTTGGGGTGGGATTGCCCTGTTATTGGCCTTCTATAACGTGGGCCGCGCCAATCAGAGCTACGCGAATTTGCTATTACTGCTGATTTTAACCACTGGTCTGGGAACCTTTACGGCTTCGATGGCGCGTACGTTAGATGAAAATTTAATCGCCCGCTCCTTTTACCAAATCGGCGCGGATCTGGCGCTAACCGAAGGAGTCGGGGTTGTCCAAGTGGGAGAGAATGATGCTGCATCAGCCGCTAGCACAACGGCTAGCGATCTAGGCAATACAAGCGATGCGTCAAACGCAATATGGGTGAATATGCCGGTGGAAGATCATCAGCGGGCACCGGGCGTGGCGGCCGCAACCCGCATTGGCCAATTCAAAGTCTCAGCGGCGGTGGATAGTCAATTGCTCGAAGGGATGCTCTATGGCATCGATCGTGTTGATTTTCCGGCGGTCGCCTATTTTCGACCCGATTTTGCGACGCAATCCTTGGGATCTTTAATGAATGCGTTAGCGCTGGAGTACAGTGGCGTGCTCGTAAGCCATGACTTTTTGGTGCAAAGTCAATCCCATATAGGCGACAACATAGTTTTGCGCGGTCTGATCCCAACGAGTAATGAAGGAGTCATCTTTACTATCGTCGGCGAACTCGATCTTTTTCCCACGGCATACCCACAAAATGGCGCGTTTTTTGTGGCCAATCTGGATTATATTTTTGAGGAATTGGGCCAGCAACTGCCCTACACTGTTTGGCTCGCCACGGAGAATGCTGTGGATACTGAGCAACTCACCCTTGCCTTGGATGACCTTGGATATCGAGTTCTCAATGTCAATGATACGCAGGGGTTGATTGCAAAAACGCAACAGAAACCAGAACGGATTGGCATCTTCGGCTTTCTCTCGGTCGGCTTTGTTGCGACAACCATACTGAGTATGTTGGCGCTTATCATCTACGCGGTGCTCTCCTTTCGGCAACGCTTTGTCCAACTCGGCGTGTTACGTGCAATTGGCCTTTCCGCCAGTCAACTGGCGTTGTCGCTGGGTAGTGAGCAAATCTTGATTACAACGACCGGTATTGCGATCGGCAGCTATCTAGGTCTACTTAGCAGTCGACTTTTTATCCCCTTTCTTCAGGTCGGTTATCAACCCACCGACCTGGTCCCCCCTTTTGTTGTCTTAATTGCCTGGGACGATGTCACCGTTATCATTGTTGTGCTATTACTCATGTTGCTGGCCGCCACGATCAGTGTGATTTGGTTGCTCATGCGCATGAAAACTTTTCAGGCGATCAAGCTCGGTGAAGCTGTTTAGCACTCTATAGAAATCGAGGAATTGACAATGAAAGTTGGTTTGGATGCACACACATTGCGATCGCTCAATCTTGATCCCATCGGTTTGCTGGAGCAAACCGTCGCGCATGGGCTAGAAGGGATCCACCTCTCATCCCAACCCTTGCTCAATCAAGATGAAGCCTATCGACAGCGCTTTTTAGAGATCGCGCGTGCCAACGATCTCTACATAGAGTTAGTCGGTGCCGGTGTGAATCCTGGGCGTAGTGGGAAATCTGTGGCAGAGCTAGTTGCCGAATGGGAACCGCTCTTTCCACTGGCCGTGATGTTGGGGTCGCCACTCCTTAATTGCTGTTTTGGTCTTTTCAAAGAGCGCATGTTTTCGTCGCCCTCCCTGGCGGAACAACTGACAATGACTGCGGCGGTCTTGCGTGAACTGGGAGCCATCGGTGCCGAGCACAATGTGGTGATTACGATGGAATTGCATGTGGATCTGACATCGCTAGAGCTGCGCCAGTTGATCGAAACGGTCGATTCCCCCTATGTTAAGGTCAACCTGGATACGGCGAATGCGTTGGGGCTCTTGGAAGATCCGATCGAGGCTGCCGAGAATTTGCTGCCCTATATTTATACAACCCATTTCAAGGACACCTGCATTTATCCGACCGCAACTGGATATAACTGGCTAGGCGGTGCACCATTGGGGCGCGGATTGGTCGATCTCCCCGCAGTGACGAAAATGCTTTATCAAACCAATCCAGAGATTCATCTCAACATTGAAGATAGCGGCGGCTTTATTGCCATCCCTTTCTATGAGGAAGCATTTCTGAATAGTTTTCAGGATCGTACCACCGCGCATATGGCGCGCCTGATGCACTATCTGTGGCTTGGTGAACAACAGCTTCGCGCCGGTCTACATCCGACCCCGGAAGAGTCCGCGCAAATCCAATGGAGTGAAGTGATTCCGGCGCGGCTTCAATACAATGCTGATTATGCTCGGCGTTTACGTGACCATGTGGTAGCCGAATGCGGCTGACAAGCGACCATTTAGACCGATCCGTAAATTCGGTTGTGGCCCAGCGGGAACAGAGAATTTACGGATAGACATTTAATAGAACTTTCAGGGGGATAGATCATGACTTCCTATCGTGTGGGAGTAATCGGCTGTGGTCGGATTTCACGATTTCATGTCGGTGGGTATCAGCGCGTGCCACAGGTTACGGTGGTGGCTGGGGCAGAGCCGGAACCGATGATTCGCGCGGGCTTTGGGGAAGAATTCGGCGTGACTGCCCTTTACGCCGATTATCATGAAATGTTGGCCGCAGAACAGGTGGATATTGTCAGCGTCTGCACCTGGCCGCCATTGCATAAAGAGATGGTGATTGCGGCCGCTGCGTCCGGGGCCAAAGCAATTATTTGCGAAAAACCAATGGCAGTGAATCTTGGCGAAGCGGATGCCATGATTGATGCCTGTGCACGCAGTGGCACCGTCTTGCTGGTAAGCCACCAACGCCGTTTTCATCCCTGTTACCGCACCGCGCGGGATCTGGTCGCAGCGGGTGCCATTGGCGATCTGATCCACATCCACGGTGTCTGTATGGGCGATCTGTTGACCGACGGTACGCACAACATCGATCTCTTGCGGTTTTACAATGGTGATTCCCCGATCAAGTGGGTCTTTGGGCAGGTGGATGTGAGTGAAGTCAAGTACCGCTATGGGCACTTAACCGAGCGCGGGTCGGTTGTTCACTTTGAATTTGCCAATGGTGTACGCGGGCTGATGGAATTGGGTACGGCGGCACCACGCTATTATCAAAAAGCTTATCTCTATGGCACAAATGGTTTCATCGAGGTGGGAGGCGATCGCGAGTTGGCGGTCAAAATTTGTCGACCAGGCCAGGATGAAATTGAAGTGCTTACGCCCGCGGAGGAGCATCCATTTGCGCTAGAGGTCGAGGCTCTGTTGCAAACACTAGTTGATGGCAGCGACCATCCGTTGGCCGCGCAACAGGCGCGCAACAATTTGGAAGTTTTGATTGCCACCTTTGAATCAGCGCGGCGCCATACTGTGATCGAATTACCAATGACTATTATGGAACATCCTTTGGAGCAAATGGTCGAAACGCTGGCCATTATCCCAGAAGTCGAAGATGGTCGTCGCCAACAGCGGCTGGGCGCTTAGGGCTACCCCGCTGCAGGTGTGGCCCAGCAAGAACAGAGAATTTTGGGCAAGGCTCTCAGTATAATTCATGGAAGATGAACCATTGAGGAGAGAATCGTGGGCGAACTAACTGGCAAAGTCGCACTGGTAACGGGTGCCCGCCGCGGGATTGGCCGTGGGATCGGTTTGGAATTGGCCCGGGCTGGTGCCGATGTCGCTATTAACGATGTTACTGATGAAACAGCAGCGGAGGCAGTCGCGGCAGAGATTCGCCAATTAGGCCAGCGCGCCCTCGTGATCATGGCGGACGTTACCCAACCGGCGCAGGTCGAACAGATGGTTGCACACGTAGTGCAGGAGTTAGGGGGACTGGATATTCTGGTCAACAATGCGGGTGTCGAATCGATCATTCCGCTTTTGGAGATCACACCGGAAGAATGGGAACGGGTTACCAACATCAATCTCAAGGGTGAGTTTCTCTGTGCACAGGCGGCCGCACGCCAAATGATCGATGCCGGCAAGGGTGGCGCAATTGTCAATCTTGGATCGGTCCAAGCGGGCATGGTGTTGCCTGGACGCACCCATTATGCGCCCAGTAAGCGCGCGGTGGAAGCGCTAACGGCCAATCTCGCTGTCGAGTTGGCACCATATAGCATCCGCGTCAACTGTATCAACCCTGGCCTAATCGACACCGATATGACAAGTTGGGTCATGAAAGATCCGCAGGTCTTGCCAATTGTGTTGGACAAAATCGCGCTCAAACGCGCCGGCCACCCGCGCGAGGTTGGCCACGTCGTTGTCTTTCTCGCCTCGGACAAGGCTAGCTATGTGACGGGGCAATCGCTCTACGTCGACGGTGGCTTCCAGATCCTATAGCACCAACTCAATAGCGAAGGAATCAGCATGAAAATTGGACATACTGGTATCACCTGGGGCATCCCAGGTGATGTAGAAGCGGCCTATCGCGATACAGCAGAACTAGGCTATCGCGGCTTTGAGACCTTTGCGTTTTTGATTCAGGAATGGAATCAGAAAGCAGGTGGGTACCGTGCGCTGGTAGATCGATTTGGCATTCCCACCGCTGCTGCCTATTGTTACAAGGAATGGATCGATCCGGCCACTGCGCAGGCTGAATTAGAGGCTGCCAAGCGCGAAGCCGATGCGCTGCGGGCCTTGCCTGGCGGGGAGACGTTAGTCGTGCAGGGGGGACGCCGTCCATCAGAAGGGTATTCAGGAGAGCAATTCCAACGGCTGGCAGATGCCTTGAACGGATTGGGCCAGCACTGTCAGTCCATTGAACTGGCCGTTGGATTGCATCCCCACACTGGCACAGCCATCGAAACGCGCAGTGACATTGACACAATCTTGGGGCTGCTTGATCCGGCACTAGTTGGGTTTGCTCCCGACACAGGTCAGATTGCCAAGGGGGGCAGTGATATTCTCGAAGTCATGCGCACCTATCAGGATCGGATCGTCCATGTCCATCTCAAGGACTGGAATGGCCACTACGCACGTGATGAAAATGGCAAAGAGATTGATGAAAGTGGCTATGTGAACTATGAGCCGATTGGAAATGGCATCTTGCCCATGCCAGCAATCCTGGACATCCTCACCCCCGAAAGCGGCTTCACCGGCTGGATCAATGTTGAATTAGATGGCACAAAGCGTGCGCCGCGACCGCCGCGGGAAGCGGCCGCCATGAGTCGCCAATACTTAAAACGCTGGTTAGGGAGTTGAGCATCTTAATCAAGTATCGACTTACTGTTGCAACAGTGGGGTAACTAATTCGCCATAGAGGAGGCGCAAAGGTCAGGGAGTTATCCCACTTCACGCGCCAGATAGGCGCGCGTTAACTCCTGCTGGGGATGGTGAAAGAAATGGGCGGCCGGCCCCTGTTCCACCACTTCACCAAGCCACATAAAGAGCACATAATCGGCCAGCCGTCGTGCCTGCTCGATGTCGTGGGTGACCATCACCAAGGTATACGCTTCTTTTAGTTGGCGCAGCAACGTTTCAATACCACGCGCCGAGATCGGATCAAGCGAGGCGGTCGATTCATCACAGAGCAGGAGATCCGGTTGCACGGCCAGAGTGCGTGCTAGGCAAAGGCGCTGTTGTTGCCCCACAGAGAGACCCGCCGCCGGTGCACGCAGCCGATCTTTAACTTCGCTCCATAGCCCAACCGCTTCCAATTGGCGCTGTACAATCTGATCCAGATGACCATTGGCCAGCCCATGGATGCGGGGGCCGTAGGCAATGTTGTCATAGATAGACATGGGCAACGGAAAGGGTTTCTGCGCCAGCAAACCGATGTGCGTGCGGATCGCCGTGACATCCTGTTTGCGTGCATAGATATTCTGGCCGTTAAAGCGAATCTCCCCTTCGATCCGCACCGCTTCGTTCAGTTCTAACAGTCGGTTGAAGCTTTTTAACAGGGTTGTTTTGCCACAGCCCGATGGCCCAATAATCGCAGTTATCTGGCGAGATGGCAGGTCGACGTTGATATTTTTGAGGGCCTGTTGTTGCCCATACCAGACATTTAAATTGTGAATAGCCAATGTCGTCATTCAAGGACTCCTTATGGTTGAATATAGAAGATGACGACCGACCACGGACGACCACGGACGACCACGGACGACCGACAATCGTGTGCTCGCCATAAACAGTCGTCTATCGTCCGTCGTCCGTTAGCGAATCACGTAACGTCCCAAGCGCGTCATTGAGAGATGGGCAAGAAGGCTCACCGTTAGGATGAGTACGGTCAGCACTAGTGCGGAAGCATAGGCGCGTGCTTGCACCGCAGGAAAGGGGGTGCTCAGTTGGAAAAAGACAGCCAGCGGCAGTGACGCAACCGGGCGCAACATCGAGTCGGGCATGTTGTCGGTATAGCCGGCCGTGAAGAGCACCGCCGCGGCGTCGCCGATGCCACGGCCAAAGGCGAGTAGAAGCGCGGTAACAAGACCAGGAACCGACTGGCGCAGGAGGATGCCCATCCACTCGAAGCGCGTTGCCCCTAATGCCATTGTCACCTCACGTAGTTGCCCCGGCGTCATTTCAACAATTTCGTCCAATGTACGGGCGAGAATCGGCAAAACGACCAAGGCCAGGGTGATGAGGCCGGCCAGCAGCGACGCACGTAACCCCGACATAATCATCAGCGAAAAGCCAAACGCGCCATAGACAATGCTGGGAATGCCCCACATTATGTCGAGCAGCAGCCGCACCCCGTTGCGTAAACGCCCTTGCCCAGCATAGGTATGGAGATAGAAGACCACCGGCACCGCCACACAGCAAGCCAACAGGGTTGCGCCGGTGGCGAGGTAGAGCGAACCAACGATGGCGTTGAGAATGCCACCCCCCTTCCCCAAGTAGAAGCCCCCCTGCGGCGGTTGGCTGATTATCTCCCAGCTGAGCGCACCGACGCCACGCCAGAAGATAACTACCAGGATCAAGCCCAAGATGGCAGCCGCGCCGGCCAGAGAGAGGCGCATGAGCCCGAGAAAGAGTTGCTCTTCCCATTTGCGTTGTCGATTGCGTCTCATGCTGCCCCCCGTTTCACCAGCCGCTCGATCACGAGCCGTGCACCGATATTAAAGATCACGACGACGACCAACAGAATCATTCCTGCGCCCATAAGTGCAGATTCGTACAGGGGCACCGACATCATCTCACCGTAGTTATTGGCGATCAGGGCGGGCAGCGGGTAGGCTGCGTCGAAGATCGAATGGGGGATCTGCGCGACACTGCCCACTGTCATCATCACGGCCAGCGTTTCGCCAAAGGCCCGCGAAAACCCCAGCACCACCGCCGCGCCAATCCCCGGTAGCCCCACGTGGCGCACAATGCACTTCGTCGTCTCCCAGCGGGTGGCACCAAGGGCGAGGAGCGCCTCGCGCAACTCGCGCGGCACACTGCGCATCACCTCTTCGGTGACGGCCACAATCAGCGGGAAGACCATGACCGCCAGCACGACACCAGCGGTCAGCAAGCCATAGCCACTGGGATTGGTGCGGCGAAGGAAAGGCAACCATTGCCCCAATGGGGCCGACCACGGGCCAAGATAGTCGCGCACCAGCGGTACAATCAACAGGATGCCCCACAGCCCATAGACGACCGAGGGGATCCCCACCAGCAGGTCGATGACCGGTTTGAGCCAGCCACGCGTACGGCTACTCACATAGTCGGCCAGGTAGATGCCGCTAAGGATCGCCGGCACAACGGCTAGCACCATTGCCACCGTGGTAACGGCGACGCTGCCGACAATAAAGGGGGCAAAACCAAAGGTCCCCTGCATCGGCTGCCACTGCTGCCCAATGAGCAAGTTGCCGAGCGTGTCGTGCAACAAAAGGGGGCGGCTGCGGATCACCAACGTGACGCCGATCGCCACCAGCAACAGACAGATTCCCATCACGGCTATCCCAAAGAGGCGCTGTGCGATCCAATCCAGCACGATCCGCTGCAACCCCAAACGCCGGGGCGCAACATCGTCGGCCATTGGCCGTCTACGCCCAAAAATTCGTTCACTCGTTACTTCCATCATAACTCCCCTACCCATTCGTGTACGAAGATATTTCTGGTTACTCGCTGCCCAGCAAGGCGAGCGCTTCCTGCAACTTCGCGTCAGTTAGCGCTACATAGCCGGCAGCCGGTACAAAGGCCTGTCCGTCCGTCAGAACCCAGCGATAAAACTTCTTGATCGTTTGGCTTGGCTCCCCTTTGGTCACCAGGTAGAGCACACGGGCCGGCGGGAAAGGGAAAACTTCGTCGGCAATCGCTTGGGTCAATTTATCGCGCGTACTGTAGAAATCTTCGCTAGGATCAATGTGGCCGTTGCCGTTTAGGTCGATTGGGATCACCTGGAGCCCTTCATTGGGCAGACCGGTGGCGGGGTCATAGGTAAAGCCAATGTTGTTAAAACCGACCCCCAACGGATCCTGGCGCACCGCTTCGGCCAGGCCGGGGTCACCGTTGACCGCGATACCTTTCAGATCTTCTTGGGTTTGCCCCGTGGCAAATTTGGACCACATCTCTGCCGCACCGGCTGAGTCGGAACGGGTGTAAACATTGATGGCCGCGGTGGTGGGCGCGGTGCCTAGCCATTGCCCCCACGTAGTAGTCTCGCCACTGATCCAGATGCGACCGGCCTCTTCTGGGGTGATCCCTTTCGCCAGCAGCTGATCAACGTAGGGATTATTGGCGTTAAAAGTGCCGATCACTGCGTCGATGGTCACTGGGACCAGGAACGAACCTTGATCCAACTCCTCCTGGCGAGCTTCGCGCGAGAGCATGGCAATATCCGCGGCACCGGTGAGCATATCGGTCATGCCCTTGCCCGCGCCCCCCCCTTGCACATCAAAGGTAACATTGGGGTGCAGGTTGCTATATTCCTCGGCCCAGACCGTCATCATCGGAAAGAGCGCAAAAGCACCGGAGACACTGATCGAAACTGTCTCACCGTCCACTGTGGCTGCATCCGCGCCGGTGTCACCGCCATCCCCGTTGGGTTGGGCCGCCGGCGCAGTACAGGCCGCCAACAGCAGCAGGAGGAGCAACAACCACAGCACGCGAGAACGCTGGAAAGATCGACATTTAAGCAGCATAAATAGAGGAACCTTTCACAAATCAATGGGTTTGAGTAGGAATCTCGGCAGGACGTACGCAAACGCTGGTTGCATACATTCTAGTCGCAGCAAAAGGATAGCAGGTCGGGGTAACAGGGCGCGTAACGCACCGGTAACAAAGTGGTAACAAGTGTCGCCCACGTTGGTTGGCCGCAAATGGGATGGGCTGAAGGATAAACGGGGTACGCCGCGTTAAATCGTAGAGTGGGGTCAGGAACGGTTCTCGGTGAGCGTATAGCCAACGCCAGGGACCGTTTCTAGGTAAATCAGGGTGGTTGTGTCCGCCACAAGCTTGGCCCGTAGCCGGTAAACCAATTGCTTGAGCATACTGCGGTCGCCGCCATCGATACCCCAGACCGCGCCGATGAGTTGATCCGCGGTGACAACCTGACCAGGATTCAGCATTAAAGTCTCCAGTAGCCGGACTTCGAGCGGAGTGAGTCGGATGGCTGCTTCTTGCGCGAAGCGGACTTCATTGCGGCTGCGATCGAGCTCCAGCTCACCTACTGTAACCGGACCGGCCTGTGGCTTCAAATCCGCACGGCGCAAAACGGCGCGAATGCGGGCAATCAACTGGCTGGGGCTGAAGGGTTTGACCACATAATCGTCGGCACCCAACTCCAATCCTTTGACAATGGTTTCATCATCGCCCTGCACGCTCAAGATGATCACGGGCGTTTCGCCTGCGGCGCGGATCTGGCGCAGTACCCCCATCCCACCAAGCTTCGGCAGATTGAGATCGAGAATAACCAAATCCGGCCTTTCGGCTTCCCAAGTCACCAACGCACTTTCCCCGTCATAGGCCGTTGCCACTTCAAACCCTGCCCGTCGCAGGGAAAAGGCGATTACATCGGAAAGGGCGAGGTCGTCTTCTACTATCAGAATACTCATTGATCTTCTGTTCCATTCGTTTGATCCAAAGGCAACTCAACCCAGAAAAGTGAACCCCCATCCGGCCGGTTATCAATGCCGACGTGACCCCCATGCGCTTCGACTGTGGTCTTGACAACATAGAGCCCCAATCCCACGCCATATTGATCTTCGGCGTGGTTATTGGCACGCACAAAATTCTGAAAGAGGGTGGCGAATTCTGCGGTCGGCACGCCGGGGCCGCGGTCGGCCACAGTCACGCGCAGCAACGCTGCTTCCACTTCTATCAACAACTCAATGGATTCTCCAAACGGGCTATATTTGCTGGCATTTGTCAGAAGATTCACCCACACTTGGGTCAAGCGTGGACCATCGCCATGCAGGGTGGGCAAGATCGTTGGTTCGCTGAGCGTAATCGTTTGCCGGCGCCGATCCAGGAGCGGTTGCACCATTTGGAGCGCGTTCGCAAGCAGTTGACGCAAGAGCAGTGGTCGTTTTTGCAATACAAAGCGCCCCGCTTCAATCCGGCTGCTTTCTAATAAATTATCAACCAGCGTCTGCAAGCTAACCAGACTGAGATGAACCGGCTTGAGGAGGGTACGCATTTCATCGGTGGTGAACGCCTCCTCTTCGTTCATTAGGAGTTCAATGGAGGCGTTAAAGGTGCTCAGCGGTGTGCGAAATTCATGGGTGATATTGGCCAAAAAGTAGGAGCGCAAATTGTGCAACAGCTGCTCTTCGGAAAGATCGCGCAGCACCAACGCGATCTGTTCATCGCCGTTGCCCAAGCCGGTTAACCGGGTTGCCGTGACCTCTAAAACACTTTTGCGTTTGACCGTGCTCATGCTGAGGCGGCGATGTGCGGTATGGCCAAAGCGATTGGCAAGGCGCGCAGTGTGAGAGCTTCCCACTGCGCGCACCTGCTGCCCCACAGTGATCTGTGCCTGGTGCCCAGGGCGCGGCAGCAGATCACTAAATGTCGGACTCCCCTCTTCGGCTACCGGAAACAGATCATTAAGATGACGCCCAATGGCTGTTTCTGCCGAAAATGGCGTTAACTCGGCGGCCTTCTGGTTGACAAAGATGACAAAACCGTCGCGATCAAAGGTCACAATCCCTTCGACCACCGTCTGGATCAGATTGTCCAACCAATCGCGCGCACCGGCTAACTCCTGCACTGCTTGCAACATACGCGCTTGACTGTTTTGCAGGGCCGTGGCCAGCGTGGCGACCTCAAGCGGTTCGATGAAGGTTGGTACAGGGGTGGTCAGTTCCCCCTGACTGATTGCCTTAGCCGTCATTGTAAGCTGTCGCAGCGGCTTTGTGAGCCGGCGGACAAAGAGTATACCCAGCAGAAGCGCACTTAGCGCGATTAGACCAGTGCTCGCCGCCATAATGCTCAGCGCCCGTTGCTCCGTCGCCAGTAAATCATTGATGGATAGCGCAACTTCAATGTACAACTGCACGGGTGCATCAGCGTTCGTCATCGGCAACGTTGCGACGTTATATTGCTGGTTCCCTACCCTCAGCAACTGCGTTGCACTGTTTCCTGGTTGGCGGGGTTGCGGCTCACGCCTATCGACAACGGCCAATTCGCTCGCTGTTGATAGGGTACTGGCTAACCGTGTGCCATCGGCTAGCAGGATACTCTGTTCGACGCCGGTGGCGGCGGCCATCTGTGCCAGAAATGCTCGGTCCAGCCACGTCACCATCGTCAGTGTACCGAGCGCCGCGCCGGAGCGTTCATCGCGCACAGGCTGGGTCGCCAGGAGAGCCGCTTGATCACCCAGCAGGCGAAAAACTGGCGTTGTCGGAGGCTGACAGTCGACAAGCACGGGATCACCGATGAGCGGTGCGCCGTCCGGCCCACACAGTAGAATTTGATCGCTGCCGCTCCGCTGCTGAAAAGCCTGTAAATATCGTTGCAACTCGACGCGATTGCCTTCGCTAAGTAAACGATGGAGCGTGGGTCGTTCGCTCAACAGGGTGACAGTGCTCATCAATCGCGCCGCTTCGGCATGGAGCAGCGATTGCGTTGATTGCTGGGCACCATCCACATAGAGCGCTGCCTGGTGGCGCAATTCCGTGCGGGTCAGCCAATAGGCCGGTAACCCGGCGCTCAGGGTCGTTAGTAAAATGAGAATGACCATTGTGACAATCAGTCGGGCTGAAAAGGTCCGCAAATCTAGGCACCGTCCCATAACCATTCTCCACTATTGCATTTGTCATCTACGCCTAGCGCACAAATATCGTGAGAACCTATCAATAAATTCTCTGTTCCCATTGGGCCACACCCGAATTCATGGATAGATAGTAAGCCGAAGCGGGCCATTCTGCCAAAGCAGCTGCGCGCCAACAAGCCAGTGGTGGCCAGCTGCCCGATTGACGAAGGGAGCAGCCACAGCCGGTTTCTGCGCATGTACTTGCCCGGCTGGCTACCGGCATCTCCGCAACAGTGATAGATTGTGGATGGTGGTCAACCCAAAAAGCCGGGTCACGGCTGCTGTGTGACCCGGCTTTGTTTTTAACAGCTCATGTTACGCAGTAAAGATGGCGGTCTCGATTACGCCGCATCCCCAGATGCGGGTCAATCCGCATCTGGGGATGCGAAGTAATCGAGTAGCGTGGCGCCCTTATGGGAAGATGCGTAATATGAGGTATACTGCGGTTGAAATGGGAACCGGAGTTTCTACCCCAGCAAAACTCCGGTTCCCATTCAGAGCTGAGTATAACAGTGCAAGTTTACCCCTGCATAACTCACTGCCGCGTAAAATAAATTCGCTCATATGGCCATTGAACTGAAACAACCCGTACGGACATGATATATCATGTCCGTACTTCAATGAGTTAGCCACATAAGCGAATAGGAGTTACGCAAGACTCGGTTTCGATATGGTCAAAAGCCACCTACACAGTCAGCGAACTATGTAAGTCCGAATTAAAAGAAATGGGATCTATTCCCGTCAGCTGCGGGAGGGATTGCCCTCCCGCAGCTATCTAGGCGGGGCTTGCTATTAGCACCGCACCCGAGCTGACGCACCCTTATAGGCGCACTTCTCAAACCGGATTGACATAGCGATTCATCCAGCCCAGGAGCGCCTCATTCTGCGCGCGGCGCATTTTGGGCGCGCCGTTGATCGCGCCGGCATGGGGCATGGTGGGCAGACGCACCATCTCGACGGGGCAACCGGCAACCTTGAGAATCGTGTAAAATTGCTCGCCCTGCTCAGCCGGACAACGCCAATCATGTTCACCTTGGACGAGCAGCGTCGGCGTGGTGCAGCGGTGCGCATAGGTAGTTGGCGAACAGCGGCGGTAGACCTCGGGGATCTCATGGGGATGGCCGCCGAGTTGCTCCACGGCGAACCAGACGCCAATGTCGCTGACCCCGTAAAAACTCAGCCAATTGGTGACCGGATTCTCGGGCACCGCGGCCTTAAAACGGTTGGTCTGCCCCACGATCCAACAGGAGAGGTTGCCGCCGCCAGAGAGACCACAGACGCCCAGCCGCTCTGGATCCGCCCAGCCCTGGTCGATCACAGCATCGACGCCGGCCATCAGATCACTATAGTCGAGATTGCCCCAGTCACCCTTGATTGCGGTCGAAAAGGCGTTGCCGTAGCCGGTCGAGGCACGCTGGTTGACGAGCAACACGCCATAGCCGGCACCAACCAACAGTTGCGTATCAAAGTGGTAGACCGCGCCAAATGCACTGTGCGGCCCACCGTGAACGTAGAGAATCGTCGGCAAGGGTCGCGCGGCCTCGGCTGGGTAGACAAACCACCCCTCCACTTGTGCGCCATCTGCACCGGTAAAGCAGAGATGCTCGACCGCAGACTTTTGTAAACTGGCCAAAAGGCTCCCATTGAGCTCGGTCAGGCGGCGCTCGTTTTCCCCATTGCCATCGGCCAGGTAAAGATCCGGTGGATTGGTAAAATCGCTGACGGCATAGAGCAGCCGCCCGCTCGCCTTCTGCCCGTCGAGCAAGTAGCAGGTACGGTCGCCAGTGACCACGGGCGCATAGCTTGGTTCTCCCGTCAACTGCACCCGGTAGATCGGCACGGTGCCGCCATTTTGCACCTGGACATAGGCAGCAGCACCGTCGGCCGTCACCAGCACTTTGTTCAATTGACGGGCAATCGCCGTCGGCATATCGGCCTGCAACTGCGCCCCGACTTGGCGATCCAGCCCGGCAGTGCGGTTGGCCACTGTACGGTTGCCAACCGTGCCACTGGTCAGATCGATCACAAAGAGGTTGTTCTGCGTGCCGATCGGCTGGCCCGCGGCCACGCCGATAAAGGCCAACCCCTTACCGCTGGGCAGCCACGCTGCGCTGCCCGTAAGATTGCCCCACCCTTGGTCGATGATCGTTTCGATGCTGCCATCCAATCTCACCGTGCGCAACGCCGCATCCATGCCACGCTGGCTGTCCGGCTGCATCGTGGCGACATAGAGCAGACGGCTACCATCCGGTGCCCATTGAGGCGCGCTGTTTTGGCAGCCATCGTCGGTCAGACGGCGCGCCTCGCCACCGGCCGCGTCGATCGCGTAGATATCTTGCACTGCACTATCGAGATAGCCAAGGGTGTCAAAGCGATAGACGGCGCGGGTGAGGCGATAGGGCAGGGTGGGGTCGTGGGGCTGATCTGGCTGCGGCGGCGCGCCAAAGGCCAACTGCATCCCATCCGGCGACCAAGCCACCCCACCGCTGATGCCTTGTTTAAAATTGGTCAGTTGGCGCGCTTCGCCGCCGTCGACGGGCAGCAGGAAGATCTGTGGTTTACCACCACGCATCGAAAGGAAGGCGAGGGTTTTGCTGTCTGGGGACCATTGGGGAGCTTGGTTGCGCCCCTTGCCAAAGGTCAACTGGCGCTGCTCGCCGGTCGCCAGGGTCAGCAGCCAAAGCTGCTCAGTATCGGCATCGGTATCAGCGTCATAGGTGCTGACGCTATAGGCGACCATTTCGCCGTTGGGGGCCAGGGTCGCCGCCTGTAAAAAGCGCAACTGAAAGAGATCGTCAGGATGAACAGGGCGTGGGGTGGGTTGATCGGTCATGGGTCTGCTCCACTGGTATGCAAGGGTGGTGGTTGCATGTACTTGATATCAATCCAGAACTTGTTTGTACCCACCTATCTTATCAGGAAAATGCGCTAAAGCACAACCGAAATTTCAAGGGCATTCTGCCATGACGATCCAACTTTTTCATGGATCTGAATTTTTATGCCACGGTTATACAATACCTTCGCCAAACCTTGTTTTGGCGGAAATTTCCAGATGTCATTCCTGCGCAGGCAGGAATCTACTCGTGTAACGTGAAGATGGATTCCTGCCTGCGCAGGAATGACGGCTCTAATTTCTGAAATTGGCGAAG
>DAOUCA010000205.1:0-8623 GCA_034432375.1 Caldilineaceae bacterium
AACCTTGTTTTGGCGGAAATTTCCAGATGTCATTCCTGCGCAGGCAGGAATCTACTCGTGTAACATGAAGATGGATTCCTGCCTGCGCAGGAATGACGGCTCTAATTTCTGAAATTGGCGAAGGTATTGGAGTATAGCAAGCGATTTTAATCGCCTGAGAATAAGACGGCTTGTGTTAAGGAACAACTGGTTCGCCGACTATCAAGGATAGCGCGATGACATCGGCGACGATTTGGGCCAATGGGGCGTTGCGCCCAACCTCCCACAGTTGATGGAACGTTGCCCCGTCCACCTGTTGCTGCAATGTCGTCAAGGTGTGGGTGACCTTCTGTTGACGATGGGGGGCCAAGGGAATGCCGGTCTCCTGGTGCAGTTGGTCGGCAGCCCCCAAGAAGCGTACCGCAGCTTCGGCCTGTGCGCCGACATCGGCCAACAAGCAGGCGATATTTTCTAGGCTCTCAAAGATCGGCCATTTGTACCCGACCTCATACATGATCTGTAAATCTTGTGCCCAGTAGGCGAAGGCTTGGCTTGTCTCACCTAATTGATTGGCAATCGATCCTAGTTCTGAAAGCGTAAACCCGACATGGATTTTGTCACCCACTTCGCGGAAAATTGCCAATGCCTCCTCGCAAGCACGCCAAGCCTGTGCATAATCCTGTTCGATGGCCGCAATCTTCCCCAAATTCTTGAGCGCTGCGCCGATCAACCCCTTATGGCCCAATGCTCGCGCGGTGGTGTGTGCTGCCGTATAGTGGATGCGCGCGGCGTCCAGATCACCTAACATGCGTTCGGTATCTCCCACACACAGATTGGCGATTGCAATATTCGCTTGGTGATCCAGCTTCTGTTCAATCAACAAACATTCGCGATGGTAGTCACGCGCCTCGGCATAGTGGTCTTGGTCCCAAGCCAGCGCGCCCAATGCCCGCAATGCCCGCGCAATCCCATGCTCGTGCTGCAACTTGCGCGCAAGCTGTAAGCTCTTGATCAACCGTTCCTGTGCAATCGCATAGTTGCCTTGACCACTATCGATGATGGCGAGCATCTGTAATGCATCCGCAATACCCATTTCCGCTTCAGCCATTTCAAAGAGCTGTAGACTCGCAACATAGTGGGCCTGGGCCTGGAGAAAGTCCCCTTGGCGATAGGCCAACCAGCCAACAGCGAGCAATGCACGCGCATGCGTGGGGCCATCGACCACAGCGGCTTGCGCAAGCGCCTGGTCGAACCACGCCCGGCCTTCGCTAACATAGCCACGATAATCCCAAAATTGCTGTAGCGCCGTGGCCAAGCGCAGTGCCGAAACGCTATCGGCAACATGCAGCAAAGAGGTCAACGCCGCGCGTAGATTCGCATGTTCTCGCTCCAAACGGGGCAACCAGGATTGTTGCTGTGGCCCGATCAAGTGGGGCGCGCCCTCCTCCACCAATGCCAAGAAATACGCGGCATGACGTTGGCGGAGCGGGGTTGCCTGGCCAAGTGCAGCCAGCGCAGAAAAAGCATAGTGGCGAATGGTCTCTAACATGCCAAAACGCGGCTGCCCCTCACTATCTTCCCGTTGCCAAATCAGACTCTTGTTGACCAACCCACGCAACCGCTCCAGCAGTAGCCACGGGGAGTCTTCCTCACAAACCGCGCCAATGGCCGCCAGCGTGCACCCACCGCGGAAGATGCTCAATTGGCGCAAAAGACGCTGCTCTTCTTCGGTGAGCAGTCGATAGCTCCATTCGATGGCATTACGCAACGTCTGTTGACGCACCGGAACATTGCGCGCCGAGTGCTTCATCTCTAACCACATGGCGTCAAGTTGGTGAAACATCGTCTGTGGCGAGAAAAGCTTGACATAGGCCGCGGCCAGTTCAATCGCTAGCGGCAACCCATCCAGGCGCAAACAGATGCTGGCGGCAGCTGGCGCATTCTCTGCAGTAAGGCGAAAGTCGGGGGCCACCGCTTGTGCACACTGTTCAAAGAGTTGCAGCGCTTCGCCGTGCAGCAGATCGGTTGGCGCCAGATGGGGCGCGGCAAACCATTCGAGGTCAGGTAATTCCAGTGGCGGAAGCGCGTATTCTTGCTCACCATGGAGGGCAAGCGCTTCGCGGCTCGTCGCAAGGAGAGTGAGTTCTTGGGTTGCCGCCAGCAGATCCGCCACCAGCGGTGCCGCGGCAAGCAGATGCTCAAAGTTGTCAAGTATCAGGAGTATCTGTTTGTCCTGGAGGGCTTTTTGTAGGCGTGTTGGCAATGGCAAGTTGGGCGCGTCGGTTAGATTGAGCGTGTGGGCAATCGTCTCACTCACCAGCGCGGCATCGGCAACAGGGGCAAGATCGACAAAATAGAGCCCATCGGGAAAGCGAGTGGCCACCTCGGCAGCCACTTGGAGCGCCAAACGCGTTTTGCCAATCCCACCCGGCCCCGTCAACGTGAGCAAACGGTGGTGCCAAAGCAGCTGTTTGACCTTATCAACTTCGGTGCGCCGCCCAATCAGGGGTGTCAGCGGCGTGGGAAGATGGTGCTGGGATGGCGTCTGCTTGCCCTGCGATCCATCTGCTTCTGTTAGGTTTGCAGAGCGCGCCTTTGCCTGCACATCGGGTGGCGCCAACACGCCTAGCTGTTGTGCACGTTTAATCGCTTGGGCGCGGCTCTTGACCGCCAACTTTTCGTAAATTTGCTTGGTGTACCATTTGATCGTATTCAGGGAAAGCGAAAGCCGAATGGCGCTCTCCCCATTCGTATATCCGTCTGCAGCAAGGCGCAAAATTTCGACTTCCCGCGCCGAGAGTGCTTCATCCATGCTCATGCGACCTCCGCTGTAGAGCAGCACAACACTGAACCACTGGGGCATAACTGAATCACTGGGGCATGGCTGAATCCAAAGGGGATAAGAGCGTAACCCATAGATAAACAACAATTTTACTAGATTTCCAGTATTCCCTGCAATTTTGTCCGAGCGGCCATTTACCACCCTTCTACCACCCCTCTACCACCCCTCTACCACCCCATCGGGTGGTGACACCCGGCCACGCCGCCTGCTATGATTGGGCAGTCACAGAGAGCAGATGCGAGCCGATGCGGAGTCGGCAACCCATTTCTATGTCATGGGCAAGAAGCAGCAAACACAATCCAGATTGAAATCCAGATTGAAGTAGAGGAGAAGCGCAATGAAGGGGGTTAGAGAATTTGTCGCGGCGGCCAATGCCGTGGTCACAACCTTATCGGTAGCAGAAGTCGCAATCCAAATCGATCACCCAGAGACGATCCTCATTGACCTGCGCGGCGACATAGAGTTGGCCAGCACAGGCATCATCCCTGGGGCAATCCATATTCCACGCGGCATGTTGGAATTTATGATCGACCCCGCCAGCCCCTATCACAACACGATATTTAGTACAGACAAGCGCTTTATCTTCTACTGTGCCAGCGGTGGGCGGTCGGCTTTGGCGGCACAGCGAGCGCAGGAAATGGGTTTGTCGCGGGTGGCGCACATAGGGGGTGGGCTCAAAGCATGGAAGGAAGCTGGATACGCCGTCGAACCCTATCGGACAGCCAACTTGTTCATGGATCACCCTTCGCGATCATCGTAAAGACACCTGTCTGCCTGCCAATGCTGGCGTCACGGTTACGCTCTTAACGCCGCAGGCCACCCTCGTTTGAAACAGAACTTTGAGAGGAAACCGATCATGAAAGTCAACAACATTCTCGAAACGATTGGCAACACACCCCATGTGCGCATCAACCGCCTCTTTCCGGCGACCCACGAAGTGTGGATGAAACTGGAACGCGCCAACCCCGGCGGCAGTATCAAAGACCGCATTGGCCTCTCGATGATCGAAGACGCCGAAGCGCGCGGTATTCTGCAGCCGGGCAGCGTCATCGTCGAACCGACCTCGGGCAACACCGGGATTGGCCTGGCGATGGTGGCGGCGCTCAGAGGCTATCAGCTGATCCTAGTCATGCCGGACTCCATGTCGGTCGAACGGCGGAAGATCATGGCCGCCTATGGCGCGGTCTGCGAATTGACGCCGCGCGAGAAAGGGGTCAAGGGCGCGATTGCCCGCGCCGAAGAGATTGCCGCCGCGACCCCCAACGCCTGGATTCCACAACAATTTGAAAACCCGGCCAACATCGAAGTCCACAAGCGCACCACCGCGCAGGAGATCATCGCCGATTTCCCCGAGGGGCTGGATGTGCTGATCACCGGCGTTGGCACCGGTGGCCACATCACCGGCTGCGCGACGGCGCTCAAGGATCACTGGCCCCATCTCAAAGTCTTCGCCGTGGAGCCGGAACTCTCCCCCGTGATCAGCGGCGGTGCGCCCGGTCCCCATCCGATCCAGGGCATTGGCGGCGGTTTTATCCCGCAGAACTTGCACACGCGCCTGCTCGACGGCGCGATCCAGGTGAGCGGCCCCGCTGCTTACGATATGGCCCGCCGCGCCGCCAAAGAAGAAGCGATCTTTCTCGGTGTCTCCTCCGGCGCTTCCCTGGCCGCGGTCGGACAAAAACTGCCCGAGTTGCCGGTTGGCGCGCGGATTCTCACCTTCTGTTATGATACGGGCGAACGGTATCTGTCGATTGAGGGCCTGTTTTAGAGCGTCCGACGCGCAGAAGTTCGACTTTTCGGAAAAGTCGAACTTCTTTACCCGCATCGCTTCGCAAACGTGCCAATAGTGCTCTGTGAAATACATGTTGACAGATAAAAGACGACGATTCGTTGGTCACATTTGTAATGTGACAATCGTTGCATAGCGACAGACTCCCCCGATGCGATGGACAGATTGCGAGGCTTGTCACGCTACAAGCGTGACCTACAACTCAGGGCAATACTATCATTAGACATTATAGGGATTTAATTTCTACCTTTGGCGGACACGGTTGAGCTTGCAGAGAGAAACGCTCAATCCTTATAAAGTCTATTATTTACTTCACAAAGAATATGCATGCCCGATTTTCTTAAAAAATCGGGTTTATGAATAATCAGTAGACCACAACGATGCGCAGTAGCACCCAAAAAAGCGCTGCTATCACGTAAGGAACGCATTGTCATTCCTGCGTAGTACGACAACGTTAGATTGGTGCAGAGCGTGCGTCGCACTGCCGGGAGACTGGTCGCATCCACGCAATTCCCCTCGGCAGTGCGACGCACGCTCTCGATAGTATCTCTCTAATTTAACGTTGTCGTAGTAGGCAGGAATCTACGACTGTTGGCGAATCGCAGTTCACGCAACACGCAACACAAAAATTCGCCAATTACATATTTGTAAAAAGAGAAAAGGGAACCAAGATGAAACCAAATGAAGAAACTCTCGATCCCCAAGATTGGGCAGCGACGCGCACGTTGGCCCACCGCATGATCGATGACGCCATCGAGTATTTACAAACGGTACGCGAACGACCGGTCTGGCAGGCGATGCCGGCTGCGGTGCAGGCCGGTTTTACCACCCCGCTGCCCCAGCAACCGACCGCGCTGGAAGAAGTCTATCAGCGCTTTGTCGACAATGGCCTGCCCTATCCCATGGGCAACATCCACCCCCGTTTCTGGATGTGGTACATGGGCAGCAGCAACTTTACCGGCGCCATGGGCGATTTCCTGGCCGCAATTATTGGTTCCAATTTGGGGGGCGGCAACCACGCCGCGGCACTGATCGACACGCAAGTGGTCGATTGGTGCAAGGAGATGGTTGGCTTTCCGGCCGCGGCCAGCGGTACGTTGGTCAGCGGCGGTTCGATGGCCAACATGATTTGTTTGACCGTGGTCCGCAATGTAATGGCCGGCATCGATGTGCGCGAAGTGGGCGTGGCCGCCATTGACAAGCCACTGCGCTTCTACAGCTCGGACCAGGTGCATGGCTGCCACCAGAAAGCGGTGGAGGTGCTAGGGCTGGGGCGGCAGGCGTTGCGCAAGCTACCGGCGAACGCGCACTTCGAGATGGATATCGCGGCACTACGCGCCGCCATTCACGCCGACCGCGCAGCCGGCTTGCAACCGGCCTGTGTCATTGCCAATGCGGGCACCGTCAACACCGGCGCCATCGACGATTTAGTGGCGCTTGCCGCGTTGTGTGACGAGGAGAATCTCTGGTTTCATGTCGATGGCTGCATTGGCGCGCTAATCGCGATTGCGCCCGAGAATCGCCACCGGGTCGCCGGGTTGGCGTTGGCCGATTCCGTGGCGCTCGACCCGCACAAATGGCTCCACGCGCCCTTTGAAGTGGGCTGTGCGCTGGTCCGTGATGCCCGCGCCCACTTGAACACCTTTACGCTGACCCCCGAATATCTGGAGCGGGCGCAGCGGGGTGTGGCCGCGGCCGATTGGCTCTATGATTATGGCATGCAAACCTCGCGCGGATTTCGGGCCCTGAAAGTGTGGCTCGCGTTGCAGGAGCACGGCATCCAGAAATTTGGCCGGCTGATCGACCAGAACATCGCGCAGGCTCACTATCTGACGGCGTTGGTCAAGGCCGCGCCGCAGTTGGAGCTGATGACGCCGACCAGCATCAACATCGTCTGCTTCCGCTACAACCCCGGCCAGTTGGAAGAAGCGGCGCTCAAGCGGGTCAATATCGAGATCATGCAGCAGATGCAAGAGAGCGGCATCGCGGCCGTGTCGGATACGACCCTGCGTGGGCAGCACTGTCTGCGCGCCGCCATCAACAACCACCGTACGCAGCGCACCGATCTCGATCTGTTAGTCGCCGAAGTCACGCAAATTGGCGAAGACCTCATCAGCGAATCGCTTCTGTTGGCTAGTCAGATGTCAGTATATACGCGATTGTCCACAGAATAGGAATTCAAATTTCGACAGGATTTACAAAATTTACAGGATTGCGTAGACACGAGTACAACGATCGAAAAAATCTTTAAATCTTGTAAATCCTGTCTAACCTTACAATACCTTCGCCAATTTCAGAAATTAGAGCCGTCATTCCTGCCTGCGCAGGAATGACATCTGGAAATTTCCGCCAAAACAAGGTTTGGCGTAGGCATTGACCTTATCAAGCTTTTTAAAACAGGAGAGTTTATGTCAAAATTTGTCGACCTCAGCCACACCATCGAATCCGGCATGATCACCTACAAAGGACTGCCGGCGCCGGTGATTTGTGATTACCTCAGCCGCGAAAAATCGCGCGACTTTTATGAAGCCGGCACCGAATTTCAAATCGGCAAAATTGAAATGGTGACCAACACCGGCACCTATCTCGACTGTCCCTTTCACCGTTTTGCAGACGGCTCCGATCTTGCGCAGATTCAGCCCGAACAGTTTGCCGATCTGCCGGGGATTGTGATCCGCCATGAACTGAGTCAGGGCTTGGCGGTTGATGTCGATGCGTTTACACAGCAGGATGTGCGAGGGCGGGCGGTGCTGGTGCATACCGACTGGGCGCAGCACTGGCGAACGGATCAATATTTTGAAGACCACCCCTTTCTGACCGCCAACGCAGCGGCTTATCTTGTTGAACAAGCGCGACACTGGTCGGCATTGATTCTCACAATATTGATGACACGCGCGGTCGCACGCGCCCCATCCATACAACACTGTTGGGGGCAAATATTCTGATTGTAGAGCATCTCTGTAATCTGGAAAGTGTACCTGATAAGGGATTCACCTTTAGTGCAATTCCACCCAAAATTAAAGGTGCCGGAACGTTCCCAGTACGCGCCTTAGCAAAGTTACAATAGGGGAGATCAGGAAGCCTATGAATTTTGCCAAATGGGCCTTTCGGATTGCCGGTGCGCTTGGCCTTCTGGAAATTGCCCCACTCTACTTTACCGAGGCGCGCTTGGCCGTGGAGATGCCCCCGGCCCTCACCCACCCGGAATTTTACTATGGGTTTGCCGGCGTCACGCTGGCCTGGCAGTTCGCCTTTCTTGTGATCGGCAGCGATCCGCAGCGCTATCGGCCACTAATGCCGGTGGCAATTCTGGAAAAGGCCACCTTTGTGGTGGCGGCCTGCTGGCTATGGACACAAGGGCGTCTGCCTTCCATGTTCATTGCCGGTGCGCTGCTCGATTTGATCTATGGAATTGGGTTTGTGGCAGCTTATGTCAAGACAGGTCGACAGCAGGGCCAAATCTGATTAAATATATCACATAGCTGCCAACGGAGGTGCCGCGGCCGCACATGCCGCAAAATTGCGCAGAATGGTGTTTACCGAACAGATACCAATTTTAGGACCTACGCAGTTGGCCAGATGCCAGTCACTTTCAAAGTGACTAGGTTCTGTTGACATATCAATTTTGCAGGGTTGAAACCCGCTGCTAACACCGAAAAGCCGCCTCAGCGGCTAGCTATGTAGCCGCTGAGGCGGCTTTGCGGGGTTAGTCGGCCAATTTATTGGTCGTTTTGGCAAATGTCAACAGACCCTAGTACGACAACGTTAAATTAGACAAGATTAACAGAATTAACCGGATTGACACGGCAGAACAAAAATCTTGTGAATCGTGTAAATCCTGTCTATGGAATGTAATTTAACGTTGTCGTACTATAGCAATACCTTCGCCAAACCTTGTTTTGGCGGAAATTTCCAGATGTCATTCCTGCGCAGGCAGGAATCTACTCGTGTAACGTGAAGATGGATTCCTGCCTGCGCAGGAATGACGGCTCTAATTTCTGAAATTGGCGAAG
>DAOUCA010000206.1:0-23058 GCA_034432375.1 Caldilineaceae bacterium
CTTCGCCAATTTCAGAAATTAGAGCCGTCATTCCTGCGCAGGCAGGAATCCATCTTCACGTTACACGAGTAGATTCCTGCCTGCGCAGGAATGACATCTGGAAATTTCCGCCAAAACAAGGTTTGGCGAAGGTATTGACTAAACGATGGACTTACATATGCCACCGCATACTAGTGCTGCGAACATTTAATTTTTAGAAATCCCCGTGCGAGTATGATCAGCCAGGGATTTCTAAAAATTAAGCAGACAGACAACTAGGGTCTGTTGAGATGTGCCAAAACGACCAATAAATTGAAATGTCAACAGAACCTAGCCTTAGGCGATGGCGGCCATAGCGTTATTCTTTCTCAGATTCATGAACTCTTGATGGATTGTTAACCTTGCGGTAATATAATAGCGTATAATAAAGAAAACCGGCGCAAATTGTTGGTATCTGGGATTGTTTTGAAATCTGAACGTTCGCCTGCCTCATTGGTGTGAGTACGCGTGTTTTTCAAACAGAGCAGAAGATAAGTGTGTTGGTATCATTATGAATGCAGTTCTACTTCTCAATGCAAGTTATGAGCCGTTAGCAGTTATCCCCGCGCGACGCGCGCTGTCGCTACTCCTGCGCGAGCGCGTCGATGCCGTGACTGACGAATTGCTCAACATCTCGACCGCGGCGCAAGAGTTGCCGATCCCGACGGTGCTCCGTCTGCGGCACTACGTTTCGGTGCCACAACGTGGAGTCCGCTGGAGCCGGCGGGGGATCATGCGGCGCGATCATTTTTCCTGCATCTATTGTGGTATCCATGCTGGCGACATGCAGGGCAGTGCGATCATCACCAAAGCCGACTTCACCATCGACCACATTATTCCCAAAAGCCGTGGCGGGCGCAACAGCTGGGGCAATACCGCCTGCGCCTGCCCCAAATGCAATCAACGCAAGGGCAACCGCACCCCTCATGAGGCGGGTATGCCTATGCTCTGGGAGCCTAAAATCCCGCGCGTCGATTATTGGGTGGCGATGGGTCAAGTGCCAACGGCCTGGAAATTTTATCTGGAACTATAAAAACGCTCGATATCCTTTGCGATACCGAGCGTTTTTTCTTTGTTCCAAACAGCAGATTCTGCGCCAACGGACCGTTAGCGCATGGTTTGGTATGCCCACCAGACCCGTTGGCTGGCGGTATAAAAGACCAGAAGCGCCATCACGGTAAAGAGCAGAGCAATCTGGCCGGGCAACAGATAAAAGAGCGTGTAGAAGAGGATCGTTTCTGCGCCCTCAATCAAGCCGGTGGGCATCTCCATGCTCGTCAGGCGGTTGGCTGTTTGGCGGTGGCGCTTTTCGAGCAGCGCGGCCAGCGTGGTCCACGAAATGCTATTCATGACGTACGAACCGAGCAGCGCGATCCCGGCCCACAGATTGGCGGTGGTCGGCATCGCCCAGATAAAGGCAACCGGCACGGCTAGATAGATCACAAAATCGAGAAAGAGATCGAGAAAGCCACCAAAATCACTCTGTTTCTGGTGCACCCGCGCAATCACCCCATCCAGCCCATCCATAATCCGGTTGAGCGCCCACAAAAAGAGCCCCACCCAATAGAGTTGTAAGATGATCGCCGCCGCCGAGCCCAACCCAATGATCATCGCAATGACCGAAACAGTATTGGGATGCACCGCGGCAAAGAATGGCCCCGCCATGGGGCTCAGCAGGCGATCCTTCTGACGACGGAGATAGGCATCTTGCACGGCAGCCTCCTGAATGAGAACATCAGTTAATGGATTGGTGATTGAACTGCTCGCACTATACTGCGCAAGTGGTGCAAGGTCTGTAAGTGGCTCTACACGCGGGGATGGAATGGCGGCTGAACAGGGGAGTCAAAAGGGAAGAGATTTCAGAATCAATCTCTTCCCTTTTGACTCCCCTGTCCCAACTAGCGAATCACCTCTAGCCCGCCCATATAGGGGCGCAGTACCTCGGGTACGATGACCGAGCCATCGGCCTGCTGATTATTCTCGAGAATCGCGATGATAATGCGGGGCAACGCCAACCCCGAGCCATTCAAGGTGTGGACAAACTCCGGTCGTTCCCCCTCAGCAGGGCGATAACGAATATTGGCACGCCGGGCCTGAAAGTCACGGAACCACGAACAGGAGCTAACCTCCAGCCACTCATCACAGCCGGCGGCCCACACTTCCAGATCATACTTCATACAGGCGACAAAGGAGAGATCCCCGGTCGCAATCGCCAAACGGCGGTAGCGCAGCCCCAAACGCTCGAGCAATTCCTCAGCATCGCGCGTCAACGCTTCAAGCGCTTCCCGCCCCTTCTCCGGCTCCACAAACTTGACCATCTCGACCTTCTGGAATTGGTGAACCCGCTTGATCCCGCGCACATCTTTGCCAGCCGAGACCTTTTCGCGACGAAAACAGGGAGTCGCCGCCACATGATTGATCGGTAACTGGCCTGGCTCGATGATCTCGTCGCGATACATGTTCGTCACCGGCACTTCGGCGGTGGGAATCAACCAATAATCTTCTTCGGCATCGCGGTAAAGATTCTCGCCAAACTTGGGCAGATTGCCGGTTCCCTCCATACAAATTTCGCGCACCATAAAGGGCGGGTAAACCTCTTCATAGCCGTGCTCACCGGTGTGGACATCGAGAAACCAGGCCGAAAGGGCGCGCTGTAACCGTGCCCCCGCGCCGCGCAGCAGATAGAAGCGGCTGCCCGCGATCTTGGTGCCGCGCTCGATGTCAATGATGCCCAAACGGTCGCCAATTTCCCAATGGGGCTGCGGTGCGAAGTCAAATTCCGGTGCATCACCCCAGACCTTCAGCGTAACATTGCCCGACTCGTCGGCCGCGACCGGCACTTCGGGGTCAGGCGGGTTGGGAATGCGCAACATGGCGTCACGGAATTCGGCCTCAACCTCGTTGAGCCGCACATCGATGGCCGCGATCTCATCGCCAAGCGCGCCCATGCGCGCCTTAAGCGCGTTCGCCTCGTCGACCTTCTTCTCGCGCATCAGCCCGCCAACCGCCTTGGAGCCGCTGTTGCGGTCGGCGCGCAGCACCTCCACCTTGGTCAGCAACTCGCGCCGCTCTTCATCGAGCGCCAACGCCTTCTCCCACGGTGCGTCCTGATCATTGAGTTTGCGCATCGCCTCGGCCAAGGCCTCCCGGTTTTCGCGCATCCAGCGAATGTCTAACATGATCATCTCCTAACATAAGTTAGTGTAGAGATACGCAACTCGCCGGTTGAGTAGGAGCGAAGCGACGTATCGAAACCAAGAGGCGACGTATCTCCACACTAACGAAAAAAGGCCCATTCGTCGTTACAGGACGAATGGGCCTTTCGTGGTACCACCTGTGTTCGCAGAAGAGCTATAACCATTATCAATTGACTCTTCACAATTGACAATTAAGCGCTTTCTGCCTCAAACACGTTAACGGGTGTGAACCGCCTGCTTTTCTCCCAACAGATCGCAGTAAAGACTTTAGTCTTTGCTTTCGTGCATTGAGGTCCGCCAGGGACTCAAGAGGGGCTAACGTCACAGCGGCTTATCGCCTCACACCACCCGGCGACTCTCTGAAAAGCACAACTATCTCGTTCTGACCTCTATCAAAGTCATCTATAGGTTAACATTATCATAGCATAGGTATGTTATCGCGTCAACCATTTTATAAAGTTGAAAAAGTATTCACAATTCGATAAAACTATTTCGTTCAATGGTCAACAGAGCGACCTTTACCTGTGATACTAACGCCTTGACTACACTCAATTTATTAGAAGGAAAAATGATGAGTGCAATCGTCCGGTGTGCAAAATTTTGTTGATAGCGAAGGTTTTTGTCTGCGGTTAAGAACACATCAAATTTACCTTCGGCAAGATTCAAAAATTCACCGTTTTTTGTGCCTGACCAACCCATATACTGAACCGTATAGGCATCAAACTCTTGCAAAAGTTGCAGAAGGTACCGTGGCAAACTTTCATCAATCAACACCTTCATGCAACTGTAGCCTCATAGCGCGTTTCTTGATTGGTAAATTGCTTTGCGGCATAGGCTAGCAGCATGAATACTTCCTCCCTAGAGACCGTTGGGAAATTATCAAGAAATTCCTCCAACGTGCAACCGTCCATCCAATACTCAAAGAGCGTTTGTACTGGCACTCGCGTGCCACGAAACACCGGTGTTCCACTCATAATATTTTGATCAACAGTAATTGGTAGCGCTTGTTCCAGATAGGCTGAACTCATTTAGCATCTTTCCTATTCCTCAACTCACTCAGTAACGGCACAGTTTTTTGTCTATCAATCTCTGCATCTACCACGGTAAAGAGAAAGACCCAATTGTACGTTCAAGTATACCACCTTTGGCTCTATCCAGCTATAATGTATCGTCTGCTTACCTTACGGAAAGATTAAACGCCGGTTTTGCTCGTATAACAACTCTTTACGCCAACAACGTCGGCACCGCGGTATGCCACACCGTCGCCTGCTCATAGGCGTGACCAACCCGGCAGATCAGATCCTCGCCAAAGTGCCGCCCGACGAGTTGCAAACTGACCGG
This sequence comes from Caldilineaceae bacterium, assembly GCA_034432375.1. Classification (GTDB taxonomy): domain Bacteria; phylum Chloroflexota; class Anaerolineae; order Caldilineales; family Caldilineaceae; genus JAHBVH01. Next base: position 4,557 of record DAOUCA010000206.1, read on the forward strand.
CAGCCGATCCCCATCAAAGCCGCAAGGCAGCGAGAGGGTGGGGTGGCGGCTGAAGTTGTAGGGATAGGTGTAGCGCGCCCGCACATAGCCCTGTTGGATCAGCGGCGCACCGCTGGCGTCCATCTGCGGTGCAGTCGTCGGCATCGTTGGGGTGACCAGCACGTCTATGCTGTCAAAAAGCTGCGTCATGCGCGCGGCGACCTCTTCGCGCAGTTGGTGGGCTTTGGCATACGCTTGGGCCGATGCCTTTGCGCCATCGTCGAGCAACTCACGGAAAGGACCGTATTCGTCCCGTCGCGTTGGATAGACCCCTTCATGGGCAACCAGCGCATCGGCAGCGGTCAGGAGGTACCACGCCTTGACCGTCTCGTCGAGATCCGGCTCCGGCACGGTGACGGGCACAATCTCTGCGCCCAAGCTGCGCAACTGTGCCACCGCCGCCAACACCGCCGCCGAAACCGCCGGCTGCACCCCCACCGTCAGGTACGCCTCATCCACCCCAATGCGAATGCCATCGAGCCCTTTGGCCAATTCAGCCAGATAATCGGGCACCGGCAGGATACTAGACGTTGGATCGAGCGGATCATAACCGGCAATCGCCTGCAACCAGATCGCGGCATCGGCGACGGTGCGCGTCAGTGGGCCCACATTGTCGAGTGAAGCCGCCAACGGGAAGACGCCGGCGCGGCTGACGCGGCCATAGGTCGGCTTGAGGCCAACCACGCCATTCGCTGCCGCCGGAAAGCGGATCGAGCCACCGGTGTCGGTGCCAATCACACCGTAACAGAGGCCGGCGGCCACCGCCACGCCGGAGCCACTCGACGAGACACCCGGCCAGCGGCCCTCACCCCACGGGTTGACGGGGATCGGTCGATAGGGATGGTGCCAACGCAGCGCAAACTCGGTCATGTGCAGCTTGCCCAGCAGGATCGCACCGGCATCGGCCAGCTTCTGCGTTACCGTGCCATTGTGGTCCGGCACAAAATCCCTAAACATCGCCGATCCGCAGGTTGTTGGGATCCCTTTGGTATAGCACAAATCTTTGAGCGCAATTGGGATGCCATGCAGCGGCCCGCGGTAGTAACCGGCGCTGATTTCGGCATCGGCTGCTTGCGCCTGTGCCAGCGCTAACTCGGGGGTAACGGTGACATAGCTATGAAATTGCGGATCCAGGGCAGCAATCCGATCGAGCAGATACTGAGTAAGTTCGATTGGTGAAAGTTCGCGTCGCCGGATCTGCTCGGCAACGGCGGTGAGTGATGAGAGCGCAAGTTCGCGCATGATCTTAGCTCCGGTTGAATGTCTTAAGACTTACACATCTCTAGTTTTGAGGCGGCAAAATGCAGCCCACTCAACCAGGAAGAGCGTAAGCGCTGTGGATGTTTATGACAAATGAACCATTTTTGTATGAAATGGCGTATTGCAATTTCCGGTAATTATGGTACCATTCAACATGTCAAGAATCGAAATAGCTATGTCTGGGCTGCGCTATCAATCCTCCCTCATTTGTTTTGAACAGTGGCACCTTCCTCGCAATGATAGCACCGGCTCGCCATCCTTCCACACAATAAGAGCATGAGATAATTACGCTTATGACAACTTGTACAACCACAACAGCCGACCTCACCTTCCTTCATCTAACCGATTTGCATCTATCAAATCACGAAGGCGCGCTGGTCAATGGCCTTTCGCCAGCGACAAAGCTGCGCCGCCTGCTCGACCGGATTCACACCTTGGAGATTACACCAGCATTTTTGCTTGTCACTGGTGACCTGGTCAACGATGGCCAACCAGCCGAGTATCAGTATCTTCAGGAGTGGTTGCCGGCGCTAGAGGCCTTTGGCGTGCCGGTATTTTTGGGCTTGGGCAATCACGATGCGCGCGGCCCCTTTCGGCAGAGCGTGCTGGGCGAAACCGACTCGAATCAGCCTTACTATCATAGTCAAACCATTGATGGCCTCAATGTGATCATGCTCGACAGCCATCTGCCCGGCCAAGTTCACGGCTATCTGGATACGGAGCAATTAGCCTGGCTCGATGCCGAATTGGCAAAGCCAATGGCGCGCGGTCATCTGATTGCGCTCCACCACCCACCGGTGCCTACGACCGTGCGCTTGCTCGATACAATTGGCCTCAACAACCCAGCAGCATTGGCAGCTGTGGTCAGTCGGCACCAACAAGTGCTCGGTATCCTCAGCGGTCACATCCATTATAGCCATGTTGCGCAATTTGCCAATACCATTTCCGTGACGACGCCCGCGGTCCTTTACACAATTGATCCGGGCGTACAACAAAATCTGCGCTTGCTCGATGGCTCGGGCTTTGGCATTGGCACCGTGCGCAATGGCCAACTCTTTATGGATACGATCATGTTACCCGGTGCCCAAGCAGAGCTGACCTATCGGGTTATTACCGACGCCGATTTGGGGTAGCCGCGGTCTGCTTGGGCCTACGCTACAAACAAGCAAATTTTTCTTTGTGGACACGGATTGATAGAAAGACGGATTTTTCAAAATAATTTTATCCCTGTTTCCCTCAATCCGTGTCTACAAAAGTCCTTGGTTTGAGGTGGGGCTTCAGTAGATAGGTACCTCTGCTCTACGCTTCTGGAATGGGATGAACTCACCGCCCCGCCAACAGTTGTATCGGCCCCAGGATGCCCGATGGCAATTGCAACCCTTCGTAGCGATTGGCAATCGAATTTGTCACGTGGATGGTTACGCGATTGATGCCCTCACGGCAGTGCGCATCGATACGCAGGCGGTAGGGTCTCCATGCGCAAAGGCCGACACGCGCGTCGTTGATCTGCACTTCGGCAATATCACCTACCGCACCGAGGTCGAGGAAGAGGGGATCACCAGTTCGCCAATCAGTAAGGATAAAATCAGTGGCAAAGGTCAGGGTACCGGCATAGGTCTCCCAATCGGCCTCTTGCGCCCAATCGCCTGGACAAGGTAGCGTTAGGAGATTCCCCGCCTCATCCGTTACTTGCCACGGGCCATCAATTCCAGTGATGATAGCGCCTGGCATTGGTGGTCGTGCCGCGGCGGGCGTGGGCAACGTATTGGGATCAACGACGAGAAGGGTGCTTTGGCGGCGATCCAACTGAAGCTCGGTGACGGTTCGATTACCCTGCCACAAGCTGGACCACGGTTGACTAGCGCCGCTCAATGGATCCCATTGTTCTAATGCACCGTTGGCAGCCAGCGACAAGGTGCCGGCGATTGCATCTTCGCCTTCGTTGACCAACAGATAGAAATCACGCCCCGCTTTGCGATAGTGCAAGACGCGCAACTCCGCACGTTCACCGCTGGTACACTGCCAAATCACATCATTCTCGGCACCATTTCCTAGCGCGTCAAGGAGCGTCTCTTTCTGCCACTCAACAAGCAACTGCCCGCCACTTTCCACAAAGCGCTGCAAGGCAGGGTGCGTGCTCGGCTGTGGCGGATCACAGATCACAGTCCGAAAACGTTGCTGCCCAATCAAAAGCGTTCCCGCCTCAACGTTTGCCCCGTCCAGCGCAATCTCATCGATGTAGAGAAAGTCGATCTGCTGCTGATAGAGCACCCCAGCTGCATTCCAGGCCGCGTTGTTGCCATCGGTGAGAATGGCAACGTCGCAGATCTCGACGCCATCGCTCAGCAGCCAGCAGAGACGGCGCAGATAGTCAGCAATAAGCCCAAAGTAGGGCCACCAGACATTGTGTAGCCCCAGATCCGGCTCGCTCTCATAGGCGCGGCGACCACGCACCGAGTAGAAAACGGCGTGCAGGAAAAAGAGATTGTTGCCACGGACGAGGTGCCAGTCGAGCAGCCATTTGACCTCATCGAGCGTTAGTTGCCAACCATAGGCACCGAGCACTTCGGAGCCGTTGCGCGGACTGCCCTGTAAGGCGGCCGCGCTGCTGGCGCTTTTGGGCGCGCAACTGTGTAGCCCCACCAGCGCGCTTGCCGACCCCGGCGTCACCCAGCGCCAGACCATATCCTGCCCCGGCCATTGAAATTTGCGTAGCGCACCAAAGTCGTTACTTTCCGCTGGGTGGCCGGTGAGCGCAATGCCATGCGCAGCACACCATTGCCCCTGCGCGCCATAAAAGACCCGCTCCAGGCGCCGGTGAACGGCGTCGGTGTACTGTTGGCGAAATGCCGCCGTCCGTTCGCCACAATCGAGCCAGAGCGCCGGCAACCATTTGGTCACCTCTTCCTCCCAACCCTGTTGCGCGTCGGCCAGAAAACCGGGAGTAAAGGGCCAGGCTTGTGGGCCGCGTTTCGCTCCCCGTCCCAAGACCATCGGCTCATCGGTAAACATGGCCACTACGGTGCTGCCAAAGTGATCGGCAAGGTGCGCATAATAGCGATCATGGGTGAGATGGATGAAACTGGCTACTGCGTCGGGGCTGAGAATATCACCGGCAGCGGGGGCGAGGGCGTGGCCATCTTCCTGCTCGGCAAAGACGCCGCGGATCGTGCCGCCGCTATGGACATGCCAGATCGCCATCAGCCGCCACTGCCCCGCTGGCAGATCATAGCGCACCAATTCGGGTTCCTGCAGAGGCAGAAGCGTCAACGTCGCCGGGTCGAGCACCCCTGGCTCGATCTCGCGGCCGGCCACCACGGCGAGCAGCTCATCGGTAAGCGCACGGCCAGGGTTGGGGTGCCAGAAGCCGGTGGCCGGGCCGCTGATCTCCTGTTGCTTTGCGATAATGGCGCGTGAGCCATGATCAGGATTCGCTGCCACCACCTGCCCGGCGGCCGACCCGGAGGGATAAGAGCCCTCATCGTATAAAACCACCTTCATCCCCAATTTGGCGGCCTCATCGACGGCCAGACGGACAAGGCGAAAGAATTCGTTGGTCAGATAGCCAATCCGCCGCGATAACCCCACGCGTGGGTGCAACAAAAAGCCGCCAAAGCCCTTAGCATAAAATTCGTGGATCTGGCGGATCAGCTCCTCATCTTGGAGGTCGTCGTTCCAAAACCAGAAGGGCAGGATGCCAAACGCACGTGGCGGATCGAGGAAGAGGTCATGTAGATCAGATGTCGTCGTCATGGGGCTAACCTTTGCGCTCCAGGACAGCCACCGTCAGACGCGAGATGCAGATCAACCGATCCTGATCGTCCACAATCCGCGTCTGCCAGAGTTGGGTGGTACCGCCAATGTGGATCGGTGAGGTCGTCCCCCAGACGTAGCCAGTGCGCGCCGACCGCACATGGTTGGCATTGATCTCCAGACCCACACAGACCTTTGCAGTGGGGTCAACACAGCAATTGGCAGCGATACTGCCAAGCGTCTCTGCGAGCGCTACCGAGGCACCGCCGTGCAACAGTCCAAAGGGCTGCACCGTACGCTGATCCACCGGCATGCGCGCCGTGATAAAGTCATCGCCGATGGCTGTATATTCAATGCCAAGATGGTCGGCCAGCGTTGCTTGCGAAAAGGCCGTGAGATCGTCGAGTGTAGGGGTTGCAAACCAGATTGCCATAGAAGTTCCATTCTAGTTGGTCATCAGTTGGTCGATGCTTGAGGCTGCCGAAAGCTAAGAACAACCGGTGATAGTTAGTGTATGAGGGAAAGTATTTGGGTACGCACTATGCCAACGAGTATAATGCAACGTTGGATAAGTGACGAACTTTTAGAGGCAGTTGAAGTTACTTATAGAATGCAGATAGCGCAGATGTGGGCAGCGTTTAGCCATGTCTGTAATCATCCAGATTAGTTTAGACGTTATCTCGATTTAGCAGAGGATGCGACCGGAAGCCAAGATGACAGGATGAACCCACAGCGGTCATCTTGTCTTCCGGTCATTCCTGCGCAGGCAGGAATCCAGTGGGGACGAGTGGACTCCTGTCTACACAGGAGTGACATATCCAGATTGTAAGATAGACCAACAGTATCATCTTATCTCACGAGTGTAAAACAAATCGGGTATCTATTTACAGGAGAGGCGGAGAGGAAAAGCAGATGAGTAGCATCGACTGGCAGACGGTCAAGGAATACCAGGATATTACCTATAGAAAGGCCGGCGGTGTGGCACGGATTGCCTTTAACCGCCCCAATGTGCGCAACGCCTTTCGCCCGCTCACCGTGGGTGAACTCTTCGAGGCGTTTATTGACGCCCGCGAAGATACCAGTATTGGCGTTGTGCTGCTGTCAGCTGAAGGCCCCTCGACCAAAGATGGCGTCTACGCCTTTTGCAGTGGCGGGGACCAGAACGCGCGCGGTCACCAGGGCTATGTCGACGAAACAGGAATGCCACGACTAAACATCCTCGAAGTGCAGCGGTTGATCCGATTTATGCCCAAGGTGGTGATCGCCGTCGTCCCTGGGTGGGCTGTCGGCGGTGGGCACAGTCTACATGTAGTCTGTGATCTGACGCTAGCCAGCAAGGAACATGCCATCTTCAAACAGACCGATGCCGATGTCACCAGTTTTGACGGCGGCTATGGCTCGGCCTATCTAGCCAAGATGGTCGGCCAGAAGCGGGCGCGTGAGATCTTCTTCCTTGGCCGCAACTACTCGGCGCAAGAAGCCTATGAGATGGGCATGGTCAACGCCGTCGTGCCGCACGATGCGCTGGAAGAGACGGCTTATGGCTGGGCCAAAGAGATCCTGGCCAAATCGCCCACCTCAATCAAGATGCTCAAGTTTGCCTTTAACCTGACCGACGACGGCATGGTCGGTCAGCAGGTCTTTGCTGGCGAAGCCACCCGCCTCGCCTACATGACCGAAGAGGCGAAAGAAGGGCGCAATGCTTTCCTCGAAAAGCGTAAACCGGATTTCTCGGATATCAAGTGGTTGCCGTAGGGGCAGTGAGACGGTGGGACGGTCGGACGGTCAGACGGTCGGACGGTCGGACGGTCAGGCAGTATAACCGTCCCACTGTCCGACCGTCTACTCTCCACTGAGAAACTCGGTGACCGCCGCCGTGTACGCCGCTGGCTGTTCCAGGTGGATCGTGTGGCCGGCCTCGGCGATCGTCTGGTGGCGGGCGTTGGGCAGCTTCTGTGCCATCTCTTCGGCGATGACACAGAACTTTTCGTCGTATGTACCGGTGAGCAAGAGAAGCGGCAGCGTCAAGGCCGGCAGGTGGGGCCACAGATCCGGTTGGACGCCACTGCCCATGCCGCGCAGGCTATTGGCTAGCCCCTGAGGTCGGTTACGTAGCCGCTGCTCGCGCAACTGTTGGCGGGTGGCCGCGGGCAGGTTGTGTTGACTGGCAAAGAGGGGAATCCTCTCCCAATGCGCAACAAACGCAGCGATACCTTCGCGTTCGATGCGATCGGCCAGCGCTTCATCGCTGTGCACGCGGGCGGCCCGTTCCGCGGCATCTGCCAACCCCGGTGATGCACTCTCCAGGATGAGTCTATTGACCAGTTGTGGATAGGTTACCGCAAGATAAAGCGCCAGCCGCCCGCCCATGGAGTAGCCAAGCAAATTGACCGGTCCCGGTGACACGATAGCCAGCAGATCGACCAGATCCTGTGCCGCCGCCCCCATGCGATAGCGCGCCGGATCGGCGGGCGCATCGGTCTGGCCATGACCAAGCAGATCAATGGTGATGGTTGGCACGGTGGGCGACAAACGGTCAGCGAGGGTGCGCCAATTGGTGCCACTGCCGGTAAAGCCGTGCAGCATCACTAGCGGATATTGGGACGAAATCGCGGTCGTAGGGCCAACTAAGGTATAGTGATAGGTGATCTCATTGATGCTAATCAAGGGCATACGATAACCTCTTCTAGCGCCCACTCTTCAATGATGGAAGCGCATGGGGGCAATTCACCATTTACAATTCAGCCCCTTCCTTCCCGAAACGTCTCTTCACCAACCCGTTGCTGCCGTTGTCGCAACACAGCAATATCTTCCTCAGTCAGCAACTCCTCCTCGCGCAACGTTGGCTGCTCGATCAACCGCATCTTGATCTCCCGTTTGGTCAGCCACTCCCACTTGCTTGCGTTGATGGGATGGGGATGGGGTTCGACATCGGCGGCAGTGATTGGCTCATCGATGATGTGGAGATAGCCAGGCGCTGTGCCATTGTGTTTGTGCGTCCCATCATCTTCAACCGTGCTGATGCTTGGCCGGTGAGAGAAGACGCTGGCAATGTCCCGATCGTGTGTGATCGAGCTGCCGACGCGCAGCACAGTCAATTCCTGCTGCGAGCCGTGATACCAGGGCAGATCATAGTTCCAATTCGACATTGCCTGACCATCCAGCGCAGTTGCAGGTTTGGCTGTGGATACGGATTGTTAGAAACACGGATTTTTTTGCTATCCGTGTTTCTAACAATCCGTATCCACAAAAATCATCGTTGCTACAGGTAACCCATATCAGAACCGCGAGACCGTCTCCTCCTCCTTCGTCATCACTTCAATCAACGCTGACTTGCCCTCCTGATTCTTCGCAATTGCCTTGCGGATTGCACCGGCCAGTTGATCGGGCGCATTCACCCGTTGCGCAAAGACACCCAATCCCTCGGCCACCGCAGAATAGTTGCCACCCAATTGATTGAGCTGCCAATGCTCGGTGGCATAGGGCATGTGATCGTGGTAGTGGGTCATGACGCCATTGTTGAGCACAATCGTTAGGATCGCAATCCCGGCGCGGCTGGCGGTTTCCAGGTCAAGACCGGCCATGCCAAAAGCGGCGTCCCCCATGATGTTGATCACCTGACGCTCCGGTGCGGCGAGCTTTGCCCCCATCGCCAGGCCGAGGCCATAACCAAGCTGGGTTGATTTGCCCCAGCCGAGATAGCCGTGCGGCTTGGTCGGTTGCCAGAAGGGAACAAGCTGTTCACGCGGATAACCGGAATCGTGGGTGATGATCGTGTTGTCGACATCGACCGCCCGTTGCAATTCACGGATGACGCGGTAGGGGCTGATCGGCACTTCGTTACTCGTGAAATGCGGTTCCCACTGCCCCAACCACTCTTCCTTTAGTTGCGAGATGCGATCCACCGCGTTGTTGACATCGCCGCGTCCCCCCACACCCAACTGACTTTTCACCTCTTCGATCAGCTGGCGCAACACCAGTTTGGCATCGCCGATCGCGCCATAGGCCACGTCGTAATCCTTGTTGATATCCTCGGCACAGTTGGTCACCTGCGCCATCACCACATTGTTGGGCATCGCCGCGGTAAAGGTGTTGCGCGTAAAGCTGGTACCGACACCAAGGACAAAATCGGTCGTCTGTAGGAAACGGTGGACCATCAGCGTGCGTGAAATGGCACCGACACCGAGGGCCAGGGGATGGTTCTCTGGGAAAGCGCTTTTGCCGGCGTGGGAGGTCATCACGGGGATGTTGGTGAGTTCGGCAAACTCGATCAGTTCGTCGGTCGCTTCGGCATAGAAGATGCCCGCGCCGGCACAGATAATCGGGTCTTTGGCTTTGAGCAGCGCCGTCACCAGATCGCGCACATCTTCGGATGAGGCCATTGAGGCAAAACGGGGGACCGGCGTGTACTTGTCGGCACCGGCGGGCACCTCGGCTCCCATCACATCGCCGGGCATCTCCAGCATCACCGGCCCCAGGCGACCATGCTTGAGTTGGGCATAGGCGCGGCGTGCCATGATCGCAATATCTTCGGGCCGGTGGATCACCGCACCCCATTTGGTGATCCCTTGGTAGTTGGGTACAGCATCAAAGGTGGGGTGGATGCCGCGGCGGCCGTGCGGTTCGCCGCCGGGGAGCACGAGGATCGGCACCGAATCGGCATAGGCTTGGGCGACGCCACCAAAGGCATTTTCTGCGCCGGGGCCCTGCTGCATAGAGAAGACGCCGATCTTGCGGCCATTGTTGACGCGGCTAAAGCCGTCCGCCATGTTGACGCCGGCGCGCTCCTGGCGGCAAATGATGGGGCGGATGCCGGCAATGGCCGCCACATCGATTAAGCGCTGTGCGGGGAACGCCACCATAAACTCAACACCCTCAGCCTTTAAGGCTTGGGCCATCACTTCATAGCCATTCATGGGAATCTCCTTTGATCGTTTGGTGCTGTGATTTCGATTCTCTGTTATTGGGTTTTGTCACAGAGAGCACGGAGGCTGTTCTATGTCCCGGAGGGACCGCTGATTTTAGAGATGGAAACGCCTAATTCAAACGTCCCTCCGGGACCAACTGCACCCTTTGGCCATCGCGTTCCCTATCACTCTGTCAGTCGATAGAGCATTCGTGCTGTCCCGCCACAGATCTGCGCCTTCTCCGCCTCACTCAAATACGAATTCGCCTGCACCTCCGCTGCCGGTCCACCGATCGGTCCCATGTCAAAAGGATAGTCGCTGCCTAGCAGCACGTGGTCCGCCCCAACGGTGTCAACCAGATAGCGCAATGCTCGGTCGTTAAAGGACATGCAGTCAAAGTAGAGCTGCTTCATGTAGTGGCTAGGTGGATGGGGAATCGCTTCGGTACATTCCTTTGTGCGCACTTTGTAGCCGTGGTCCATGCGTCCGACGATATAGGGGAAGACGCCGCCGGCATGGGCAAAGATGATCTTCAGATTCGGCCACCGTTCAAGCACACCGCCATAGATTACGCTGGCAATCGCCAACCCCGTCTCGGCGACCATGCCGATCAGGTTGTGCAAATAATACTCCTGCATCCGCTCTTCACCGGCGGGGATGTAGGGGTGGACAAAGAGGGGGACATTGAGTGCGGCCACCGTCTCAAAAAAAGGCCAATAATCGGGATGATTGAGATTCTTGCCGCCGACATTCGAGCCGATCTGAAAGCCGTGCAACCCCAACTCGCCAATCGCCCGCTTGGCCTCCCGCACCGACGCATCGATAGTTTGCAGTGGCACCGTCGCCAGGCCGACGAAGCGATCCGGGTGTTCCTTGACCCGCTGTGCAATGCTTTCGTTCATCGCTGATGCCAGTTCGCGTGCCGCGCCCGCTTCGGCCCAATAGGAAAGGGTTGGCGGCGCGGCGGAGATCGCGGCCATCTGCATGCCCGTTTTGTCCATATCCGCCAACATCTGCTCGGCCGCGTAAAAGTCGGGCGTCAGCGGGTGGTCAAAGTTGCCGGGGCAGACGAGATGCTCGCGGCCATCGGCGCGACGTTCGAGGGATGCGCGGAAGGAATTAGGTTTACGTGCCGCGTCAAGAAAGGCTTGGGGGAAGAAATGGCAGTGGGTGTCGAGTGTAAACAAGGTGAGGCTCCTAAATGCAGACTTTTATCATTTACCATTCACCGTTCACAATTTACCATTTACAATTGGGAATTGGGAATTATAAATGGTGAACGGTGAATGGTAAATGGTAAATTTTTTATCCTTTCAGCCCCGTCAACACAATCCCCTCGACCAGCGCTCGCTGGGCGAGAAAGTAGATGATCACCACCGGCACCACCATCAGCGTCGCCATCACCATGACATAGTGGGTCCAATCGAGGCCACCTTCAAAGTATTGCAGGGCATTGAGGCCCAGGGCAAGGGTGTACATCTCCCGTTTTTTCAGATAGATCAGCGGCCCCAGGAAGTCGTTCCAATGTTGCAAAACAGCTAATACTGTCACGACGGTCAAGGCGGGACGGGCCAAGGGCAGGATGACTGACCAGAAGATGCGCGGCCGGCTGGCACCGTCGATGCGGGCGGCATCCTCTAACTCCATGGGAATGGTACGGAAAAATTGGCGGAGTAGAAAGATGGTGATCGGCGCGCCAAACCAGTCGGGTACAATCAAAGGTAAAAAGGTACCAACCCAGCCCAAGCGGCTAAAGAGGATGTAGGTCGGGATCATGGTGACAGCAAAAGGCAACATAATCGTTGCCAGGATGGCGACAAAGAGCCAATCACGCCCTTTGAAGCGCAGGCGGGCAAAGCTGTAGGCTGCTAAGGAGGAGCTGAGCACAATCCCCGCCGTACCTAAGATCGTCACAATGAGCGTGTTCAGCGCATAGCCCAAGACCGGCACCACGGCAAAGACCTCTTCATAGTTGGACCAGCGCACTGGATCGGGGATCCATTTGGGGGGAAAGACATAGATCTCATGGGCGGCTTTGAGCGAAGAGGAGACAAGCCAGAAGAAGGGAATCAACATCAACAAGCCACCGGCGGCTAACACCAAGTGCGTTAACAACCGGCGACCAATACTAGATGGACGGAAGAGGGTCATTCATTGGCTCCTTCTGTCTCGTAGTAGACCCAACGGCTTTGACTGTAAAAGAGCAACGCGGTCAGCAGCATGATCACAACAAAGAGCACCCAAGCCATCGCCGAGGCATAGCCGTTGCGGAAGTAGCTAAAGGCGTTGCGGTACATGTAAAGCACATAGAAGAGCGCGGCGTTGTCTGGCCCTGCCGAAGAAGCAGAAGAGTTGCGGACAAAGAGCACATAGGCCACGCCAAAGACTTGAAAGCTGCCAATGACGTTGACGATCAGCTGATAGAAGATAATCGACGAAGTCAACGGTAAGGTGATGTGGCGAAAGCGCGTCCAAAGGCCAGCCCCGTCCACTTCCGCCGCCTCGTAGTAGGTCGACGGCACTCCTTTGATCGAGGCCAGAAAGATCAACACCGTGTTGCCTAAGCCCCAGAGGCTGATAAAGACAATCGACGGCACAATCCAATCGGGGTCGGTGAGCCAACGGGGGGCGGGCAAGCCAAGCAGTTTGAGTGGATAGTTGATCGGCCCAAATTCTGGATTGAGCCCCCAACGCCAGATCGTCGCGCTGGCCACCGCCGGCACGATCGAAGGCAGGTACCAGATCGTACGGTAGAAATAGATGCCCTTGACATCGCGGCTCATCAACAGGGCGATGGCGTAGGCGGTGATCAACGCACTGGGCACAAAGAGACCGACGTAGCGCAAGGTAACCCCCACCGACGTAAGCCAGAGATCATCGCCGAGCAATTTATTGTAATTAGCCAGCCCGGTCCACTGTGGTGCGCTGATAATGTCATACTTGGTAAAGCTCAAAAAGAGACTGGCGACCACTGGCCCCAGCTTAAAGATGAGCAGTCCCAGCACCGCGGGCAGGGCAAAGAGCCAGCCCCAAAAGGTCTCTTCAAAGCTGAGGCGTTGGTAGAAGGGATGGCGTTTGGTCTTTTCTGTTTTGGTTGTTGGGATGGCAATGGATGACATAGGTTCTTTCCTACGGTGTCAACGGTGGGACAGGCGGACGGTGATACAGTTTCACTGCCCACCGTCCGCCTGTCCCACCGTCTTACTGGCTCACTGATTTACCCAACCCTAAGAAATTTCCCCCGTCGCCAAAATCTGCTCAGAACCGGCGCGCACTTCTGCCGCCATATCCTCCCAGCGCGCATCGCCCAGCCAGAGGCGGTCCAGGTAGGGGCCCCAGTAGTCAATGAACGTCTGGTACCAGCCACCATAATAGGAGCCGATGGTATCGCCGGGCCAGCGGAAGGTTTCTTTGTTCTCAAAGGCATCGTAGAAGACTTGGCGATATTGCTTTTCCGGTGGCTTCTCATTGTTGAGGAACTCTTCGCGCAGATCTTTGCGGATCGGCTGCTGCATCCCGAGGTCAACGAGGATCTTTTGGCCATCGTGGCTACAAGAGGCCCAGGAGATAAAGTCGTATGATTCCTGGGGATGCTTGGTCTTGGAGAAGATACAAAGTGGCGAGTAATGGCCATAAGAAGCCATTGACTTATTATAAGGCACCTGGATAACGCCCCAGTTGATCCCGGCTTCATTCACGCGACCTAGATTCCAAACCCCATCATGCTGCATGGCCACCGTGCCGGCCACCAGGCTGATCTCACCGGCGGCGGCATAGGCGGGGGTGGGGCTGATGTAATGCTTCAGGCCCAGATCGGCGAGCCAGTTCATCGCCTCGATGAAATTTTCGGAATCCATCGGCATGGTGTTGTCGGCGGCGATGATCTCGGCATCGTTGGCCCAGATATAGGTTTGGCGACCATGACCGGTGCTTGGTGCAAAGCCATATTGCTTGACGCGTGCCGGATCAAAGGCGGCGTCACCAGGTTTATTACCATCGAGATCGAGGGTCAACTGCTTGCCCAGTTCGATCAGCTCATCCCAGGTCATCCAGCTTTGCGGATCGGGATATTCAACGGCGGCGGCATCAAAGTGATCTTTGTTAAAGAAAACGGCCATCGCGCCGCTGTCCCATGGCAAGCCCCAGCGTGCGCCATCATAGGTCTGTGCGATCCAAACATTCTCGACAAAATCATCCTCATTCCAGTTAGCATCGGCTTCGATAAAGGGCTCAAGATTGGTGGTGACCCCCTTCTTGGTCAGCGGACCGGTGGTGCGATTGGCGTCAAACCAGATATCCGGCCCTGTATCCGATGCGATCATGGTCAGCAACGTCTCTTGGTGTTGGTCACCAGGCACGGCATTGATCTCAAAATTAATATCGGGATGGGTTTGGCGATAGAGATCCATCTGTTGCCCCATGACGCCCTCAATAAACTGACCGCCACGATTTAAAAAGCTGATGGTGATCCCATCGGCACTTGGCGCCGCTTCGCCCGCGGCCGGTGCCTCACCTGGCATGGTGGCACAGGCGGCCAATGTGGTAACCGCCACACTTCCCGCGGTGAACTGTAAGAATGCCCGTCGACTCAAGCGATGATCTTTCATGCGTTCCTCCTCTGTGAAAGTAGATTCAAACTTCTGGTGAATGGTGGTAGCAATGAATGATTGCAACACGGTGGGGGCAACCCGTGGCAAGAACACAAATTGAGAAAGTCAACTGCGTACGTACTACAGACGTACTACATAGGTATCAGGCGACATTTATCTACGAGTTGTGATTGAATACAGTTAGGAAGTTGCGTCAAAATGGAGAAATCTAGGGAGATGACGCAGCATGGTAAGTATAGCTGCTGTTTTCGAATCGTGCAATCAGCAAAAAACTGTCCGGTGCGTCCCATTTTGGGGGATTACACAGAAGGACAAAATTGATCGTCCGGCGTAATCCCCCAAATGTGGTACGCACCCAAAACTGTCCGGTGCGATTTAGTTTGGGGGCGAGCATAGTTTTCGGTCTGTATGGGCGCGGATTTATAGAAAACGCGGATTCATTGCCGACATCAAGGGAGAAGTGGCGGTTTGGAGGGGCCGAATTGTTGCAGAAACAGATATTAACCGCCGCTGTCATACCTGGACGCCCAGCGGGCACCCGAGGAATCCAGCTGACGACAAGTGGATTCCTGCCTGCGCAGGAATGACAGTGCATACCTTTACACCTCTCCCAAAACTTGGGTTTTGAAGTTGACTTGAGTATAACAACGAACAGTTGCGCCCATTTCACCCCAAAATCCCCTCGGCACGAAAGGCATTTGCCAGCAGTGCCATTCCTTCGCTGATCTCGGTCGGCGTGTTGTAGCCAAAGCTCAGCCGCATATAGTTGCGCCCAGAGACCCGATCGGGGGCAAAGCCGGGACCAGCTACATAACCGACATCGGTGGCGTCAAAGACCTTGTCACGGATCGCGGCGACATCTTTGTCGTCGGGGAAGCGCACCCAAATTGAGAGACCACCTTCGGGGCGGCTCCAGGTGGCACCATCGCCAAAATGGTTCGCCAGCCCGGCCAACATGGCGTCGCGGCGTTGCCGTTGAATGTCGTTGATCTCTTCAATGTGCGAACTAAAGCCATCCTTGGCATAGCGATGGATCGCCAGCGTGACAAAGAGCGGCACCGGTCCGCCACTTTTTGCCGCTTGGGCACGGGCCAACAATTGGGGGGCGGCGGTCATAAAGCCGGTGCGCATACCGGGTGCAATCGTCTTGGAAAAAGAGCCGACATACATCACCAATCCGCTGCCGTCGAGTTCGTGCAGCGAGGGCACGTTGCGCCCATCATAGCGCAGATCGGCGTAACAATCATCCTCCAGGATTGGCACACCATGCTTTTGGGCTACCGCAACCACCGCCTGCCGCCGATCAAGCGGCATCGTCCAGCCTTGTGGATTCTGAAAGGTTGGAATGAGATAGAGCAGCTTGGGGGCTCTGCCTTCGCGCTGCGCCTGCTGGATCACCGTCTCCAGTGCATCGGGCAGCAGCCCATCCTTGTCGGTTGGCACGCCGCGGATATCAGCCTTGAAGCGGCGCATCTGATACATCGCACCACTGTAGGTGAAATCATCGACAATAATCACATCACCAGGATCGACCAACGTCTCCAGGATCACATGGATCGCCTGGCCGGCACCGCCAGTGAGCAAAATATCGTCGACGGTGACGTGGATCCCACGATCGCGGGCCAGTTTGGCCGCGAGAAAAGCACGCAGCGGCTCATAGCCCTGGGCACTGAGATAAAGCGCCAGATCTTCCCCCTCTTCCGCCAGGCCTTTGGCCAGCGCTGCCGTGAGCGCCGCCAGCGGGATCGAACGAGGATCGGGGTAGGCAATGGCAAAGTCATATTTGCCCCGACGCGAGCCGCCCATCATGCGCGGCTCAAGTGTGTTTTGCGAGAAGAGAGCGTCAAAGGTAAAGGGAGTTGGTTGACTGGCAAGCGTAGTAGTCATTAGACACTTTCCTTGGTAGGAATGGCAATCAGAAGTAAGAAGTAGAAATGGTACATCGGTCAGCAGCAGTGGTTTGGATTGATGAGGATATTGTATCATAATGGGACAGCAGTATACGAAGAATCATGGGGTATTATACTGCGGTTGTAATGGGAAGCGGAGTTTTCTACACGGGCAAAACTCCCGTTCCCATTCAGAGCAAAGTATAGCGGCGGAAAGCGCGTTGGAACACTCTTGGGCTTTTTGGTATACTATCGTCCATAACGGACTACGCTCCCATTGACAGTGGCTGAATTCATTCAGCCACTGGTACGCAAAACCCGTAGAAACGGGTTACATTGCCAGTATGTGGAAATGTACCGTGCCCGACCAGCCATGAATTTCAATCCGTTCATTCTTGTACGGAATATGAGGTAGCCAAAGGAACCAATCATGACCACTCGCCTCAATCGCGCCATTGAACTCTTGTCGCAAGACCAACCGATCTACTACACTGGCGGCCACACCGGTCACATCCTCACCTATGAGCAGGGGCAGCAGGATGCCCATACTTGGGCCGATTATATTAACGTCGGCATGGAGCATGGTGCCTTTAACATGGCTGGGCTCGATGCGTATATGCGTGGGCTGGTCGACGGCGGCCCGACCAAGAGCGGCCACCGTATGCCGACGGTGATCGTCGAATCCCCGGTCGAAGGGATCAATGAAGAGATCGTGCGCTATAACGCTTGGCAATTCCGCCAAATTTTGGCACGGGGCGTGCATGGCATTCTGCTCTGTCAGGCAGAATCGGCCGGCGCCGTGCGTGCCTTTGTCGAATCGTGCCGCTACCCAATCAACCGCATCGGTGTCGGCGAAGGATTGGGCGAAGGGCGACGCGGTGTCGGCTCAGAACCGACAACGACCGCGGTCTGGGGCGTCGGCCGCGATGAATATCTGCAAAAGGCGGAGCCGTGGCCGCTCAACCCCGAGGGCGAGTTGCTCTTGGGCTTGAAGATCGAATCGGCAGCCGCCATTCCCCATATTGAAGAGATCCTCAGCGTCCCCGGCATTGGTTTTGCCGAAATGGGGCCGGGCGATCTGAGCATGTCACTCGGCTATCTGCACCGCCCCGATCCGCTGCCGCAGGAGATGGAAGCGGTACGCCAGCGGGTGCGCGCGGCCTGTCTCAAAAACGGGATTGCCTTTCTTGAGACCGCCAACGAGCGCGATATTGTCGAGCGCATCGACGAAGGGGCGCGCGTCATTGCCGGTGGCCGCGAAGCCGTGGCGCAGGCGGGGCGAGCGTATACAAAGCGGAGCATGCCCGTGTAAGACCAAACAAAAGAAATTGTTATTCACGAAGTTTCACGAAGTTTCACGAAGTTTCACGAAGGCACACGAAGGCACACGAAGAAAAAGCACGTTAATGAGCTTCGCCGCTCTTACCAGAAGGCACATTCCATGAACCGATCTTTGACCAATCCACTGGCGGCCGGCGAAATCGTAACCTACACTTTCCCTGATGACGGTGCGATTCCTAACCACCCCACCTTACCGCTGGTGCTCTACAAAGGCGTCCTGCGGCTTGATGCCACCGACCCCGCCGCAACCGCCGAGCTGCTTTTCACGAACAACGGCTGGCAGGGCACCTGGCGCAACGGCATCTTTGACTTTCACCACTATCACAGCAACGCCCATGAAGTGCTGGCAATTTGCCGCGGACGCGCGACTGTGCGCTTTGGTGGGGAGCGCGGCGAAACCGTCACTCTTGAAGCTGGCGACGTGGCGCTGCTGCCCGCCGGCACCGGTCACAAGCGACTCAGCCCCAGCGGAGATCTGCTGGTGGTCGGCGCTTACCCCGCTGGGCAAAGCCCCGATCTCTGCCGCGGTGAGGTTGGAGATCGCCCCCAAACACTAACGAATATTCAACGGGTGGCATTGCCGGATCGCGACCCGGTTTATGGGACGTCAGGCCCCTTGTTGATCCACTGGGCTACTTAACCAGCACAAAACTCGTTCCACGCTCCGGCGTGGAATGGCCGCCACGACGCTCCAGCGTCGAGC
>DAOUCA010000207.1:0-97924 GCA_034432375.1 Caldilineaceae bacterium
TGACATTTGCCAAAACGACCAATCAATTGGCCGACTAACCCCGAAAAGCCGCCTCAGCGGCTAGGTATGTAGCCGCTGAGGCGGCTTTTCGGGGTTAGCAGCGGGTTTCAACCCTGCAAAATTGAAATGTCAACAGAACCTAAAGCCGGCTAATCAGGAGTGCGCTTTAGCACAGCTTTCTCTAGCAGGCGGTGGTTTCAACCACTGCCGCTAGGGTGCGTCCCATTTTGGGGGATTACACAGAAGGACAAAATTGATCGTCCGGCGTAATCCCCCAAATGTGGTACGCACCCCTGCCGCTATCACTGTCTGACTCCCCACTACGCTCTATGGTATACTACAACTAAATGTAGCGTTGCACAATGAAGAACTGCAACAATTGTCTACACGAAACCACAAACGATTTCGCCGCTGCAGGCAGGTGATTTTCTGACACGCACCGAATTTGAACACCGCTACCACAACCATCCCGAACTCAAAAAAGCCGAACTTATCGAAGGAATTGTCGACATGCCATCCCCCGACATTACGGAAAATTCACCGATGCCAATCCCAAGGCTCTATAACGAGCATTTCGTTCAGAAATCTGATGAAAGAATGGAACTCTTTCAAGCATTGTCTGCAGAATTCAATTTGCAGCGTGGACTCTACCCTGGTTGCTTTACCCATATCACCCCCTCGTTCTTTATTCCGGAAATGGCCTATGTCGATACGGACAAACGTTGCCGAAAGTTCTTCTCCAATGATGCCACGCAGCAATATATAGCAGCACGAAAGCATTACGCACAAGCGCCCTCGATCAAATTTTATAACGCTGATTTTTCAAAAGAGATCCCCGAAGTGGCGCAATCGTTTGATCTCCTGCTCTCCTTTTATGCTGGATTTATTTCTGAGTATTGCACACGCTATTTACGCCCACATGGTATTTTGGTGGTCAATAATAGTCATGGCGATGCACCCCTTGCTTACCTAAACCCCATTTATCGACTTGTCGGTGTTGTCAACCGTAGAGCAGAACGATTTACGCTTTCCTTTGATGATCTGGATGGCTATTTTGTGACAAAATCAGGTAAGCCAATCATCAAAGAAGAGCTATTGAAGACAATGAGCGGGCCGGCGTATACGAAGGCTCCTTATGCCTACGTTTTTGAGAAAACATAGAAACTACCGTCTATTGCTCACATTGTTTGGTGTGGAAAATGGATGCGGTGTGGAGAATGGAAAAGAGGAATAAGTATCATGTCTCGTCAACCCAATGTCATCATCATCATGACCGATCAACAGCGCGCCGACTTGAGCAAACGGGAAGGCTTTCCGCTGGATACCACGCCTTTTCTTGACGATCTGGCTACACAGGGCGCTTGGTTCGATCGCGCCTACACGACGATTCCCGCCTGTGCGCCGGCGCGGGTGAGCATGTTGACTGGGCGCTATCCCAGTGCGACACGCGTACGCACAAATCACAATTTGCCCGACGCCACCTATAGCAAAGAGCTGTTTACCATCTTCCGTGAACAAGGTTATCAAACGGCGCTTGTGGGCAAAAACCACACCTATCTCACTGCGGATGATGTCGATTACTGGTTTGAGGCCAACCATCTTTCGGCGCAAGATGATGATACAACAGCGGAATTTCAAGCGTTCCACGACTTTATGCGGAGCACGCATTTTCAGGCATCGTTGGAACCAACCCCGCATCCACTTGAGGTGCAATTCCCCTACCGCATTGTGAGCAAAGCCACCGCGTGGCTGGACAACTGGAAAGAGAATACCGCGCCCTTCTTCCTCTGGCTGAGCTTTCCCGAACCACACAACCCCTATCAAGTGCCAGAACCGTATTATTCAATGTTTCCACCTGAGACGTTACCACCTACCCTAACGGATGAGAAGGCGCTGGCAACCAAGGGCTTCAAATATGAATGGTGTCGTACGTCATTTGAGAAAGCCTTTCCCAACTTTGCAGAACACTTACCGCGCGCTCGTGCCAACTATTTGGGTCTATTGCGCCTGCTCGATGACCAGATCAAGCGCTTTGTCGACTATTTAGATGACGCCGGTCTGCGTGAAAACACGATCATTCTCTTTCTCTCGGACCACGGCGACTTTGTTGGCGAGTATGGCCTCATGCGCAAAGGACCAGATCTGCCGGAAGTGTTGACGCGCATTCCCTTTAGCATCTGCGGGCCGGGTATTGTGGGGCAGCCCACCGCGCATGATGCCCACATCTCGATTGCTGACATTCTGCCGACGCTCTGTGACGCCATCGCTGCTCCTGTGCCGGATGGCGTCCAGGGGCGAAGTTTCTGGCCCCTTGTCACCGGCCAACCCTATCCGACCACAGAATTTCAAAGCGCGTATGCGGAACATGGTTTTGGCGGTGAATATTATGGCTGGGACGAGACGCTCAATCCAGCGGATGATGGGCTCATTGCTAGCTCCGATGGGGTGACGTGGGGTTCCTATGACTGCCTCAACAGTTGGACGCAAGCGGGACAGCTCCGCATGGTGCGCAAAGGGGATTGGAAATTGACGTGGGATATGGAGGGCACGGGTGAGTTGTACGATCTGGCCACGGATCCGGTCGAGGTCAACAATTGCTTTGGGCAGCCACAGCACGCCGCGATCCAGCAGGAACTCATGACAGAATTGCTGACGTGGCTGTTACGCACCCAAGACCCACTGCCGTTGCCGCGCAAACGGTACGTTATGAAGCAGAGGGCACGGAATTATTGAGAACAGGCATTGCGTAGATGACAAAAGCGATGGCAGCCATGAACGAAATCCATGAAGCGAATCGGCGGTCTTGGAATGCCAGAGCCAACGATTGGCAGCAACTGCGTGACCGTGATCAGTTGTGGCGACACTGTATAGAACAGCCATCAGTAGCCTTTCAAGGCCAAGCGCTAGAACTCATTCACGCTGCTATACCTACGGTGGCTGGCAAACAGGTCTGCGTCATTGGCAGCGGTGACAACTACGCCGCTTTTGCGCTCGCCGGTTTGGGCGCAAAAGTCACGTCGGTTGATATTGCAGAGAATCAGCTTGCCGTAGCAGAGGAACGGGCGCAGATCCTTGGTCTGGAGATGACCTTTGTGCGTGCCGACGCCGCCGATCTTGCCCCGCTGGCATCAGCAAATTTTGATCTCGTTTTTTCCTCCAATGGCTTTTACGTGTGGATTGCCGATATACCGGCGGTCTGCCGCCAGATTTATCGCATTTTGCGCCCCAATGGCTACTACATCTTCTACGATGTACACCCCTTTCAACGACCTTGGGACCATGAAGAGAAGCGGCAACTAACAATGGTCAAACCCTACAGGGCAAGCGGGCCAATGCAGGATGAAGGCGACAGTCATTACGAATTCCACCACACGATGGCAGATCTACTCAACGGATTGGCGGCGGCCGGCTTGCGTCTCCATCAGTTGCTGGAATCCGCGCCGTCGGATTCACGCTATTGGCAAGATTTCTCCTATGAGACGGGGAACGCAGCAGACCTGACCGATTGGCGCAACAATCCACGCGCCGGGCTGCCTGCGTGGTTGACAGTGGCGGCGCAGAAAGCTTGAGCGCTCGCCTCATTCGCCTCGTGTGACTGTCAACAGCTGTGCGCCGTGCACTGCTTCAAGCTCCGAGATTAGTCCGTCGGGCCACTGGATCCGTAACGACTGCAATTGGGCATCGGGCGGAAAGCCAAAGTGCACGCGTACCGGATCGCCGGAGAGATAACCGCTAGTCACGCGTACATCGCGCCATAGATCGCCGCTGTCGGTCGTCAACACTAACTGCGCGCCGACCCCAAAATAGTTTGCACTCTTTGGCCAGTGTAGTTCCACCTGTAAACTCTCGCCACCACAGAGCTGGTTTTCAAACAGTTGCGCCGAAGTGCGCAGGTTGTTGACAACGATATCGAGATCGCCGTCATTATCCAGATCGCCCATCATCATACCGCGTCCGCTGGCGGTGGAGCCAAGTTGCCATTCGGGTACATGGACAAAGTTCCCGTGCCCATCATTGCGAAAGGCTTGGTTTGCTTCGACCAGCTCCCCATTTGCCAGGTAACCAAAGAGATTAGACGCGATCATTCCATTAACGATATAGGCATCCAGATAGCCGTCGTTATCGAGATCACCAAACTTACCGGCCCAACTCCAGCCGGTGGCATCAATCCCGCGCGCGGTGCTCTCATTCTGCCAATCAGCAGCTGCCTTGGGCTGTTGCAGCATATTGATCATCTGCTGCGTATCCCCAGAATAGCGATCATTGCGTGCTTCTAGTTGTTTAATCACCGGCAACCAACGGGCCAAGTTGGGGACAGATGTGTCGTAAGGGTTCATATCGGTGGTAAAGAGGGACTGCTGACCGTGATTGGCAATATCCCCCCAGTCAATGCTCATCGTGCTAAAGGAGGTCTGTTCAAAGGGCAACGCCGGCTGCCAGGCCTGACCGTCCCGCAACCAAATTCGATCTGGCAGGGCAAAGTCATTGGCCACCCAAATATCGCGAGCACCGTCCTCATTGAGGTCGATCAGGGCAACCGCTAAGGTTTCGGCATCGGGGGCCAGGGGTTCGGCGAGGTAGCCGCTGTCGCGATGCACATAGAGGGTAACCCCGGCATGGCTATCGCGCTCGGGGTGCGCAATGCCCTGCTGCTGTAGGTCAATATTGTAGGAGCCGGTCACCAAATCCAGTGCGCCATCACCGGTCAGATCTGCCCAAGCCATCGCATAGGCAAAGCTTTCAACACCGGGGAGCTGTTGGCGGACAAAGCGCTCACCAGCAGGAGAATCCCCTTGGTTATGCCAGAGCGAAAGGGTCGCTTGGCCCCGGTGGGTGAAGACGATATCGAGGAAGCCATCAGCGTCCACATCCACGATCGCCACACCACGCGTGAAGCGATCCGCTAAAGATTGTGCAGTGAACTTTAGCGCACCGTTGTTCCAGAGGATCGTACTTTCGCGATCGATGCTGGCAAAGACCAAGTCGAGATCGCCATCGCCGTCGAGATCGTTGACCGCAACACCGGCACCGTTGCTTTCATAAGTATTGAGTTCGCGCAAACGGGTGCCGGTGGAGAAGGGAAGCGTGTGGGTAATGAAAGAACCTTGACAGGAGTCTGCAGTTGACAAGAGCTTTGTAGAGACTGAGACTGAGACTGAGGCTGGGGCAATGGCAGCCGCTGGGGCTAGTGGGGTGTGCGCTTGCTGCTTCTCACAGGCAGAGAAGATCAGAAGCAGAACAGACCACAAAGACCGAGACGCAATCCGGCATAACGCTCTGTAACACACGTTGAGTTAGACCATTCCCCGCTGCTGATCACTTTGCCGCAGCCTGGGCATCGGCGTGATAAAAGCGGCTATGCATACAAAAGGGCGATCATTCGTTTGTGCACAATTGCACCATCGTGATCTGAACATAACTTCAGCACCCTGTCAAATTGCGCAGATGCCTCTGTTGCCATCTTGAGCCCAAGATAGCCAAGACCGCACATGAAGAAACATTGAATGCGGTTTTGCCGATTGAGGTCGCGCTTTAATTGTGTGTTACCGACCAACACAGCAGGAAAACGATTCACTTGAATCTGATCCTCCCCATGGGTATTCCCATAGTCAATCAGCCGCTGAAAGATCTTCTCTGCGGTTGTGTCATCACCTGTTTTTTGGTAGGCCAGCGCCTGATAAAAGAAGATCGCTGGTTCTTCTTCCCCGCAAATGGGTATAATGTCTGCTTTCTTTGCTTCATCAATGGCATGATGAAACGCATGCTGTGCCTGCTTTGTCTCACCCAAGGCAGCGAAGGTGCAGCCCATGTAGTAATAGATCTGCGTTTTTTGCACATCACGTAAACTTGCCTGCCCCAAGAGATTGACAGAGCATTCGGCTTGGTACAATTTACCCATCGCCTTTACCGGCTCACCGGCAATCAATAGTTTTTTTGCTTGTTCGATCAACGCGAAGTTATATTGGTAAACGACGAGTGGATAGGCTACACCCCGTTGAGCGACGTGATAAGCAACGTGATGAGCGACTTCATCCACTTTTCCCACCCATGTATAACAGGTGCAACCGGCCAACAAATCTAATGCTTCCTCATGGTTGCCAGTGAGATTGAGCAAACGAATGCGCTCCAGGTTCAAAGCATCGTGCGCCACGACCAAAGTGTCGTGTAATTCTAGATTATCCAAACGAGCTTGCGGGGGAAGGTTGGTTAGTTGATAGAGCTGATCCAATTCATAAAAGATCTGTACACTGGTAATATCCAAGGCAAAGGCGCGTTCATACGCCGCTAACGCGGCCTCACAATCCTGAAGACAATTGAGATACGCAATTCCCAGATCACGGTGGATAAAAGGCAGGGTAGGCTCAAGCGCGCGCGCTTTCTCCCAGGAAGTAACGGCCAGCTCATATTCCTGATAGCCACACCACAATGCGCCCAATAGATAAAAGGCATAGGCATCGCTGGGATTGTGGTGAATCGTACATTGTAACGCAAGCAGTGCGTCCAGCTGACGAGACGGAGCCCATTGTTGAAACGCCGCGGCTACCGCCTGAATACCAGACGCCCCAGAGCTGGCATCCAGCAAGAGAGAGCCCTCGTTGCCGCAAAAATGACGATGAGTTGCAACCAATTCTTTAACTTTCTCAGGCTGACCAGCTTCTATGTAGCACCAAATTAGAAAGTAGTGAGCCATCGGTTCGCTGTCCAACAATAGCGTCAACAGCGCAATTGCCTCACACCACAGACCAGCATGGCGGTAATCAAGGGCCAATATCAGTAGCGTAGTATCCTGCTGACGAAGGGGAGCCATACGGGCGGCGAGGATACGCTCCGTGTCACCGGAGGGATCCTCGTTGGCGAGTAATACCGATTCCCAACGGGCACCATATGGCATGAGATCAAGCTTCAAGGCCAGTTCGATCTCAGTGGCAGCCTCACTGGGTTGTCGTAAGCGGCGCAGAAGTGCAATTTTTAGATGGCGTGCTTTGTGATGGCTGTGGTTATGTGCTAAGGCAGAGGTAACCAACGCTAAGGCGTCCACGAATCGGCCATCGCGGCTAGCCAAACAGGCCGATTCAAAATACGCGGCATCTTGTAAAGTAGCGCAGGCTGATGCTTTATCAAATAGATCAATGGCCGACCGATAGTCACCCTGGGCAATGAGCGTCAACCCTAAATTATATAATGGCTCGCCATCCACGGGACTGCCTGGATGTGTCATTGCTGGGTCAGTTGCTGGGTTAGTTGCTGGGTCAATTGCCTTGCGGAAATAGCCTTCAGCCGCAGCAAAGCGCCCGCGCCGATAAAGCAACAGACCAAGTGCATTGTTACATCGCCGATCAGAGGGATCACGACGTAACCCCTCTTGATAGTAACACTCCGGCGCATAGGGCGTAGGCGTTGTCCCCCGATGCTGTTCCAGATAAAGGCCAGTACCCAAAAGCTCTGCCGACGAGACGATTTCTTCCGGCGGGAAGATGGGAAGAGCCACCGTTGAAGGTGTAACTTTTTTTGCAGCTAATGGTAAAAACGCCAGTTGCCTGGTGGTCGGTTGGAGAGCTTCTTTCTCGCCAAACGGAACAAAAGTCTGTGTAAAGCGTCTCTCTTCGCCAGCTCGCAGCCAGTAACGCCCTGACGCTGGATCAGTATTCGCCCCCCACAAGGGTTCAACACTTTGTGGAATACTCGTGCCATTGTAAAGTTGTATATCAATCTCTACGTATGCCCGATCGGGAAAGAGGCGAAAACCATTCACGCCATGAACTTCGGACCACACATCTACAGTGGCGCACCAGATGGTTTTGCTACCATCCGCTCCTTCCTCGATCCGCCACTCCAGCGGCGTGTTCAGGCAATGGTCATACTGCACCGGCCAGACAAATTCATTGCTACCGAAGATCCACGGGCCACTAAGACCAATCAGCGCCGGTTTGATCAGTTGATCCTCTGCCAATACATGATAGGTGTTGGTTTTATCGGCTGCTATTTGCACCTGCCCACCCATTTCGGGTAAGATCATGAGCTTCAGGTAACGATTTTCTAGAAACAACAATGTCCGCTCTTGGTTCTCGACTTGATGGACAATCGTTTTGCTATGTGAAGCATAAATATTAGTGGTATTCTTGACAGAGCCATGGCCTTCGGAAGTGACCCGTTGATTTTGAGGTTTGACACATTTGACAGGGCAAGTGGCCTGTTGTGCCCAGGCTGAGACGAAATTGTTGGTCATATCTAATTCCATATTGCGCTTGCAATGATGTTGTGCGCTAAGTATCGAGACAGATTTGTAATTTACAGAATCACAAACAAGATTAACTCATTAATCGAGTTTGTTCAACACATTCATGTACGTAATTTTACGGATAATTTGTGCAATCGGCATCCCAATTGTATTAAATCGCTGAAATAGTACTCGTAAGCTTTTATTTGTTAACTCTTCTGTTCTAAAGCAACAGGGCTCAATAGGTTAGTCTTGCCATTAAGCACGAAATAAATTAATTTTTTGTAAGCTTAAGATAGAAGCCGACCAAGAGTACACAACTCTTCTCACAGTTCCTAGTAAGAAATTACCATTTATGTACAAACGCATTGTTGTTAAATTAGGTACAAGCGTCCTCACAGGAGGCACGCGCAACCTAGACCATCCGCGCATCGTTGAATTGACCCGGCAATGTGCCGAACTTTACCATGCGGGACACGATATTGTGATCTGCACATCGGGCGCGCAAGCCGCTGGGCGTGCGCGTTTGGGCTTCCCCGATTTAGCGCCAACGATTGCCAACAAACAGATGTTTGCGGCAGTGGGCCAAAGCCGCCTGATGTTGACGTGGGAACGCTTTTTCGAGATCTATCGCATCCATGTGGGGCAGATCCTGATCACACGCGCCGATGTCGAGAACCGGCAACGCTATCTCAACGCACGCGACACCTTTTCGGCACTACTGGAACATCGTATTGTGCCAATTGTAAACGAAAATGACGCCGTGGCACCGGAGGAGATCAAAGTGGGCGACAATGATAATCTCTCGGCACTGGTTGCGACCCTGGTCAATGCCGACCTACTACTCATGTTAACCGATCAGCCTGGTCTTTATACGGCAGACCCGCGCAGCAATCCAGATGCCCAGTTGATCCCAGAAGTGCGCAAGATTGATGAGACGTTGCGCCAATTGGCCGGTGGTAGCGTCTCTGGGTTGGGCACAGGTGGAATGTATACGAAACTTCAGGCAGTCGATACTGCGCGGCGGGCAGGAGCGGATGTGATCATTACTTCGGGACAAACGCCCGATGTGATTTTGCGTGCGGCGCTGGGCGAGACCCTTGGCACCCGGTTCCCCGCCGAAGATAGCCGCTTGGATAGCCGCCGCCAGTGGATTGCCGCCGGGCCGAAACCCCAAGGGAAAATCGTGATCGATGATGGCGCAGCCCGTGCGATCTGCCAACAGGGCAAGAGTCTATTACCCGCAGGAATTCGGCAGGTTGAGGGGGATTTTCAGCGGGGGGATCCAATTACGATTTTGACCCTGGATGGACGGGAAGTGGCGCGCGGGTTGAGTGCATACGAACACCAGGCGATGGCGCGCATTGCCGGATGCCGATCAAGTGATATCAGCAGAAAACTCGGCTACACTTACGGAGATGTTGCGGTACACCGAAATGATATGATCCTGCTCAACGAGTAATGCGATCCACACAACGCATACTCACCGCTAGAGGCCGGTGCATCCTCTTGCCTCTAGCAATTCCTTCACAAATTACAACCACGAATAGCTGGAATTGACAACCCACTTATCCCACGGTACAATCCTCTGGCCCATTATGAAAAGCTTTTCATATCTTTTCCCAATACGTGCTCATGAATCCGATGATCATGGGATTTGTTTGGCGTTACGCCAGATTCATCACGGATGGATAAACCGATGGATAAGATGGGTCAGGATTTACGCTCCCCAGTGCAATGCAGCGGTAATTCAGCCATTTATCAGGAAGTGGCGAGCAACTTTGGACTGCAAAATTTTTCCGGCAGCTTCTCTACCCATATGAAATCATTCATGAATTCGTTTTCAGATTTGTAGAACTCCGACTATGGCAGTCACGATCAAAGATGTTGCCAATCGAGCTGGCCTATCGCCGGCCACGGTTTCACGTGTCTTAAATAAGAGTGGATATGTCAGCCAGGAAAAGATCCAGCGTGTCCTTCATGCCTCGGAAGAATTGGGATACCAACCCAATTGGATGGCGCGCGGGCTACATGGAAAGTCATCCAATCTAATTGGGCTGATTGTGCCGGAGGTAATGAGCCTTTATGACAATTCGGTGATCCAGGTGATTGCGCAAGAGTTGCATCACAATGGCTATGGGCTGTTGCTCTGTCTCAACAACGACGATGCCACGCTAGATCTGAGCTATCTGCGCCACCTGCAAGAGAAGCAAGTTGCCGGGATCATCTACACACATCCCCTTGTTGGCAACAACTCAGCGTTTGTGCGGCAGTTGGCAGAACAGATTCCAGTCATCGAGCTAAACCGCCGCCGCGAGCAAGATGTGCTTGATGCGGTCTTGGCTGATAACATCCAAGGGGCTTATCAGATCACGAAGTATCTGCTCGATCTCGGTCACCGCCGTGTTGCGCTGATTATGGGAGAAGATGAGCTGACAACTGGAAAAAATCGGCTGCACGGTTATCGGCTGGCCTTTGGCGATGCCAGCCTTACCATTGACCCAACGTTGCTTTACATAGGCAGCTTTAGTCGCCAGCATGGAGAGGCAGCGACCGCAGCCTTGCTTGATGTCGATGCACCGCCTACCGCAATTTTGGCAGGCAGCAATCGTATTTTGATGGGTGTATTACAGGTGCTCAACAGACGTCACATTGCCGTTCCCAATGCGATTTCGGTGGCGGCCTTTAACGACACCGAATGGTTACAAATTTGGGATCCCCCGATTACAACGGTGGACGTTGCCGTGGAAGAAATGGCAAATCTAGCGGTGAAGTTGCTCTTACAACGGATTGCCCCCCCCGAAACATTGGGGAAACCGCGCGAATACCTGCTGGGCACATCGTTGTTAATCCGTTCCTCCTGCAAAGCGGTTGATAGGAAAGAGTGATGCAGAACGAAGCCTATATCCTCGTTACAGGGGCAACCGGCAAGGTGGGGCAACTCTTCATTCAGCGCATCCTTAGCGATGAACGATTCAGCCACATGCGTGTGCGAGCGCTCTGTCACAATCGCCTCTTACCACCAAGAGAGCGGTTGGATATCGTTCGTGGATCCATTGAGAATCAGGATACGGTCGCCACGATCATGGCAGGGGTGACCCATGTGCTACACCTGGCAACGAGCAAAGAGACGCCAGAGACGATTATGGATGTGGCGGTCAAAGGGCTTTTTTGGTTATTCGAAGCGTGCCGCACCAGCTCAACCTTTCGTCAGTTTATTCTGATTGGCGGTGATGCCGGCATGGGTCACTTTGTCTATCCCCATCCGATTCCGGTTACAGAGAGCCAACCGCATAGCGCCTACCCCGGTTGCTATGCCCTCTCCAAGGTGCTAGAAGAGGTAATGCTGGAACAGTATTATCTCCAATATGGCCTCAACGGCTGTTGTCTGCGCGCACCATGGATCATGGAAAAAGATGACCTCAAATTCACGCTCTCGTTTGGGGACGACCTCTTTGGTGGCCCATGCTGGCGGGATTTTGTTGGGGCAGCGCGAGCTGCGGACTATGTTGACACGCAAACCATACCGCTGATGGTCGACGCCAAGGGTGTACCGGTAAAACGCAACTTCGTCCATGCCGAAGATTTGGTGAGTGCAATTTTGCTGGCCATTGATCATCCAAAGGCCTATCAACAACTTTTCAACATCTGCATGAATGAACCGATCGATTATGGAGAACTGGCCGCCTATCTTCACACCCGCTACGGCCATCCGTTTGTTACGATTCCAACGCCCTACCACTCAACATGGTTAGACAATACCAAGGCCAAGTTTCTGTTGAATTGGCGGCCAGCATATGATCTACAGCGGATGGTTGATAGTGCCTGGTCTTATCAACGGGCAGCGGATGATCCGCGCATCATTTGGTATCCAGGCTAATGTCCCTTCAGAATGAAGTTTTCTGTGTGCTACAGCCACCTTATTTTTATTCAGGTACGTTGCATTGCCCTGTAAAAGGCTCGACAGCAAGGTTTATTTGGGCAATTCGACGCACCGGAAGCCGGTTGTGGCTGAGTATTTACGCTACCGATTTTTCTACTACCAATCAAAGCAAAGGAAACCAACCATGAGTCAGCAAGAACAGGGTACCAAGTTGTCAACTGTTGTCAACAGTGAGCTGGGGCGCCGTGGCTTTTTGAATGGCATGATGGCCTTGATGGCCGGTGGATTGTTGGCCGGCTGTACAGTGCCTGTACAACAAGCTAGCGCACCAGCCGCCGAAGGCAGTGGCCACGCCTACCCCTTTGGCAAGCCACTCAAGGCAGCCTTCTCCAACGCCGGTCTCGGTGCCACCTGGTGCGCGCAGGGCAAAGAGACCGCCGAGTATTGGGGCAAGTGGATGGGAGTCGAGGTAACCTGGTTTGACGGTGGCCTGAGCATCGACACCCAACGCAAAGCCATCGACGATATGGCGGCGCGCGATTGGGACTTTGTCGCCATCCAGGCCTTTGGCATCGACACGTTGGTGGATCCAATCAGCCAGATGATCGCCAAGGGCATCCCCGTGATCCAGATGGATACCACGATCAGCAAAGATGACATCGGCATCACCACCTTCTTGGAGCCAGATAACATTTACATGGGGACGGTTGTCGCCGAAGCAATCTTCCAGAAGATCGGTGGCAAAGGCAATGTGATCATGACCCAAGGTGCGTTGGGTCATACCGGTGCGCAAGGCCGGGCGGCTGGTTTCAAACAGGCGTTGGAAAAATATCCCGACATTACTGTGCTGGCGGAAGATCCTGCCGATTGGGATGTCAACAAAGTTGCGTCGCTATGGGAAGATTATCTGGTCCAATATCCCGATATCCAAGCCGGCTTTTTCCACAATGACGACATGGCGCTGGCCGCGTACAATGTGATCAAAAATGCCGGCCGTGAGAAGGATATTGTCCTGGGGGGGGTCGATGCCATGCCACCGGCCCTCGACGCCGTGATGGATGGGCGGCTGCTGACCTCCGTCCGCAATCCCTCCTGCCGCATTCACTGGGGTGCACTCATCATCGGTGCGCTTGCCGCCACCGGCACCACCGACATCCCAGCTTACATCCTCACTGATGGGCCATTGGTTACGCCAAAGAATGCCGCCGGGCAGAAGTTCATGGAAGCACAGTTCTTGATGTAGAGCGTGATGCGTGATGCGTGATGCGTGATGCGTGATGCGTAAAACGTGATACACAAAACGTAATGCGTGGCATTCAGATTATCGAGCAGTGGGACAGTGAAACTACCTACCCCACTGCTCTACTGCCCCACTATTAACCGATAAAGACCATCTGGCATTCCAACCGATCTAAATCCACTATGACTGAAACCACCCAATCAATCCTTGCCTTTCGCCATATTTCCAAAAATTATGGCGGTGCCGTGGCGCTCTCTGACGTTGATTTTGATCTGCTCGCCGGTGAGGTACATGGGCTGGTCGGTGAAAATGGCGCGGGCAAGAGCACCATGATGAAGCTGCTGGCCGGTGTCTTTCATGATTACAGCGGCGAACTGTTGCTGGATGGTGCAGCCGTGCGTTTTGACTCGCCGGCGGATGCGCAAGCCAAAGGGATTGGCATGGTCCACCAAGAATTGGCGACCTTTCAACACTTAACCGTGGCGGAAAATCTCTTTAGTCGGGCGGTGCCCACACGGGGTGCCATCGTGCGTTGGCGACAGATGAACCGCGAGGCGCGTAAGCTGTTGCAAGAGTTGGGCTTAGCCATCGACGTTACCAGCCGCATGGGCGAGCTGTCGGTCGGTTCGCAGCAGTTGGTCGAGATCGCGCGCGTTATCTTTAGTGGCGCTCGAATCATCATTCTCGATGAGCCAACGTCAGCGCTGTCGACACCGGAGACGCGGCGGCTCTTTGCGTTTATCGCCAGCCTCAAAGCGCAAGGTAAGACGATCATTTTCATCTCACACTTTCTGGAAGATGTGCTCGAAATCACCGACCGCATCACCGTGCTCAAGAATAGCCGCAAGGTCATGACATTGCCGACCAGCACGGCGACCAAACACACACTGGTCGAGCTGATGATTGGCAGCGACGCCAAGATACTGCAACAGATGTATGAAGAGGAAGGTACGGCCGTTGCGCGCCAAGAACGCCAGTTGGGGGCGGCAGCATTGTCGACCACCGGCTTGACCCAACCCGGCGCGTTTAGCCATGTTAGCCTCTCCGTACACAAGGGCGAAATCCTGGGGATCTTCGGTTTTATGGGCGCGGGGCAAATCCAACTGGCGCGCTGTCTCTTTGGTGCGGAGCACGCGCAGAGTGGTACACTGGCGCTGGAAGGGCGGGCGCTGCGCCTGAAAAATACCAGTGTGGCCCGCGATGCCGGCATTGCCTATGTGTCGGAAAATCGGCGCAACAGCCTGATGTTGCAACAGGAGATCTTCAAGAATATTACGCTGGCCCATTTGGAACGGCTGGTGCCCGGCATTTTGCGGCAACGGCGCGAAGTGGCGATTGCCACCGAGCAGATTGGTGCCGTTGGAGTCCGGCCACCCCGCCCCCTGCTCAACGCCGGCGCCCTTTCGGGCGGCAATCAGCAGAAGGTGGTGCTGGCCAAGTGGCTGACCCAACAGCCCAAGGTGCTGATCCTCAACGAGCCGACGCGCGGCATGGATGTGGGTGCCAAAGACGAAGTGCTGACGATTGTGCAAAATCTGCGCGACCAAGGGGTGGCCATCCTCTTGATTACCACCGAGCCGGAGACAATTGTGCGCATCGCCGACCGTAGCCTAGTGATGCGCCGTGGCGAGATTACGGCGGAACTGGCGGGCAAAGAACTGACCAAAGAGAATTTGATGCGGAATGCCTGATGCGTGATGCGTGAAACGTGATGCGTGAAACGTGAACAAGGGTATTTCAAACGCAAAGCAACAATAAAGTAGCCATAAACAAAGAGTGAGTGTTATGAGTGAAAGTGTGGCGGTAGCACAGACAGAATCGAACCAGGGAATGGGCTATTGGTTGCGCCAACGCGCGCGCGATCTGGCCCCGTTTCTCACCTTGTTGGTCCTGGTGATCTTTTTTAGTGTAACGACAGATAGTTTTTTACGCCTGGTCAATATCCGTAACATTTTGGCCCAAGTGTCGACATTGGCCGTCGTGGCAACCGGGATCACCTTTGTGCTGCTCTGTGGCGAGATCGATCTAAGTATCGCCGCAGTCGCCACGATGACGGGGGTCGTCGCGGCCGCGCTCTTTGGCGATGGTTTGCGTTTGAGTGAAGGGCTCTCCTTGGGTGGGGATTGGAGCTTTGCGGGCGGCATCTTGGCGGTCATCGTTGGTGGACTTTTTGCTGCGGGATTGGGCTTGCTCAACGGTTGGAGCACCACCAAGATTGGCTTACCCTCCTTTATGGCAACACTGGCGACCATGCAGATTGCCACGGGGCTGGGGCAGTTTTTCACCAAGGGGCAGATCGTCTATACGCTGGCACCGCTGCTCAGTTTTCTCGGCGGGGAGTATATCGGAGAAAATGAACCCTACCGGTTGCCGGTGGTAATTCTCGTCGGTGCGAGCGCACTGATCATCGGTCATTTCGTGTTGACCTACACCAAGTTTGGCCGCTATGTCTACATGACGGGCAGCAACCGAGAGGCGGCGCGGCTCAGTGGCATCAATACACAGCGCATCGTCATGTCCTGTCTCGCCATTTCGGGCTTTTCGGCGGGCGTCGCCGGCATGTTAAATACGGGACGGCTTGGCAGCGCGCAAGGGTATGGACTGGAAGATATGCTGCTCGACAGCATCTCTGCCGTCGTCTTGGGGGGCACGAGTCTCTTTGGGGGCGAAGGTGGGGTCAAGAATACATTGGTCGGCTTGCTGATCTTTGGCGTGCTGAGCAATGGGTTGAATCAGCTGCATCTCGATATTTATGTGCGCCTGTGGGTGCGGGGTATCATTCTGCTGATTGCGCTGATCATCAATATTTATGCCTTGCGCTTGCGCGATCGCGGGGCACAATAACAGTTTCAATCGGGCAAGCGTAAGTTAAGTACACTGTACCATAAATTTTTTGGACAAGATTGACACGATTTACAGAATTTTACTCTTTTTAATTAGGTAAATCTTGTCTGATACGGATGCCCAAAAACTTACTTTACGCAGTAGTAAGTACAGCTAAATAAATCTTATCCGTCAATTCACTTGTGGCACCTGTTTCTTGCTCGGGTTGCGGAGTTGGACCCAGAAAATTTACGAATAGATACATAGTCTTTTCTCCCTACGGGACAAAATGGAATGATCCAATGGCTTATCACGAATTAAATGAACGATCAATTTTAGCGTATGTGCAGACGCGGCCTACTTTGACGCCATTATTGGCACCATTGGGTGAAGTGACAGCTCGCGAAGTGGGTGACGGCAACCTCAATACGGTCTATATTCTGGAGAGTGTGGCGCAGCCGGGCCAGGGCATCGTCATTAAGCAGGCACTCCCCTATTTGCGCATTTTGGGCGAGAATTGGAAGCTGACGCGCGAGCGCATCCGCTTTGAAACCGAGTCGCTGCGCCTCTATAATGAACATGCACCCGGTCTTGCGCCCACAATCTATGACTACGATGACGAGATGTCACTCGTGGCAATGGAGTATTTGAGTAGCCACCTGATCATGCGCAGAGCGCTGGTTGCACGCCAACGGTTGCCGCTCTTCGCCGACCATATTTCCACCTTTCTGGCCAACACCCTTTTTCACACATCGGATCTCTATTTAACTGGTCTCGAAAAGAAGACATTGCAAGCCCGCTTTATCAATCCGCACCTCTGCAAAATCCAAGAAGATTTCGTCTTTACTAACCCACTCATGGAATCACCGGAGAACAACTGGAATCCGCTCGTGGATGACGAGGTGCAGCGGGTGCGCTCCAATGGGGCTCTCAAAATTGCCGCGGCGCAGATGAAAGAAAGCTATATGACCCACGCGCAGGCATTGATCCACAGCGATCTGCATACTGGTAGCATCATGCTCAACGCGAATGATACGCGGGTGATCGATTCCGAGTTTGCCTTCTACGGGCCGATGGGCTTTGATGTCGGCGCGCTGTTGGAGAATCTGGTACTGAATGCGCTTTCGCATTTTGGCCACACCGCCGATGACGAAGTACGGGCTGAGTACCAGACCTATCTGTTGGAAATGATTCACCAAATTTGGACGCAGTTTGCCGCCAAGTTTGATGCGCTGTGGGTTGAGAACAACCGGGGAGAACTGGCGCCGGAGCACTATTGGAATTGGGATGGTGGGGCCGCCGCGTTTGCCGAGTTCCGCCGCCAGTATATCGTACAGATCCTGCGCGATGTGGCCGGCCACGGAGGCGTCAAAATGCTGCGCCGGATGATGGGGGTGGTGAGTGTTTGGGATATCTCAAGCATCGACGACCCGGCGCAACGGGCAATTGCCGAGCGCAAGGCAATCCGAATTGGCAGCCGCTGGTTGCTGGCACGGGAACAGGTCAATACGATTACCGACCTGCTCGTGATTGTGCGCGAAGAGATGGCACGAACCTAGCGGCAACATCGGCTGGGGCCTGTGGCGAAGCAGCATGGGTTCGCGGGGTACCCGAGGCGGGAAAGGGCAGCTTGCGCAGATCTGAGGACGCGTAACGGGCTTGTTGTGATCACCAAAGTACGCTTATAATGTGCAAAGAGGGTCGATTGTTATTGACCCATGCCATAGCCCTTGCAATAGAGCGTTCAAGAGAAATATCACACCCAATGGCGCCACTGATCCAGCTTCAAAACGTCAGCCACACCTATCATGCCGAGCAGGAACGCCCCGTCCACGCCCTGCGCAACCTCAATCTCACCATTCAGCAAGGCGAATATATTGTCATCCTGGGCCACAATGGCTCGGGCAAATCGACCTTGGCCAAACATCTCAATGGTCTGCTTGTACCGACGAGTGGTGACGTGTTGGTCAGGGCGTGGAATACGAAGGAGACGCACAATTTACGCGCGATCCGCTCGACCGTAGGGATGGTCTTCCAGACGCCGGACAACCAGATCGTGGCGACCATTGTCGAAGAAGATGTGGCCTTTGGCCCTGAGAATTTGGGGCTGCCCCGTAAGGAAATGGTACAACGGGTCAACTGGGCACTGGAGCAGGTCGGTATGAGTGCGTTTCGCCACCGCGCGCCCCACTTGCTCTCAGGCGGGCAGAAACAACGGGTCTGTATTGCCGGGGTGCTGGCGATGCAACCGGCAGTGCTCGTACTCGATGAATCGACTGCCATGCTCGACCCAATGGGGCGCCAGGAGGTATTGGCCGTAGCCCACCGGCTTAACCGTGAAGAGGGCACTACGGTTGTGGCGATCACCCACTTTATGCATGAGGCGATTGACGCCGATCGCATTGTTGTCATGGCCGAAGGCGAGATTGTACTCGAAGCTGCCCCGCGCGCACTCTTCCGCCAGGTAGCGCGTCTGCGCGAACTCCACCTCGATATTCCACCGGTAACCGAAATTGCGCTTGCCCTCCACACGCAAATTCCCGATTTTCCTACCGATATCCTCTCTGTCACAGAATTGGTTGACGCCGTAGCTCGTTCTGCATCGAGCCAGGAGAGAGTGGCGACTGGAGAGGCAGTACACGCAACACGCAATACGCAACACGCAACACGTCCCCCTCTCATCACGATGCAGCACCTCGTCCACGACTACATGCGCGGCACCCCTCTGCAAGTGCGGGCATTGCATGGCGTGGAGATGGAAATTCGACAGGGCGAAATTGTCGGCGTAATTGGCCACACGGGGTCGGGCAAGTCGACGGCGATCCAGCACATGAACGCGCTGCTGCGGCCACATGGGGGCAAGGTAGTCGTTCTCGGCCATGATCTCGCAAAGCGCAATCTTGACGTGCGGGAGTTGCGGCGGCGGGTTGGTCTCGTCTTCCAATTTCCCGAGGCACAACTCTTTGAGCGCTACGTCGGTGATGATATTGCTTATGGTCCGCGCAACCTCAAATTGGGACGGGAAGAGATCCGGGAGCGCGTGCGACGGGCAATGGAGGCGGTTGGCTTGGGCTTCGATGAGTTCAAAGATCGGATGACCTTTTCGCTTAGTGGCGGCCAAATGCGGCGGGTGGCGCTGGCGGGGGTGTTGGCGCTGGAGCCGGAGATTCTGGTGCTCGATGAACCGACAGCGGGGCTGGATCCGGAAGGCCGTGAGCAGTTGATGGCGCACATTCTCGCGCTGCACAAAAAGGGCACGACGCTCGTCATCATTTCCCACGATATGGATGAATTAGCCAAGATCTGTGACAGACTTTATGTGCTGGCCGATGGACGGACCGTCTTAGAAGGTCCGCCTGGTGCGATTTTTGCCGAAGAAGAAACGCTGCGCTCGTTGGGCCTCGATGTTCCGATAGCGACGCAGATTTTTGCCAATTTGGCTCGGCAAGGGGTGGTGACGGCGGTAGATGGCGATGCTGAGCAACCGAGCATCTACACAACCGCACAGGCCATCGCAGCGCTGACCCTGCTCTTGCAACCCGCCAAAAGTAAACAGAACGAGGTGCGCTAGTGGAAGAGTTTGATCTGCTGCGCAATGTGACCATTGGGCAATATATCCCCACGGGATCGGTCGTCCACCGCCTCGACCCGCGGGCAAAAATCTTGGCCGCCACCTTTCTAATCCTGGCGATTTCGTTTAACACGTCGATCATCGCCAACCTGATCTTCTTGCTGGTGACCTTGGCGCTGGCGAAGCTCTCACGCATTGAATTTCGCTATATCCTGCGTGGGCTGCTACTCGGCCTGCCGATTCTCATCTTCATCTTTGTTATGCAATTTCTCTTTCTGGGTGGTGTGGAGCCAGCGGGCAAGATCTATTGGGAATGGAGCTGGTTTCGCTTGACGCGCAATGGATTGCAGACGATGACGATCAGTCTGATTCGTATTATCTCGTTCATTTTTCTCACAAGCCTCGTCACCATGACCGCCACCACCACCGAGCTCAACCACGGGGTCGAGCGCATTCTGCAGCCGTTCCGCCGCTTTGGGATACCGGCGCATGAATTGGCGCTGATCCTTACCATTGCGCTGCGCTTTGTGCCCACCCTGGCCGAAGAGGCGGAACGCATCTTGAAAGCACAGGCAAGCCGTGGGGCCGATGTCAGTCAACGGCGCATTTGGCGACCAGATAAAGCGGCAAAGGCCTATCTACCGCTGATTGTGCCGCTCTTTCTTGGGGCCTTTCGCCGGGCCGAAGATCTCGTCTATGCGATGGAGGCCCGCTGTTATGTGAGCGGTGAAGGGCGCACCCAATTTGTGGTGTTCCAGAGCAGTTGGAGCGATTATGCCGTCGTCATTGTGGCCTTTCTCTTTATGTTGCTCATGGCCTTTTATCCTTGGCCCGCGCTGAAAGAGATTGCGGCTGGCTTGGGGTGGAACGGGTGGTGAGAAGGTGAGGCAATAAAGCGCAGAATTCGTCTACAACTATTGACAAAGAGGATGAAATGAGATAAATTAAACCTGTAGGTCCTACAAGTTTGATAGAACCTGGAGGTTTTTGTGACAAAAATACGCATTGGCGCAGAACAATTTCGCCGACAACTGACTGATTTACTCAATCGCACAAGCTATGGGCAAGAGCATATCATCGTCGAACGCCACGGTACCCCACTGGCAGTGTTGATCCCTTATGAACTCTATGAAGCCCTCGCAGCGGCTGGGATCCCAGAAAAGTTGGCTGCAGTTGAAGTGGATGATAGCGGGGAAATTTCCGATGTTACCGCAGCGCTCGATGCCATTCTAGAACGCGCATCTGTCACCTATCCAACCCAAGCAACGCAAAGCAGCGCAACACCCCCTGTCGTCCGTGAAGTTGCCGAAGGATATCTGACACCAGACCAAATGGCGACAACGATCATGAACAACACGCTCACACTTGAAGAGGCCGCCATGTACTTGAAATTACCCAGCGAAACGGTTGCCGAACAGGCAGCACAAGGGTTGTTGCCAGGGCGCAGGATCAATCAGAGCTG
Organism: Caldilineaceae bacterium; assembly: GCA_034432375.1. Classification (GTDB taxonomy): domain Bacteria; phylum Chloroflexota; class Anaerolineae; order Caldilineales; family Caldilineaceae; genus JAHBVH01. Next base: position 21,198 of record DAOUCA010000207.1, read on the forward strand.
GCGCTTTCTACGCACGGCCATTGATCAGTGGCTGCGCAACCGCAATGGCCGGCAGATCTTGTTGGAACAGGCAGGGGTCTTTGCCGACGATGATTCACTCGCCGCCCTGCGCGAACAAATCTATGCGGAACGCGGGCGTCCTGAAGTGGATGCAGAGGCCATCAACACGCGCTAGCATGAGCAAGCGTTGTAGAGAGTCGGCACTGTTCCGTAAAATCACAACACGCTTATCACTTTCAAGCCAACCGTACGATATGCCATGTACCTGCTCGATACAGACACTCTCACCCACATTTATGCCGGCCACGAACGGGTAACCGCACGGCTGCAACGGTTGCAAAGCGCGGCCGTTGGAACCACGATCATCAACAAGGTGGAAATTTTGCGCGGTCGCATTGAAGCCGTGCGGAAAGCAGCCGATGGGGCGCAGCTATTACAGGCACAAACGCACTTTGTCCAAAGTGAAACCTTGTTGGAAGAGTTGCCCATCCTCTTCTTCGATGCCAAAGCCTGTGAGATCTTTGATATGTTGCGCTGCTCACCCAGTATGCGCAAAATTGGTCACGCCGACCTAATGATCGCTAGCCTGGCCCTGGCCCATCGGGCCATCCTGGTGACGCGCAACTCAGGTCATTTTACCCCCATTCCCCGATTGCAAGTTGAAAATTGGGTGGATTAGGCCGTTGAGATGAACAGTAGGTAAGGTTTTCTACTGACGCCCTGTCTTCTGGCTTACTCGCTATTCTCATGTGATTGACCAAATTACCCCCTCCCAACCAAGGAAGCCCTGTGATCTCGCCACTTGAAGAGCAAGTTTTAGCGCACATCGACGATGCACAACTCATTCAGTGGGTGCAGGCGGTGACGCGCATCCCTAGCGTCTGGCGACCGGAACAGGGCGAAGGGGAAGAAGCAGCGGCGCGCTGGGTGGAAGCGCGCTGCCGCGAAATGGGGCTGGAGACCCACTTTGAGGTAGTTGCACCGGGGCGGCCGAATGTGATTGCGTTGCATCGCATGGGCAACGGGCTGACGCTCATGTTCGAAGGGCACACAGACGTTGTGACCGAAGGGGATCCCGCGGCATGGACCGATCCACCCTTTAGCGCCACCATACGCGATGGGCGAATTTATGGGCGTGGGGCCAATGACATGAAGGCCGGCGTGGTCTGCGCGCTGGTTGCGACCAAAGCGATTGTCGCGAGTGGTGTCAAGCTCAACGGCACAATTTTGCTTGGGATCGTCTGTGATGAAGAAGGAGCCATGATCGGCATCAAAGAGTTTGTGGCGCGCGGGTGGGCCGATCAGGTTGAGGCGGCGATCATTTGTGAGCCGGAAGAGAATCATCTGTGCACATGCCAGAAGGGTGTTATGTGGCTGCACGTGGTGATTCATGGTGAAATGGCACACGGGGCCATGCCGCTGACCGGTGTCAACAGCGCCTACCCGATGGCGCGCTTTCTCACGCAGGTTGAACAGCTAGAAGCGCAGGAGATTGCTATCCATGGGTGCCATGACCAGTTGGGCCAGCCAAGCATTACGCCGACAGTTTTGGCATCACCCGTCCGTGGGCAAGGCGAGCCACAGAACAATGTCATGCCCGGTGCCACTGAAGTGCTACTCGACTGCCGGTTGATCCCCAGCCAAAATCCTGAGGCGCTGGCCGTCGCCGTCAAAGCATCTTTGGCACAAGTCGTAGCGACTGATCAACGATTACGGTGTACCTTTGACATTTTAGAAATCCGCCACCCCACAGAGACCGACCCCAGCCATCCCGTCGTCACCACACTGGCCGCGGCCTATCAAGACTTAACCGGCCAACCGCCCATCTACGGCGGCGTGCCCGGCTCGACTGATGGGACGATCCTCAACGCGCGCAAAGGCATTCCGATAGTCACTTGTGGTCCGGGTGATATCCAGATTCCACACCACATTGACGAGTGGGTGAGCATGGAAGAGATCAAAATCGCGGCGCGGATGTATGTGCTGGCCGCGATGCGATATTTGGGGGTACAGCCATGAACAACACATTAACCGCAATCCCCCGCATTCAAGTCGGCCATTGGACCAATCTCCAGGCAGCGACCGGTTGCACCGTCATTCTCTGTCCAGAGGGTGCAGTGGCCGGGGTCGATGTGCGCGGTGGTGCCCCTGGTACACGCGAGACGGATCTGCTCAACCCCACCTGTATGGTCGACAAGGTTCATGCAATTTACCTGGGGGGTGGCAGCGCCTTTGGCTTGGCGGGGGCCGACGGTGTCATGCGTTGGCTGGAAGAGCGCGGACACGGCTTTGATGTGATGGTTGCCAGAGTGCCCATTGTGCCGGGGGCGATCTTGTTTGATCTGGCATTGGGCGATGCAAAAATCCGCCCAGACGCCGCGGCCGGCTATGCCGCTTGTGCAGCGGCGAGCAGTGCGCCAGTACCCGAGGGCAATGTTGGCGCGGCGACCGGGGCAACCGTGGGTAAGATCCTCGGTTTTCCCAACGCCATGAAGGGAGGAGTGGGCAGCGCTTGCCGACGAATTGACAACAAGTTCATTGCGGCATTGGTGGCGGTGAATGCAGCAGGCGATATAATCGATCCGCAGACGGGGCAGATTGTTGCCGGTGCGCGCAACCCCACGGGGGGAGGGTTTGCCAATAGCAGTGCGATCCTGGCCCAGACGTTGCAGCGCAGTCCGCAGAGTTGGGGCCAACGGACAAACACAACCTTGGGTGTGGTGGCCACCAATATTGCGCTCAACCCGATGGGGGTAACAAAGGTGGCACAAATGGCGCACGATGGGCTGGCGCGCTCAATTCGGCCAGTGCACACGTTGATGGATGGGGATATTGTTTTTGCGCTCTCCTTGGGGGAGGAGACGGGCGATGCCAGCTTGGTCGGTGCGGTGGCGGCTGAGGTGTTGGCGGAGGCAGTGGTACGGGCCGTGCAGGCAGCGGAAACGCTATTTGGCGTACCGGCGGTACGGGATTGGGCTTGAGCGTTTCAGTGGAGATTTATAGATATTAAATAGGGGGATCAGGTTATGCAGAGCAGATCGAGCGGAAATGGACTATCGGTACGACGGATTGCCATGACAGGGATTTTAGCAGCGATTGCTATTTTCTTGGGTGCGACACGGTTGGGCTTTATTCCAGTGCCCAATCTGTCGGGCAATGCAACGATTATGCATGTACCGGCCATTATCGGCGGAATTCTTGAAGGGCCACTTGTTGGGTTGCTGGTCGGTGGCATCTTTGGCCTTTATAGTTTTCTACAGGCAACGGCACCGCTCTTCAAAGATCCACTGGTCGCGATTCTGCCACGTTTGTTGATTGGGGTCACGGCCTATTACGCCTATGCCTCCTTCCGCCGCCAAAATGAGATTGTGGCATTGGGGTTGGCCGCGGTTGTCGGCACGTTAACCAATACCGTGCTTGTCATCGGCATGGCGATTGTGCGTGGTTACTTAACAACGGAAGTGGTGGTGGCGATTATTCCCCAGGCGATCGCAGAGATCGTGATTGCGGTAATTATTACGGTGGCCGTGGTGGCGGCGTGGAAACAGATCGACAGCGGGCGCGGAGGGTCATCAATATGAGTGCGCAACAACTTCGCATGGTCTGGCCCAAAAGTAAACTCGAGCAACCACCATCGATCACCGTTGCCGAAGGCTACCGGCTGCGTACCTATCACCCTGGCGATGAACCCGATTTTTTTCACGTGATGAGCCTGGCCGGCTTTGAACGGTGGGATATGGAGACGCTACTGCCTTGGCTTAACAAGATCGTGCCGGAAGGCTGGTTTCTGGTCGAAGATGAAGGCAGTGGACGGCTGGTGGCAACAGCGATGGCCGTGCATAACCCAAACTCATATTACCCCTTTGGCGGCGAATTGGGCTGGGTCGCGGCGCATCCCGATCATGCTGGCCACGGCTTGGGCATGAGCGTCTGCGCATCCGTGGTCGCGCGCCTGCTCAAAGGTGGCTATACGAATATTTATCTCAGCACCGATGACGAACGCTATCCCGCGATCAAAACTTATCTCAAATTGGGCTTTCGGCCGCTACTGGTTACTGCCGACATGACGGCGCGTTGGGAGGCGATTTGCAACCGTCTGGCGTGGACTTTTACGCCGGAGGAGTGGCGGGTCTTGTAAGAGCTCTTACCTCGTATCTTCCGGGCATCAGCAATACCATGCTCCTATTGGCGAATTCGAAATTGAGCGGGCCCTGAGCCTGTCAAGGGGGTGCGGCTCGGGCTTCGACAGGCTCGGGCTTCGATAGGCTCGGGCTTCGACAGGCTCGGGCTTCGACAGGCTCAGCCTACGCCTACGGAAATTCGCCAATAGGATTTTACAATCTCCCAGCCAACTGACCAGGAAATTGACTAGCCGTTGGCCAGCCCCAAAACTCTCCCCGTTTCCGGTCCGAACCGCTTCTTTCCCACCTATACTGCAAAGCGTACGCTAACGGATAGCAGACTAAGGCTATCAACCAGCGCAATCTATAGCGCCATTCGCAGAGGATAACCGTCAATGCGGTCGCCATGCTAAGCGTATTGAGAGAAGTTTTTGGTTAGTAAAGGGAGAGAAAATGCGTGTACAAGGCACAGTCCACAGTTCGTATGGACTCGAAAATCATGGCATACAAAATGTAAATTCGGTTTACTGGAATCTCAGCACACCGTTACTTTATGAAGAAGCAATTCGCCGGCGTGAGGGACGGGTCGCGCACTTAGGGCCACTGGTTGTGCGCACCGGTCAGTACACCGGACGCGCACCGAAAGACAAATTTGTGGTGCAGGATAGCAGCAGCAAGGATAAAGTTTGGTGGGGCAGTGTCAACCAGCCGATGAGTGAAGAACGCTTCGATGCGCTCAAGCGGCGGCTGTTGGCCTATTGGCAAGGGCGCGATCTCTTTGTCCAGGATTGTTATGCCGGTGCCGATCCGAGCTTTCGCTTACCGATTCGAGTGGTTACAGAAACCGCTTGGCACAGCCTCTTTGCCCGCGATATGTTTATCCAAGCAAAGCCCGAAGAACTAGCGACCCACGTGCCTGAGTTCACCGTCTTGCACGCGCCCAATTTTCATGCCATTCCAGAAGAAGATGGCACGCGCTCAGAGGTCTTCATCGTCGTCAATCTGAGCAAGAAGATCATTCTCATCGGTGGTACCCAATACGCCGGCGAGATCAAAAAGTCGATCTTTTCCGTACTCAACTATCTGCTGCCGCAGCGGCATGTGCTCTCGATGCACTGCTCCGCCAACGTCGGCGAACAGGATGATGTGGCGATCTTTTTTGGCCTCTCCGGCACGGGCAAGACAACCCTCTCGGCCGACCCGAAGCGCACGCTGATCGGCGATGACGAACATGGTTGGAGCGATACGGGGGTCTTTAATTTTGAGGGCGGCTGTTATGCCAAAGTTGTCAATCTGTCACCCGAAGGGGAACCCGAGATCTATGCCACCACGCGCCGCTTTGGCACACTCCTGGAAAATGTGGGGGTCGATAGTGTCACGGGCCGGATTGATCTAGAGGATATTAGCCTGACCGAAAACACACGGGCCGCCTATCCGATCAGCCACATTCCCAATGCGTCGCGCTCTGGCATTGCTGGCCACCCAAACAACATTATCATGCTGACGGCCGATGCCTTTGGGGTGCTGCCGCCAATTGCCAAGCTGACGCCGGCACAGGCAATGTATCATTTCCTCTCCGGTTATACAGCCAAAGTCGCCGGCACCGAAAAGGGGGTCACCGAGCCATCGGCCACCTTTAGTACCTGCTTTGGGGCACCATTCATGACCTTGCCGCCAACGATTTATGCAGAGTTGTTGGGGGAAAAGATTGCGCAGCACAAAGTCGATGTCTGGCTGATTAACACAGGTTGGACTGGTGGGCCATACGGGGTGGGTAAGCGCATGAAATTGGCGCACACGCGAGCGATGGTCCACGCCGCGCTCGATGGCACCTTGACCGACGTCCCCATGGTGACCGATCCGATCTTTGGGCTATCTATTCCGACGACCTGCCCAGGTGTACCGAGCGAAGTGCTCAACCCACGGAATACATGGGTCGATCCGGTTGCCTACGATACGCAGGCGCAGAAGTTGGCAGCTATGTTTACCAAGAACTTCCAACTCTTTGCCGACGTCGTCTCGCCAGAAGTGTTGGCGGCGGGGCCACAGACAGAACTGGTCATGGCTGGGTAAATATCTGGGTTATTAATAGCCACAGAGAACACAGAGAACACAGAGAACACAGAGAACACAGAGAACACAGAGAAAAGTGTACTGCATCCGCTGTGGCTTCTGTGGCGAAGCATGGATACGCACCCTTTTGAAGTCACCGGTTTAAGTCACTGGTAGGTAGACACGAAAGTACACCGCTCACCAGCCGCCCCTAGCAGGCTACCGGTGAAAACAGAATAATTTCTTAGCAGTGAACTCATCGGTTTTCACACGTTGAACGGATGAGGCAAGTACACCTTTGGTATGGTTGGATCTTTAGATGGACCATACCAAAGGTGTTTTTTATGACGCAGGAGCGTCTTTATGTGGAAAATGGTCTTAGATTTTCTCAGTACACAGCCGTTGATCCTCTTTTTCCTGGTGGCGGCCCTTGGCTATCTGTTGGGCCAAGTCCGTATCTTTGGCAGCAATCTGGGGGTGGCGGCGGTGCTCTTTGTTGGTTTGGCCTTTGGCGCGCTCGATGAGCGCTTCAAATTGCCCGAGGTGCTCTATCAAGTGGGGTTGGTGCTCTTTGTCTACTGTATTGGGCTGAGCAGCGGTCGCGCCTTCTTTCGCGCATTGCGCAGTGGTGGCCTGAACGCCAACATTCTGGTCGTAGGCATGTTGACCGTGGCCGCCGGATTGACCATCCTCATTCATCACACCCTCGGTTTGACCAACCTGCAGAGTGCCGGTCTCTATGCTGGCAGTTTGACAAACACCCCGGCGTTGGCCGCGATCCTAGAGGCGATCCGCCGCACGGTACCGCCGGATGTGCAAGAGATGCTGCTCACAGAGCCGGTTGTTGGCTATTCGATTGCCTATCCCGTTGGTGTCTTGGGGATGATTTTAGCCATTGCCATTATGCAACGCCGGCTACAGCCTGACTATCGCGCCGAAGCGCGCACGCTGCGCCATTTGGGCGGTGTCGGCGAAGAGCTGGTCTCGCACACAGTACGCATTACCAACCCGGCCGTAATCGGGCAGAGCGTTGGTGACCTCTTGGCGGCCCAGAAGCGGCGACTGATTGTTACGCGCCACAAGCGCCAAGGGCTGGTTACCCTTGCCAAACCCTGTACAGCGCTATTAGCCGATGACGTGGTCGATGTCGTTGGCGTGCCGGAAGATGTCACGGAGATGGTCCATCTGCTAGGTGACGCGGTCGCCGAACCATTAGCCTTGGATCGCTCGATTTATGACTTCCGGCGTGTCTTTGTCTCCAATCCCGCCGTGATCGGTCGCCAACTCGACCAACTCGATATCCAAGGCAAGTTGGGGGCGTTGGTCACCCGTCTACGTCGTGGCGACATGGAGCTATTGGCGGTAGGACCAACCGTACTGGAAGCAGGCGATCGCGTACGTGTGGTTGCCCCGCGAGAACGGATGAGCACGATTGCCAGCTTCTTTGGTGATTCCTATCGCACCGTGAGCGAAATTGATATCCTGCCCTTCAATTTAGGCATCGTCTTGGGGCTGCTCGTCGGTGCGATCCCGATCCCAATTCCTGGCAGCGAACCTTTTCACCTGGGCATTGCCGGCGGGCCATTATTGGTAGCGCTCATCCTCGGGACCATTGAGCGGACGGGGCCATTGATCTGGAACATCCCCTATAGTGCCAACCTCACCTTGCGCCAATTTGGCGTGGTGATCTTCCTGGCGGTCATTGGTACACGGGCTGGCTACGCATTTGTGCAGACACTGCTCAGCAGCAGTGGCGTTCTGCTCTTCTTGGGCGGTGCGCTCATTACCTGTGGCACGGCACTGGCAACCCTGTGGATTGGGAGTCGTTTCTTACGCATTCCGATGAGCTTGCTGATTGGCATGTTGGCCGGCTTGCAGACCAATCCGGCGATCCTTAGCTATGCCACCCAGCAAACCGAGAATGATCTGCCCAATATTGGCTATGCCACCGTCTACCCAGCAGCGATGATTACAAAGATCTTGCTGGCACAGGCGTTGCTGTCGTTGCTGTAGTAGAACGCTGTCCATCGGGCAAAAGGAGGGGTTGCCTAATCAGGCAACATGCCTCGGCGGCACCGATAACAATGAAAATTTGCCACAGATGGACGTAGACGAACGCGGATAGTTGCTTTTTATCTGTGTCTATCCGTGTTCATCTTTGGCTATTTTCCGAGCAGTTGAAAGACAAGGCAGGGCCTCGCAGCCGATGCTTATCAATCAAATAATGTAATCTTTAGGTAATTTGGCTCTACTTTTGCAAAGCGAACTCGGCTAAAGCGACGATGGCAGAGGCGGTTTCTTCCGCTATGATCGGTAGGTAGACAGTGCATGGAAGATTGGCGCCATGCGGTCGACAGACCCTCCCATCAACAACGCATGACCTGACGAAGAGAGCCTTCATGACGCAAAGACGCTTGCTTCCAGCCTTGGCGTTTGCCCTGATCCTACTGTTTCTCCTCTGGTTTACCTCTGCCCACATGGCGGCAAAGCTTTTGAGCTCAACAGCAGCCGTACAAACGTTGACAGAAACAGCGCTTGAGTTGCCGGTACCTATCGGCGTAAATGGCATCAACGCCACCATTGCACCTGAGATCTATGGAGAAGCCGGACCGCGCCCGGTTAATTGTAGCAGTGAAGCCTATGTAGCCGCGCGCGCAACATTGGCAGCGCAACGGGCTGCGTGGCTGGCGACCACCATGGAAGCCTTACCGGGCAGCGCCGCCCTTGCGAGCCCATTCACCGGTCCATCGGGGACGCAGATCAACGCGCCGTATCTTCTCACCCAGCCCGATGGCTTTGCAGTCACCATCACACCGGTGGATCTGGCACCAGCGTGGGGATTGGGCAGCGGGGTGGCAACAACCGGCATCCCAGCGTTCGAGCAGGTGCAGATCAATGGGGGTAGCAGCGGCTGCACGATGCAAGATAATGCGCCCCGCCCTGACGCGACGATTGCCGGCACCTACTATTTGAACCAGTTGAATAACGCACGGGGGCTCAATGGTCTGCTCTTCAGCTTTAGCCAACCGGTACAGGCCTTTGGTGCCTTCTTCGGTGATTTGGAGACGAGCTACCGCGGCACGACCGCCTTTTTGCGCCTGCTGGATGCGGACGACGCGCTAGTGGCCGATCTGCCGATCAGTTCGACGCTGGGGCTCAGCGGCGGGATTGACGCAGAGAGAGCTTGCGATCAGAGCAACGTGCCCGATGCCCATGTCGCGGCGGCCGGGTTGGCACCCGGCTGCGGCAATGGCTCCACGCGCTGGATCGGTTTTGTTTCCACCACCCCCATCGCCAAAGCGCTTGTTGTGGTGGGCGACAACGATCCATTGCCCAATGGTCAAGGTCGCACTGAGAAATTGAGTGTGATGGGTGCAACCGTCGTGCGCGTCTTGCCGCCGGCAGAGGTCACCATCGCCAAACGTGCGCCTGATCTTGTTACCGTTGGCGTGCCCTTTTATTACACCCTAGATGTCACCAATCCGAGTAACGCGCTGGCCGTAGGCATTGTGGTGACCGATAGTGCACCACCAGGTCTCACCTTTGCATCTGTCAATGGGCCAGGTTGCGTGGTGCGCTCAAATCAGCTCAGGTGTCAGATCGACACCTTGGCCGCCGCCATGACAACAACGATTTTGCTACAAGCGACCGCTCAGCTTACTACGACGCTTACGAATACCGCGTTCGTCAAGGCAACCAATGATACTGTCCAGCAGAACAATCAGGCTGCGGTAACGATTCATGCACAGGCCGCGGCACCGGTGAATTACTGCGCCGTCCCCCTACCTGTCGGTGGTTCCCCACTGGTGATCAACGAAGTACTCTATCGGCAGGATAGCGCGACCAATGATGAATGGGTAGAGTTATTGAGCACGACGGCCTTAGCGGCAGGTGCACAATACTATCTCTCCGATGAGGAAAGCGGCAGCACAGAGTTTCGTCGGCTGCTTACTGTGCCGGCAGGCGGTGTCCCGGCAGGCGTCTATATTGTGGTCCATCGGGTGGAGGGTGTCGATGAACTCGATCCGAGCGATGGCAGCCTGCAACTCTATGGCGGCGGTGGCACACTCAAACTCAACGATGATGGGGACAATCTCACCTTGTATGCAGGAACGGATGCCAGTGGCAACGTGCTCGATTATATGGCCTATGGCAGTGGCAGCGCGATCGATCCAAACCCCAACTGGTTCGAGCCGAATGCCCCAGCGGGGGCCGCACGCGGGCAGAGCATCGCGGTGCGCCGCAATGGGCAGGACAGCAGTAGCGGCAGCGCATGGACCCTGGCTGGTAGCAACGGCACCCTTGGCCCGGCAACCCCTGGAGAGAATAATGGAACGCTAGCCATGTGCAATGTGGCGCTCACCAAAACCGGCCCGACGACAGTGACGGTTGGCGCGCCCTTTGTCTATCAGATCACAGTCCAGAATAGCAGTGCCGTAACCATCACCGGGGTGGTAGTCACCGATAGCCAACCGGTGGGAATTGTTTTTAATGCGGTCAGTGGTCGCGGCTGCAACTTGGGCGACAGTAGCTTTACATGTACCATTGGCAACCTGTTGCCCCATGCCGAAACCTCAATTACCGTCAATGCGATTGCCAATCAGGCGGCAACGATCACCAACACAGCCTATACCAATGCGATCAGCGACACGCTGCCCACCGATAACCAAGCCCACCATGCGATTCACTTCCAAACGTTGGGTGCGATTGGCAACTTTGTCTACCTGGATCGCAATCACAGCGGCACGCAAGAAGCGGATGAAACGCAGCCCATTGATGGCGTGGCAATCACGTTGCATGGTCCCAAGGGGCTTCTAACGACTACACGAATAGTCGACGGCTTCTACCAATTTCCCCAGTTGCCGGCAGGCACTTATACCGTCACCGTCGGCAACGTGCCCGGCTATGAACGGACCAGCGTAGCCACCTACGTGATCAACTTGGGTGCAGGCGAAGTCAATACGACGGCCGATTTTGGCTTTGCCTATGCGCCTGCGCAGGTGCGGATAGCCAAAGCAGGTCCGCTGACGGCCACCCTCAACGGCCTGGTGCAGTACACGTTAACCGCCACCAATGCCAGCACAACAACACCAGCAATCGCGCTGCTCTTGACTGACACACTCCCTGGTGGTTTCACGGCTATTGGCTTTAGCGACCCGCGCTGTGGGTGGGTCGCGCCACAGCTACTCTGCCAGTTGGGTACGATCCAACCCCAAAGCAGCGTCGTTCTAAGCGTGACCGCGACGGCTGCCACAGCCGGGGTATGGGTGAATCGCGTGACAATTGAGGCGGACAATGATGACGATCCGACCGATAATCAGGGGACAGTGCAGACAATCGTATTAGCACCGCCCCCAACGGTCACGGCTACCGAGACCGCAGCCCCCTCATCCACGCCAACAGATACGGCAACGGCAACGGCAACACCAACACCGACCACAACTCAAACAGCAACGGCGTTACCATCACCGACGGCGACCACGACGCCAACGAGCACTCCGTTACCAACTGCCACGGCGACGGCTACCCTGTTGCCAACAGCCACCTTTACACCAACTGCAACAGACACATCGACCGCAACCAAAACACCGACGAACACACCGTCATCAACGGTTACCGCAACTATTACACCAACCAGCACGGACACGAATACGGCCACCGCTATGCCAACAACAACGCCGTCATCAACGACCACCGCAACTGCCACCCCGTTGCCAACCACAACTAACACACTGACCGCGACTAGCACGCCAACTGCGGCGAATACAGCCACAGCCACCGCTAGCCCAACGACAACGCCATCACCAACGGCCACCGCAACTTTCACACCACGACCGACGACGACCAACACATCAACCGCGACGGCCACGGCTTCCGCAACAGCCACGCTGACAGCAACCGCGTCATCAACGGCCACCCCAACATTCACACCACGACCGACGGCGACCAACACATCAACCGCGACGGCCACGGCTTCCGCAACAGCCACGCTGACAGCAACCGCGTCATCAACGGCCACCCCAACATTCACACCGTTACCAACCGCGACTAGCACGCCGACTGCGACGCATACTGCCACAGCCACCGCTAGCCCAACGACAACGCCATCACCAACGACCACCACAACGTTCACACCACGACCGACAACGACCAACACATCAACCGCTACGGCCACCGCTACCATAACCGCCACGCTGACAGCAACCGCGTCATCAACAGCCACCCCAACATTCACACCGTTACCAACCGCGACTAGCACGCCGACTGCGACGAATACTGCCACCGCTAGCCCAACGACAGCGCCATCACCAACGGTCACCGCAATTTTCACACCACGACCGACGACGACCAACACATCAACCGCCACGGCCACCGCTACCACAACGGTCACCGAAACTGCGTCACCAACCGCTAGCTCAACCGCGTCGCCAACCGCCACAGCGATCTTCACATTGCTGCCGACTGCTACTGCCACAGCGACCATTACGCCAAGCGCGACTGATACCGCTACTGCAACTACATCTACTGCAACACCCACACCGCTGCTGGCCGCCACTACGAACGCTACCGCTACCACGACGGCTACACCAACTATCACCGCAATATCGACTGCGACACCCGTGCCGACCATGCCCGCGCCCTTACCAGCAGCGGATTTGGTGTTGAGTAAAAACGCTGATCATCTTGTACCAATTAGGCCGGGTGATCTAATCACCTATACCTTGACTTATAGCAATGTCGGGCTAATCTCGGCAGAGCAGGTAGTGATTACCGAGACGGTGCCACTCAATACTACCTTCTTGCCAACACGCAGTAGTGCCGGCTGGTCTTGCCCCCTGGAAGTAGAGGGTGGCAGTCGTTGCCGGTTACTGCTCGGATCAGTCGCACCCAGAGCGACAGGTCGGGTACAGTATGTTGTCCAGGTCGATAGGGATCTATCGGCCAATCGACTAATCACGAATGAGGCGTTGATTGGCTCTATCACCGTGGAACGTGACCAGCGTCGCGAAAACAATTGGGACAGTGTGACTCTGTGGGTGAGTAGCCCATCCGCGCTAGAAGAGGAAGATGAACCAAGCGAACGCGTGCACCAGTTCTTTGTGCCACTGATTATGCGTTACTATGGCGCGCAGTAATTCCACCAATTGAGATGCCTTGGGTTATAATCTACCCGTTCCAGATGACAAATTATCTGATTCTATTTACACACGACTTACGCATTGAGAACGAGTTACGTATTGAGAACGAGTTACCAGAGCGAATCGGCTAACTGAACGATACACGTTCTCCAGTGGCTGCGTAAGTCCTACTACAGATGCAAGCGAGGGTATGCCAATGTCTTCTCTGCCCAAAGTTTATATCGATGGCCATGTCGGCACCACCGGTCTACGCATTCGCGAATGGCTGGGGCCGCGCCAGGATATCGAACTAACTACCATTCCCGAGGAATTGCGCAAGGATAGTGCGGCGCGCCGCGACTATATGCTCGATTCCGATATTACCGTCTTCTGCTTGCCCGATGATGCGGCACGCGAAGCGGCGGTTTGGGTGCAGGGCAGCAGGACCAGGCTGATCGACGCCAGCACCGCCCATCGGGTCCATCCCGATTGGGTCTATGGTTTACCGGAGTTACAACCTGGCCAGCGCGACGCCATCCGTAACGCGCAATTCGTCAGCAACCCCGGCTGCTACGCCTCTTCCTTTATCTTGTTGACGCGCCCATTAATCGATGCGGGAGTGGTGGCTGCGGACGCGCCGATCACGATCCATGCACTTTCGGGTCATTCGGGGGGCGGACGCTCGCTGATCGAGCGTTGGGAAGATCCGGCAAATGGGCTGGACGATCTACCCTACGAAGCGCCCTATGCCATTGATCGGGTCCATAAGCACATTCCGGAGATGATCAAATACACAGGGCTGACCCACGAACCCCAATTTGAGCCAGCAGTTGGCCCCTTCCGTTGCGGGATGCGAGTGCAGGTGCCCCTTCATGCGAGTCTGGTCAAGGGTCATAGCAGCGATGTGTGGGAGGTGCTCAATGACCGCTATGCGGGCGAGCCCTTTGTCAAGGTGATGGACCTTCTGCCACCGGGCGCGATTGCGGAGACTAGTTTTGATCCGCTCGCCTCCAATGACACCAATCTCTGCCAGATCCATGTGGTGCCCCACCCCAGCGGCCATGTGATGTTGATGGCCACCCTGGACAATCTCGGCAAAGGGGCGAGTGGTGTGGCGATTCAATCGCTTAATTTAATGTTGGGCATTCCAGAGACCACTGGCTTGCCGGTGTAAAGGCGTTAAGTAAAATTCAGGAAATTCCTGGAAATAAATCTAGTGAAACGGAGGCTGAGCTTGTCGAAGCCGGAGCGGCTTCGACAAGCTCAGCCTCCGTTGCCAAAGACTTTCTGCGCTTTACTTAACAATTGTCAATTGAGAATTCTCAATTGACAATTGTTAATGAGAAACCCTCTCGCCCCAGTTACATAAACTTACCACAACCAACCAAACCGAGGCTTCCCATGACCCATCCATTGACCGACAAAGTGGTTATCATCACCGGTGCAAGCTCCGGTATTGGCGCAGCGACGGCGCGTGCATTGGCTCCGCTTGGCTGCAAGCTGGCACTGGCCGCACGCACGGCAGAGAAATTGCACGCGCTGGTAGCAGAGCTTGGGCCCAATACGTTGGCAGTACCGACCGATATCACCGTTGGCACTGATGTCGTCCAGATGGTAGAAGCGACCGTGGCTCACTTTGGTCGTGTCGATGTGCTCTTTGCCAACGCAGGCATCTACATTCCCGGCCAGGTGGTTGACGGTGATCCCGATGCCTGGGCCCATCTCATGAATGTCAATGTGGATGGTGTCATGCGCGCTGTGCATGCCGTCCTGCCCCACATGATCGGCCAAAAAAGTGGAGATATTCTGGTGACGAGCTCGATCTCCGGCTTTATTGATATTCACTGGGAGCCGATCTACAGCGCGTCAAAACATGCGATCCAAGGCTTTGTCCACACCTTGCGCCGCCAAGTCGCGCCCCACGGCATTCGCGTCGGCTCAATTGCGCCGGGACGCACCATGAATGAGCTGTGGGGCGTCGATGACCCCGCCGAGATCGAGCGCCAGGTCAACGAGCATACCAGCCTGCGCTCAGAGGATGTGGCTGATGCGGTGATCTTTATGCTCTCACGCCCACCCCACGTTACGATTCGCGATCTGGTGCTGTTACCGCAGAATCAGGATCTATAGCAGCCAAATCCTCTGGTGTATCAATATCGCGCAGCCAGGCTGCTTCTGCCGAAACCGTGACCAAGGCATCACGATGGCGCTGGAGTAGTGGTCTGGCCCCCACATCCCCTTCCAATTGCAACAACTCGGGCCACAAAGAACGGTCGAAGATCGCAGGTGCCCCACGCACGTTGCCATCGATCGATGGCGCAGCTAAGCGCGCTCCTTCACGCCAACAGCCAATTAGCTCTTGTAGAAGTGCTGGCGGTACAAAGGGCTGATCAACCGGCAGAAAGAGCACAGCGGCCACCGATGGGGATAGCACCCCAATCGCAGCCCGCACGCTGCTGGCCTGGCCCGTGGCCCAGGCATCATTGTGCTGAAGATGAATGTGGACACCGTCGCTTTCTAACAACGGGCGCAAGACTACTTCAACGGCGGCGGCATGGGCACCGGTAATCACCCACACCTCATCAACGCCACTTTGCAGCGCAACCGTGACGGCACGCACCACCATCGGCAGACCGTCCACAAGCGCAACTTGCTTGGCGTGGCCCATGCGGCTGCTGCTGCCAGCGGCCAACACAACCGCGCTGACCGACCTCTTTTGACTCTGCTTAGCATCCATCACTCCCCCTTTACCGATTGCGCTCTTCCAACGCACATTGTAGTCGATTTGACCCGCATGGAAGCCGAGTTTTTACGTAGAGTTATCGGTTTGCGGTACCCACGCCGGGCAGGCGCAAGGCAAAGCGCCTACGGCATCAAAACGCCGCTTCTCATTCTGAACCCAGTGTAACAGTGACTTGATCATGATCAGCGAAAGCTTATTAGAGTTGTTCCTTTTTAACGGATCTAGGTGGCTGTCACTGTCCGCAACCAAATTCATACAGCCGGTCACACAGTGGACAGTGACAGTCACTTCAGCCTCAGCATTTAATTAGCAACAACTCTATTATACAAAGTGTGGCCATTTATAGAAAAGGATGATCTTGCGTTGCCAGGCACTCGTATCGAACGGCACAACAGATTGGCGCGCTTTGATGACAACCAAACACGAAGTTTAATGCTCAAAACGATGTGGTTTCAAATAGATCCCACACAATTGGCGACTTGCCGAGAATGCTGTACAATCGGGGCGCGTACATTTTTTCACAAGTAAGCCAGCGCTGTTTGTACCTTTTCCCAACTGATCCATGCGTTTTCTCTTTACGTCTGCCCAACTACCTGGCCATCTCGATTGGGGTGGCTATCTCTATACAGCGACAGAATTGCGCCGTCGCGGCCACGACCTACTCTGGGCGACCGGTGAAACGATGGCCCCCTTTTTACAACACGCCGGCATTCCGTTCCACCCGCTGCCAGAGAGTGGCTGGCGTTGGCCGCCACCGCCGCCCATCCACCCTTCCCCAGAAATTTCTCCAGAGAGCTTCGCCCACCAGCGCGCCTTACGGGCCCTCGATCAGTGGTTCGAGGAAGCGCGCGTTGCCCAAGCGACGGCCGCGCTGATCGAGGTAGGGCGCGCCTTTCAGCCCGACCTGCTCGTCACGGAAGTGTTCTTAAGTGCGAGTGGATTGGCGGCAGAGGTACTGGAATGCCCTCTCGCCGTCGTCGGCTGGCCGGCGATGCGCGCAAAAGAAGGGAGTGGGCATCCAGCAGTGGTCAATGAAGCACGGGCGCGCTTGGCCCGACTTTGTCAGCGCTTTGCGATTCAAGGCAGCAACTGGACGAAAGTTGGTCCACCGGCGCAAGAATCCCCCCACCTGCACCTCACCTATTGGAGCCCAAGCTGGTACAGCGGTGTGGATCTGCTGCCACAGACCGTTCATGTTGGTGGCACGGCGCGCGCCGCGACTGGCGCACCCCCACCCTGGGATGAGAGCTTGCCGTGGGTCTTTATTACATTGGGCACAAGCTTTGGCAATGATCCAAATTTCTTTATTCTGGCGGCGCGGGCGGCGGTGGCGCTGGGCTGTCTGCCGATCTTAGCACTGGCCGGTCAATTTAAAGCAGCACAAGAAGCAGCCTTACGCGCCGCGCTACCACCAGAAGCAGTGGTCGAGCAACAGGTCGATCTGGGCGCCGTGCTGCCCAAGGTTGCCGCGGCGATCCATCATGGTGGTGCGGGTGTCACCCATGCGTTGGTCACCCATGGCGTGCCGCAACTCATTGTGCCCCATGCCGCCGATCAAATACATCAGGCACAAGGGGTCGTGCGCAGCGGTGTTGGGTATCATGAAGCAGCCCCGAGCGCCACAGTCGAGAGCCTGACCGCCAAGTTGGCACAGCTTTTACCTGATCTAGCCGCGGCGCGCAGCCGCGCCGCGGCCCTGTGTGCGGAGTTCGCGGCGTTGGGCGGTGTCGCAACCGCCGCCGATCAGCTCGAAAGCCTTGCTGCTTAACGCAACTGGGCTCCAAGGGGAGCCCAATTTTTGTTTTGTAACGAGCTACAGGTTGGTCCACAACCCGATTTCGTGATGGATTTCTTAGATAATTTGTAACTACTACAACAACGTTAAATTAGACAGGATTAACAGGATTAACAGGATCGACACAGCAGAACAAAAATCTTGTGAATCGTGTAAATCCTGTCTATGGAATGTAATTTAACGATGTCGTACTACTGACCGTGACGGGAGGAAGAACGTTATGCAAGCATTGGTAGAGCGTATTCGCAAGGAAGGACGCAATTTGGGGCGCGGGATTCTCAAGGTCGATGGCTTTATCAATCATCAACTTGATCCGGTATTGACGATGGGGATGGGTGAGGCGTTTGCCGAGCACTTTGCTGCGGCCGGCGCAACCGGGATCACGAAAATTATTACGGCGGAAGTGAGTGGCATTGCGCCGGCACTGACCACCGGGATTGTACTGGGCGTGCCCGTCGTCTATGCGCGCAAGACACGTCCGATCACGATGAAGCAGGGGGCGTATAGTGCCACTGCGCCCAGCCACACCAAAGGAGGCGAGGTGGAGTTGATCGTCTCGCCTGAGTATCTACGCGCCACGGATCGGGTCTTGTTAATTGATGATTTTCTGGCTACCGGCTTGACGATCAACGCACTGGCTACCCTAATTGCCCAGTGCGGTGCAACCCTTTGCGGGATCGGCTGTATTGTGGAAAAGAGTTTTGAAGGGGGGCGCGCCGCCTTGGCTCATCTCCAGGTGCCGATTGTCGCGCTGGCGGTGGTTGATAGCATGGATGGCGATACGATTGTGGTGCGTGAACAGACCGGTGAGGAGTTGCGGGTAACGGCATAGTCTCCGGCGCTGGTTGAAAGCAGCGCCTGCTATGCAAAACCCGCTTTGTGGGGTTAAAAAATTAACTGGGTAAACGGAGGTTGAGCCTGCCGAAGCCGGAACCGCTTCTCCTTCGACAGGCTCAGGGTCCGCTCTACTACCCGATTAATTTCTTACCTTTCTACAGCAGGTTTCCTCGGTAGCAGATCGAGGGTTTAACCTAGTGCTGCGAACATTTAATTTTTAGAAATCATCACAAGAGTATGAACAGTCAGGGATTTCTAAAAATTAAGCAGCCAGACAACTAGGGTCGATGGTTAACTTTAACAAATGCGCGGCAACTGCTCCCCGATCTGCATATCGACCACGCGCGTCCCACCGATGCCAGTCTTGCTGACAACCATGCCAGGGTGCGCTTCCACCACTTGGCCAATGATGGTGGCTTTTGCCGCGAGGGGATGCTGCTGCATTTTGGCCAAGAGGGCATCCGCGGCCTCGGCGGCAACAATCGCAATCAACTTGCCTTCGTTGGCCACGTAGATTGGATCCATGCCTAATATCTCGCAGGCAGAATGAACAGAGGCCGGCACAGGTAGCAACCGCTCTTCGATCGCGATGCCCACTTGAGACGCCTGCGCAATCTCGTTTAAGGTCGAGGCTACGCCACCGCGCGTCGGGTCGCGCAAGACGTGTACCGCCTGGGCGGACTCCAACATGGTGGCAACCAAGCCATGTAGTGGCGCAGAATCGCTCTCAATCTGCGTCTCAAACTCCAATCCTTCGCGGACGCTCATAATGGCCATGCCATGCAGCCCAATCTCACCGCTAACAATGATTACATCACCGGGACGCGCCCGCTGTGGGCCAATGCTCACCCCGGCGGGTATGATGCCAATCCCGCTGGTGTTGATATAGACCCCGTCGCCGTGACCTCTGTCGACCACTTTGGTGTCGCCGGTCACAATGCGTACACCAGCCCGTTGCGCGGCCTTGCCCATTGCTTGCGCAATTTCGCCCACCGTATGCAGTGCGACGCCCTCTTCCAGAATAAAGCCAACACTCAAATAGAGCGGTTGTGCGCCGCTCATGGCCAAGTCATTGACGGTGCCGTTAATCGCCAAATCGCCAATCGTACCGCCAGGAAAGAAGAGTGGTCGGACCACATAAGAATCGGTCGAAAAGGCCAGCCGATCCCCTTGCGCCGTCAATAAAGCTGCAATCTCCAGCACAGCAGAATCGCCCAAAATGGTCGGCGCGCCATGTTCAAAGGCGGGCAGAAAAAGATGTTCAATTAGCTCGGCCGAAAGTTTGCCACCACCACCGTGTCCCATAACAACATTGGGATAGTCACGGAGGGGTAGAGGGCAAGTCCAGCCAGAAATATTAATTGGAGTCATATCTTATTTTCCAAGGAATCAGCTAACTCTGTTACAGAAACAAAACGGCCATACTGATAATAGGCCGCACACGCGCCTTCGCTGGAAACCATCGTCGCACCCAGCGGTTTGCGCGGTGTACACTCCTTGCCAAAGGCAGGGCATTCGTTGGGCTTGATCAACCCTTGCAGCACCTCACCGCTATGACAGAGTGCGGATTCTTGGGTGTGGATATCGGTGACAGCAAATTTGGTTTCCGCATCAAAGGCGCGATAGGCAGCGGAGAGATGCCACCCGCTCTGCGGAATAGTCCCGATCCCGCGCCAACCGCGGTCGGTCACTTCAAAGACTTGCGCCAGCATTCGCTGTGCGGGTAGATTCCCTTCGGCTTGCACTGCGCGCGTGTACGCATTTTCCAACGCGGCCCGTCCTTCTTCCAACTGTAGGATCGCCATGCGGATACCCTCCAGCACATCGAGCGGCTCAAAGCCAGTGACAACAATGGGCACCTGATACTTCTCCACCAGCGGTCCATACTGCCAGTGGCCCATGACACTGCAAACGTGGCCAGCGGCGAGGAAGGCCTGTACCCGCACGTTGGGTGATTCCATGATCGCGGCAATCGCTGGTGGGACGAGCACATGGGAGACGAGCATGGAGAAGTTGGTTAAGCCTTGCGCTTTGGCCTGAAAGAGAGCCATGGCATTGGCCGGCGCAGTGGTCTCAAAGCCAATGCCAAAAAAGACCACTTCGCGCGTCGGGTTTTCACGGGCGATCTTGAGCGCGTCGAGCGGCGAATAGACGATGCGTACATCGCCTCCTTCGCTCTTAATCCGGAAGAGATCCTTTTCACTACCGGGCACACGCAACATGTCGCCGAACGAGCAGAAGATCAGATTGGGTTGGGCGGCAATTGCCAACGCCTTGTCGATCATCTCTAGTGGGGTGACACAGACGGGACAGCCCGGGCCGTGGATCAGCTCGACCTGCTTGGGGAGCAGCTGATCGATCCCATTGCGGATAATCGAATGGGTTTGTCCACCGCAGACTTCCATGATGGCCCACGGTTGCGTTGTAATCGCATGGATCTCATCGAGGAGGCGCTTAGCCAACGCTGGGTCGCGAAATTCGTCAAGATATTTCATGGTTCTTCTCCTCATAAATCGCATTGGCAACCATTGCGTTTGCAACGACTGCCTGGCCCAATGCCAATCCGCCATCGTTGGGCGGCACCTGTTGGTGGGTGAGCACATCAAAGGATTGTGCTTCCAATAATGCCACCGTCAGTTCAAGTAGCAGCACATTCTGAAAAACACCACCACTTAGTGCAACCATCCCTAAGCCCGTCACATCGCGCACATGTTGCGCGAGTTGCAGAATCAGATCGGCGACCGCGCGGTGAAATTTCATCGCAATGGTGCCGACGGCAACCCTGTGCTGTAGATCAGCGACGATCATACGCAGAATTGGGTCAGCATTAAAGTGGAGCCCGCTATTCGGTTGGGCAACAGGTCGGGAGAGGTCGTAGGTAAAGTCTCCCTCTAGCGACCAGGGGTAAGTGCCCGCCGCGCTGTGACAGGCCACTGCCTCGAATTCGATGGCGGCTTGGGCCTCATAGGTGACGGTCTGCCGAACGCCGGTCAATGCGGCCACGGCATCAAAAAGCCGGCCCATGCTGCTCGTCTGGACCACATTCAAACGCCGTGCCAACTGTTGTTTGAGAATCGCACGCTCGGCCGCTGAGCAGGCAGCGACCGGCGGCAGGTCGGCGCTCCACTCTATCCCAGCTGCCCACAGATGGGCCAACGCCATGCGATAGGGTTTGTGAATGGCGGCATCCCCGCCGGGCAGTGGCACGGTGGCAAGATGGGCGACGCGGTGGCAAGTCGCATAGTCGGCCACAAAAATTTCGCCGCCCCAGATCGTCCCATCGCAGCCATAGCCCGTGCCATCAAAGGCCACCCCGATGACGTGCTCGCCCTGTGCAATGCCATGCTCTGCCATGACCGCGGCAATATGGGCGTGGTGATGTTGTACGGCGATCAGGGGCACTGAGCCATGATGTTCGTTGGCCCAACGCGTTGAAAGATAGCCAGGATGGGCATCGCAAGCGATCAGGGTGGGTTCAATCCGAAAGATCCCTTTAAAATGATCGACTGCGTGGTTAAATGCTTGCAGCGTCTCCCAATTTTCCATATCGCCAATGTGTTGGCTCATAAAGGCGTGATTTTCGTTGCCCAGGCAGAAGGTGCTCTTGAGTTCGCCCCCCACAGCCAATGTCGGTTGCAGGGCAAAAGGCAGCTTGACGGGGAAAGGAGCAAAGCCGCGCGAACGCCGGATTGGCAACTCGCGGTCGCGGAAAAGACGGATCACAGAATCATCGCATGGTAGATGGATGGCCCGGTCGTGCAGCAGAAAGCCATCGGCAAGATCCGCAAGCTGGGCAATGGCCGCATCATTCTCCGTAACAATCGGCTGGCTAGAGTAGTTGGCCGAAGTCATAACCAAAAATTTGCAGGGGGCGTCTACCGGCGTAGGCGCGTCTACCGGCGTGGGCTCGCTGCCGGCGTGCGGCTGAAAGAGCAAGTAATGGAGCGGCGTATAGGGCAACATCACGCCGACCGTACCATTGCAAGGGGCGACGTACGCGGAAAGCGGGCTATCGCTGCGTTTGTTGAGCAGGACGATCGGGCGTTGACGACTTGTCAATCGTGTTGCTTCGTGGTCGTTGATCGCCACAACCTGACGTGCCGTCGCCAGATCGGCGGCCATGATGGCCAGCGGCTTATGGACGCGACCTTTGCGGTCGCGCAAGCGTTGCACGGCGTGGTCATTCGTAGCATCGCAGGCCAAATGAAAGCCGCCCACGCCCTTGATCGCCACAATGCCGCCGGCTTGCAACACGATTTTCACACTTTCTAGCGGTGCCGTTTCCCTGAGCGCTGTCGCAAGTGGCGCTAGCGTTAGCAGTTCTTGTTCACGGGGCGCGACAAACCAGACATGCGGACCGCAGGTGGCACAGGCGTTTGGCTGAGCGTGAAAGCGTCGGTTCAGCGGATCGTCATACTCAGCCTGGCAGGCTGGGCACATGGCAAAGGGTGCCATGGTCGTCAAAGGCCGATCGTAGGGGATTGCTTTGGTAATGGTGAAGCGTGGACCGCAGTTGGTGCAGTTGATAAAGGGATAGCCATGCCGGCGATCTTGGGGATCGAGCAACTCGCGCAAACAATCCTCACAGACGGTGAGGTCAGGTGAAATCAGTGTGCTAGCGATCGGCTGGGCCTGGCTGGCGACAATCGAAAAGGCACAATCGCCGCACGGCTCGATTGTCGCTACGCTGAGCTGCTCCAGATGCGCCAAGGGGGGTGGTGAACGTTGCAAAGCGATCTGAAAGGCGCTGAGCTGATGCGGTTCCCCTTCGATTTCAATAAAGACGCCGCTGCTATCGTTGCCGACAAAGCCAGTTAAACCCAATTGTACGGCCAACCCATACACATACGGCCGGAAGCCAACACCTTGGACAACGCCTTGCACTTGAATACGGCGACGCTGCACTACGTGTCTAGTCATAAACTCTCTGTTCTCGCTTGGCCACTACCGATTTTGGGAGAAATTGTGTGGCTGGGTCATGTGACAAGATGCTCCTCAGCCAAGGGGGAGGCCACGCCCAACTCTTCGTCTAGGAACTCCAATTCACGGAGGAGTTCAAGTGTCTCTTGCGCGGATTTCTCATCCAATTCGGTAATGGCAAAGCCAACATGGACAATGGCATAGCTACCGATTTTGATCTCTGGCACATAGGCCAGGCAGACTTCTTTGGTCACGCCACCAAAGTCGACCTTGCCCATGGGAATGCCCTGACTTTCATAGACTTCGACAATTCTACCAGGTATACCAAGGCACATAACAGACTTCCTTTTTTATCTTGACAGATGCAAGGAATTGTCACAGAAACACAAATGTACAAAATATGCTCCTGAAAGATCTTTCTATTGCCCATCCTCACATTGATTTACTATAAATCCGAAATTTCTCTGTTTCTTTGGGCTACAACCGAAGTTACGGATAGATTCACATATAAATATAGCGCACAATGGCAGAAAATGCAGCAATGACGCTAACAATGTCCGGGCAAATGAAACGTTGCACACAGAATAAATCCCTCTTCATTCCAAATCAGCCGAGGTTGTCGTCACATCCACCTCAATGGTAATCGATGAGACCCAGCCAGCGGGCAGAGTGCCTAACGTACATGTAACAATTCCGCTGGAATAGGCGCAATCTACACTGGCAGAGCGGAAGATCACGCCGGCTGGCAATGGATCGGTCACAATTACATTCTCCGCGCTGCGTGGGCCATGATTCGTCACCACAATGGTATAAGTGAGCGGTTTGCCAGCAATGACAGGATTAGGAGAGCTGTACTTTACAATAGTGAGGTCAGCAAGAGGTATCGGGGTAACGGTTGGCGTAGCCGTGGGTGTTGGCGTATGGGTGGGTGTTGGCGTATGGGTGGGTGTTGGGGTAGAAGTTAGCGTAGCAGTAGGTGTAGACGTGGGAGCAGGAGTAGGCGTGCGGGTAGGTGTTGGGGTAGAAGTTAGCGTAGCAGTAGGTGTTAAAGAAGGCGTAGGTGTTAAAGTACGAGTAGGCATAGGCGTTAAAGTACGGGTAGGCGTTGGGGAGGTAGTCGCGGTTGGTGTGAAGGTGGGCGTACTGGCAGGACAAGCACCTTTCAGGTTGCCGACAAATTCTGGTTGGTGTACTTCCGACGTTGTGATCAGCGAACGCACGGCCACGGCACCATCAATGTTGCCACCGGTTTTTATCTCAGCCAAAGGGGCCAGGAGCGCGCCCATAAAGTTTCGGCTATTCAGGTTGATCGTTTTGGCTTCATAAAAATTCCAAATCACATTGGCACGCCAACTTTTGTTGACAAAATTACCAACCTTATTGCCATTGCTCCAATTGACCGTGGTGCCCGCCACATTGATAATAAGGGTAGTGGCACTTTGCGGGTAGAGTTCAATCTGCTGGACGAGCGAGTTATCAAAAATATCTTTTGCATTGACTTGAAAGGTAGCCACCCCTGCACTGTTTACACTATTGGCGGTAAAGCGTAATGGCCCTGGCTGACCCACCGGGAGCGTTACGCTGTTATTTGCCCCAGTCTGCGCTAATTCTAGCGAACCAGCTTGGAGCGCGGCAGTGAGCGCCGTGTCGGAGAGCGTATTGTCCGCAATCAACGCCCCGCCCCCATTAAAATTGATGATGCGACCGTTGCGTTGTCCTCCCAAGCGTAGGCTACCGGCGTTTAGGTTCAGGGGGTTGCCCGCCGCTAGATTCCCCACCACGGTCAAGGTGGATTCCGTTGCCGGCGCTGTGCCAAGACGCATGGCAAAGGTGGCAGAATTGCTACTCACCAAGTTGCCACCAACAAAAGTACGCCCCTCTACATCCGAAGTGGTGGAAAGGTCATCGAGCGTGGTTAGATTATAATAGGCCATCGCACTGCTGAGGTCACTCAGATTCGTTTGACAGTCGGCCGCTTGCAGGGGGAGTGCGAGTGGGGGCCAGGGAATAATACAGTGACAGAGTGCAAGAATTGTGAGAGAAAGGAAGAGTATCCAAGAGCGTTGACGAATCATGAAAGTGTGATAAAAGAGCGCAAATACTGAACGAAGACAAACTATTTTTCTGCTTCTTCAGGCGCTCAGGGGTTGATAAAAGAGTAGCGCCGGTTGAGTAGCGCCGGTTGAGTAACGCCGGTTGAGTAGCGCCGCGTATCGAAACCAAAGCGGTTTACTCCCTGAGCGCCCAAAGAACCTCTTTGCGATTCAACTCGAAATAAAACCAAATCATAGTATAGGCTAGCTCTCCAGAGAGATGAATCAGCCAAAAGTCGCAACCTTTTTGCGGCTAACTCTATAGTTCAACCAATTACAAAAAATTTAAACGGAAATTGGCAGACCATGCAAGCAATTATCTTTGACTTTGACGGGACCATGATTGAAACTGAAGGGCCGGACTTTCAGACGTGGCAGGAGATCTTTTGGGAACACAAATGCGAATTGCCATTGGCGACCTGGGTCGGCTACATCGGCACGGCGGCGGGCACCTTTGATCCCTATCGACTATTGGAGTCAGAGAGTGGGCAGGCGGTTGACCGAGAGGCAATCCGCGCGGTGCGGCGGCAACGCTTTCGAGAATTGGTGGCGCAAGAGCCCTTGCGACCCGGCGTCGAAGCGCTCTTGGATGCGGCAGAGGCCGAGGCCATTCCACTGGCGATTGCCTCTAGTTCGACGCGTGATTGGGTGGAAGAGAATCTGGCACAGCGCAAGCTACGGCAGCGCTTTCGCTTCGTTCACACCGTCAATGATGCCCGCCGTGGCAAGCCAGACCCGGAGCTCTACCTAATGACGGTGGCCGCGCTCGGGGTTGACGCGGCCACCGTCGTGGCGCTGGAAGATTCGTACAATGGCATGTTGGCGGCCAAACGAGCCGGGTTGGCCTGTGTTGTCGCGCCGAATGTGTTGACGCGCGGGTTGGATTTTGCCGAAGCGGATCTGATGGTTGGTTCGCTGGCGGAGGTGGATTTGGCGCGGTTGCGGGGGTTGATTGCCACGTGAAGCGGCAGGTGTCGGCGTCAGCTAGGATTGCACCAACAACGCAGACGCGCGGAGAGCCAAACGGTGAAATCGATTCACTTCCCATCACCAGTTGAATCGATTTCACCCATACATCACTTATCTGCTTGAGGAGTTACCTATTTTTCGGGCTGCGCGCCCAATGGGCACCTGCTAAAAGCAGCCTACGCAACCGGCAAACCACGTAAGTTTTAGGCTTATTGCAAATCTCATTTTCCTGATGCAAGGCTGGCCGGATCCAGGATTGTCCGATCGCCCATCACTGGATCGACGCGCACGACTGCCTGCAAGCCCACATCCCCTACCACCAGATGGCCATCCTCCTCTACAGTAACGTCATTCGGCGTTTTAAAAGCCGGCCCGCTGCCTGTGTTTGCATCCGAGACGATGGTCCGATCACCTGTCACTGGGTCCACCCGAACGACACCGCGCAGGCCCACGTCTACCAAGACCAAATTGCCGTCTCGCTCCACTGAAATGTCGCGCGGCTGGATAAATTCCGGCCCGGTTCCTACGTTGTCACTCGATACGATCGTACGATCACCGGTCACTGGGTCCACGCGGACAATCGCCTTTAGACCAGAGTCCGCCACCATCAGATTTCCATTGGCCTCGATGGCAATGCCAAAGGTTTGGCCAAAGCCGGCACCGCTTCCCGTGTTTGCATCCGAGACGATGGTGCGATCACCAGTCACAGCGTCCACCCGGACAACTGCGGCCAAGCCAATATCCCCGATCACGAAATCACCGTCGTCTTCTCTATCAATCACATGCGGGGTCGCAAGACTAGGACCGACTCCAGTGCTGTCATCCGAGAAGATCGTGCGCGCGCCCGTCACCGGATCCACCCGAAAAAGCGCGCGTCGGCCCTCATCCACCACAATCAGATTGCCATCGCCCTCTATAGTAACGCCGACATTCTGATGAAAGGGTGTGCCAGCTCCCGTGCTTGGCCCCGTGACAATCGTGCGTGCGAAGGTGACTGCGTCTACCCGAACGATCGCTTCTGCGCCTTCATCCGCCACCACGAGATTCCCATTGCTTTCTACCGCAACGCTAACCGGTCGCTCAAGACCGCCATCATCTTTTTTGCGGGCAATAGAAAGAATGGTCCGATCACCTGTTACCGGGTCCACACGCAGGATCGCCTGCATGCCGACGTCACCTACCACCAGATTCCCATTGCGCTCAATGGTGATCGCACGCGGTTGAATAAATTTCGTCCCGGCTCCCGTGCTGACATCGGAAACGATGTTGCGTTCGCCCGTCGCCGGGTCGACCCGTATGATCATTTCCTGACCTACATCCGCCACGACCAAAGTGCCGTTGTCCTCGGCCGAAATACCGGCAGGGTTGCCAAAGCCCTTGCCGGTTCCGGTACCGTCATCAGAGAGCATTGTTCGATCACCCGTTACCGGGTCCACTCGTATGACTGCGGCCAAGCCAGAATCCGCCACCAGCAGGTTGCCATCGCCATCAATTGCGATAGCGAAAGGCGTTCGAAAGGCCGGCCCGGTGCCGACTCTTTCATGCGAGACGATCGTCCGATTGCCGGTCGACGGATCCACGCTGATGACCGCCCGCACACCGGCATCTAACACAATGATAGTGCCGTCGCGCCCGACGACGATGCCATCAGGTGCGCCAAAGCCGCGCCCTCCTGTGCCGGTCGCTTTATTCGAGACAATCGTCCGATTACCCGTCGCCCGATCCACCCGCATCACTGCGCTTAATCCCAAATCGGCCACAACCAGATTAGCGTCATTTTCAATGGCAATCGCAAAGGGCTGGACAAAGCCCGGCCCTTTGCCGGTGTCGATATCCGAGACAATGACCCGATTTCCGGTCACCAGATCTACGTGGACAACCGCTTGTAGGCCCTCATCCACCACCAACACATTGCCAGCCTCATCTATGGCAACACCGCGCGGGGAGCGAAAGCCAGGGCCGGTTCCAACTTCGCCGTCCGTGTGTCCCTCTGCCGTAACGCATGCACTCAAGCCAACCAGCAGCAGCAGGAACAGTCCAACAACAAACAATGTTCGTCGAAATGGTATGTACATGACAACGCCCTTTCTCTGTTTATAAAAATAAGTTATGGATGGGTATTATGTGCTGCGTGAACGTCCACTGCACGCTCACCTGTTACTGGATGTACATTTCTTTTTGGTAAAATGGACCATTTGCAGACGCATTCTGTTTATCTGCGCCTATCGACCATAGGTTACCGGAAAGCAAAGTGGCTGAACAGTGTCACCTGTCATGTTTGTTAGTTAATGGCCATTTGTCATTCGTTGTGGGTTGCTAGGTTCGGTTGACATTTGGCAAAAGCAACAGATAACCCAAAAGTGTCACCTATCACTGGGCAACTACCTAGCTACGCTGCTATAATTGCCAACATGAAAACGACAACCTTGGAACGAGGAATTCTTGGTGCGTTTCGCCTCTTTATTGCCATCCGCCTACTGTTGTGGCTGCTGCTGTATATTCGCGGCGAAAATTTTGCCATGCGTCCGGCCCTGCGCGCATTCGGCATTCAAATTTTTGCGGTCACGGCCCTGCTCGACGCACTCCTGTTGCTTGCCCTCTTCTGTCCCTTCCTCTACCACACAAATGGCAAACGAACTTTCGCGCTGCTCTTTGCGGTTAGCAGCAGCGTGCTCCTTGTTGGGCATACCGGAATGCTCTCCTTTGGTGATTTGGCAAGCTTGCCGAGTGCGCTCACCTTTTCCACCCCCTATACCATCGCTCTCTTCACCGCCGTGCTTTTTGTCGGCTGGCAATACGACTTGCGTGCAGTATTCTTGTATAGTGGGTCGGTGACCGTGTTGTTGACCTTCTTCCTGTGGCAATTCAAGTTACTTACTGTGGAGTTAGCAATCCTAACGTTGTTTGTTGCACTGTTGACGATGTTGTTGCCCGGTTGGCTGATCGCCCATATGATGACCCAACAGCGTCGACAACAGGCCGGTCTCGCCACAGCATCCATTGAACAGGCGCGCATGAACCAGCAACTGCGCTATTACGCAGCATCGTTGGAAGAGTTAACGATCAGCCGGGAACGCAATCGGCTGGCGCGCGAACTACATGATACGTTGGCCCATTCATTGAGTGCAGTCACAGTGCAACTGGGTGCCATTGAGACGCTTTGGGAGCAGAATCCAACGGCCGCCAAGAGGCTTTTGGCACAGGCGGATGAGAGTGCACGCGATGGTTTGCAGGAAGCCCGGCGCGCCTTGCAAGCACTGCGCACTTCACCACTCGAGGATTTGGGGCTCACCCTAGCGTTAGAAGCGTTGGCCCAAGAAGCCGCGGCGCGCGCCGGTGCGGCGCTCACGCTCTCTTTGCCCGAAGACAACTTGAGCTTTCTCGAAGCGTACATCGAACAGAATATCTATCGGATCGCGCAGGAAGCGTTGGAAAACTGCGTGCGCCACGCTGAAGCAAAGCGGATTTTGGTCACGCTAATGGGTTCGACCGCATTGATTACGCTGACGATCAAGGATGACGGTATGGGGTTCGACACGGCAAGTGTAATGCCAAACACGCCGACCAGAGTCGATCATTATGGACTGGCAGGTATGCATGAGCGTTCAAGTATGATTGGCGGCACCTTGACCGTAGAAAGCGCGCCCGGCGCGGGTACCAGGATTCAGCTTTCTTTGCAGATCAGATAACATAAATGCCGGTGGACCGACCCTCATCACTAACCCTTCTTCCCTCCTGCGAGAAGGAAACCTAACTCCTTTCGCCCATTCTGGGCGAGGGGGTGAGGGCCGATTTTGATATCAGGGAACATGCCTAGGCGGCACCAATAACAATGAAAACTGGGAGCGCCGGCATCCCTGTCGGCAGGGATGCCGGCGCTCCCAGTTTTTACATATCAGGCAATGCGTGCCATTACGGGGGAAACCAACATGATTCGCGTCTTGATTATTGATGACCAAGGAGTAGTGCGCGCCAGTCTGGCTGCAATTTTGGAGAGTGATCCAGAGATAGAAGTGGTGGGACAAGGCGGCAACGGTGAGGAAGCACTGGCACTGGTCGCCACCCATGCTCCGGATCTGATTCTCATGGATTTGCAGATGCCGGTGATGAATGGCGTACAGGCTACCCGTCGCCTCAAACGCGAGCACCCAACCGTACCAGTCCTCGTCTTGACAACCTATGCAGCAAATGAATGGGTCTTTGATGCGATCCATGCCGGTGCAGCCGGCTATCTGCTTAAAGAGATGCGACCGGTACAACTCATCGAGGCAATCAAAGGCACAGTCGAGCGCAATACCTTTCTAGATCCAGCGATTGCAGGTAAGGTCTTGCAACAAGCAACACGGCATTTGGGACAAACGCGACCGCCTACCCATTTGCTCGATGAATTAACGGCACGTGAGCTTGCTGTGTTGGCCTTGGTGGTCCAGGGGCTCAACAATCGCGAAATCGGCGAACAACTCCACCTGGCAACCGGGACGGTGCGCAACCATGTCAGCGTGATCATGGAGAAGCTAGCCGTCGCCGATCGCACGCAGGCCGCGGTATTGGCGGTGCAGTTGGGGTTGGTGGCGATAGATGATAAGTAGCAGGTGCAGCCGTATCCACTTGCAAACTATTCCCCCTCAAACAACTTCTCCCCACGGTGCAGCCGCCGCGCGATCTCGTAGGTCTGCCCTTGGGCGCGCACGGTCGGCGCGTGGGCAGCGAGATAGCGGATAGCGGCAACAAGAATATGTGTGCCTTCGGGTTGCCCTTGCCAGTAGCTGTATTGGCGGACGGCGGCTTCAATCGATTGGATGGTGTGGAAGTCGCGGTCTTCGCGCAGCAGGAGTTTGCCAAGTTGGGCGATCAGCGCTTTATCATCGCCACCGCCATAGACGAAGTGCGCCAGCTTCTCGCCAGCCTGGTTGACCTGCTGTTGCCGGTCTAACAGCGCGGCAAGTTCATTGAGCTGCTGCGCTTGATTGGTCACCTGGCCATTGGGCGATGGCAGACGGGCGGCGGGGATATTGAGGAAACGATCCAGATAGATGCTCATCGCTGCATCAAAGACACCGCGCAACAGTTCGACCGATGGTGAGCGCAGCAGCCCTTGGTGAACGGCGTTAGCAAAGGTAAAGGTGTGCAACGCGGTATCCCAATCGCCAAACTCGTTGCTGGTGTGGAAGCGGGCAATGCGCAACGCAGCTACATACGCGACCGTCTTTGCCAGTTCCACCATGCCATAGCCGCTGCGCAACGCCGCCAACAGCGCATCGACCGTCGCCTGCGGCTCATCGCCCAATAATACCTTCACCAATTCATCGTGGCGCACCCTGTCTCCTTGTCTCCCTGTCTCCTTGTCTCCCCGTCCTCGCTCAGCCACCGCTGCCGGCAACTTTGCAAATGCTCCCTCCAAAATTTCGATCAGATCGACGGGATTGCGCCAGGCATTGGACTCTTCCATGCGTGCGGCATTGGCATAGCCCATGACAAGGCTCGTTAAGACCGTCTCGGCATACTCCCAGCCAACAATGTCGAGTGCTTCCAGCGCTTTGTTAGTGAAGTCCAGAGGGTGGCCAATGTCGATATAGCGGTGGTCGGTGACGGCGGCAAAGAGCATATCAGCCATCTGGCGATGATCAGCCCCATCGCGCAGGGCAGAGACGATACAGCGCTCGGCCCCTTCGTTGTCGCGCACTTCAATAAATTTGCGGAACCAACGTTTGAGAGTCGCCAGATCTTTGGCTTGCCCAGGCAGCGGTGGCACACAAAAGCGGGGCGGGTGGCCGGCACTATCACGCGCAACGGCAGAGAGGCCATGAAAGAGCGCACGGGGACGGTCGATCGGGCTGAGATGGGGCAGCAGATTCATCAGCACAACATGCATGGTCAGCCCCTGCCCCCAACCGGTGCGCCGATTGGTCGCGCCAAAGAGCAGGCCACTACGAAAGGGCGCAACCGGATCGGCGGCCCACTCATCATCACCGCTGTCGAGCAGCGTCATCACTGCCTTGCCGGCAACGAGTGAAATATCACGTTCCAACCCAATGCGCAGCCGTTCCTGCTGGTGGGTGCGCGGGTCGTGGTGCAAGGCAACATCGACATAGATCTCATCCTCGCGTACCTCGATGGGGAACGAGCGTACATCGTCGGCAAATTGGTCAAAGGTGCCGCCGGTAGCGAGGTCAAAGCGCGCGTAGTGCCAGTAGCAGGTGAGGATGCCATCCTGCACACTGCCTTTATCGAGCGGAAAGCCCATGTGCGGGCAGCGGTTGTCGACGCCGTAGACTTTGCCGGCATGTTCAAAGAGGGCAACCGTGTGGCCTTCGAGTTGGACGGTGAGTAGGCCGGTTTTGCGTAGCGCAGTGAGGGTGGCGGCACGGATATAGTTCGTGGTAGTCATCTGGTTCTCCTTGTTCATAAATATCCAAGAAAAGGGGATGGTTTAGCTCGATCGACCTCATAAGCATACCATAACTATTTGGTGTGAGCACCTGTGCTTGGATCAGCAGCAACCTGATCGAAAGCACAGGCCAATAGTTTGGTTAAGATCTGATGAACCCATGCTGTGGCTCGCAGGTGATTGGCCTACAGGTTGCCCTGTGCATCACGTGCACAAGGGCGCGAGCAGACGAAGAAAAGCAACTTGCCGCCGGCGATCCCCACATGGTATACTGCCCTGGCCAAACCGCCACTAATTGGGTAGCAATGCGTTGGTAAAGAGGCAAAACCACCACACAATCACCAATCATAAAACTGGAAGCCATCCATGAAAGTAACTGGTGTTCGCACCCACGCTTATGAAATTGAACTGACCCGCCCACTGGGCGATGCCAACGATCCCCGCGGTTGCACCCACGTGGGCATGATGGTCGTCTATCTCGACACCGATGAAGGGCTGACCGGGATCGCGCTGAGTGGTCCTGGCATGGAAAAGGTGATCAAGGGGTTGGTCGATGGGCTCATCGTCGGCCATGATCCCCGCGGGGTACGCGGGCTTTGGAAACGCATGGTCGACCAGGTCTTCAAGGGCAACAATCGAGGCATGGTCTCTGGCGCGATTGCGGCCATTGATGTGGCGCTCTGGGATCTCAAAGCCAAGATCAATCACGAACCGCTTTGGAAAACGTTGGGCGCTTCCTCACGATATGTCAAGGGTTACGCCAGCGACATCGGTCTGAATTTGAGTGATGAGGAGCTGTATTCCTTTTACAGTCGTTTGGCTGGCCAGGGCATCAACGCCGGCAAGGTGAAGGTCGGCTTGAACTTGGCCGATGATCTGCGCCGCATTGGCATCATGCAGGATGCGCTGGCGACCAGCGGCAAGCAGCCACTGCTCATGATCGATTCCAACGAATATTGGTCCCCCAAGCAGGCTATCCGCCAGATCCAGGCAATTGAAGCGCACTATGATCTCTTTTGGGTGGAAGAGCCGGCGCGCCGCTGGGATTATCGCGGGCTGCGCAAGGTCTCGGAGGGCGTGCGGGCCGCGGTGGCTACCGGTGAAAATCTCAGCGAAATCAGCGAATTCATGGCGCTGATTGCCAACGAAGCCGCCGATGTGGTGCAAGTGGGTGTCGGCACGTCAGGCATCACCGGCGCTATGCAAGTCGCCGATATGGCCTATGGTTTTGAGATCCCCGTCTCGCTCATGAATTGCCCAGCCAACTACATGGCCCATCTCGCGGCGGCGCTGCCCAACCACAACATGATGGAGGTGCTCGATGCGGGTGTCGACCAGGGAATGATCCATCGGCACACCGTGCAAGATGGCTATGTGGTCTTGAGTGACGATCCTGGGCTGGGCATCACCTTTGATGAAGCCCAATTGGCAGCTTGGGCGATTGAAACCCCCTCGTCCCGCGCCACCATGCCCTTTGCCCGCCGTCGCGGGGCTGGTCTCTATCAGGTGCCGATCGGCGAGCCGGAACTGTTACCGGAGGAGTAAATCTGATTAACCAGTGAAGGTGACAATGTTACGCCCACCGATTGATTTTGACTGGCAGATCGGCGACAGTACGCCTTGGCCCACCAGTGAGTTTTCCAACGACGGGTCCGTAACAACGCGGCAATTGACCGAAGCCCAGGTGACGCACATGGTGCGGCGCGGGATGATCCTCTGCTGCATTGGCTTGTGCATGGTGAGCAGCTCGCCGTTGCCCACCGCGTTGGTTGCACGCCAACAAGCCGCCGAAGGGATCCACTTTGCATTGCTGCAGGAAAAGCGCACCTATGAGAGCGGTGATGCCGCACACTTTAGTGGCCTCATTGATAGCGATGTGAGCGGGCCGTGGCGCAGCACGTGGCGTACTGCCTGGGAAAATGGGCTTCAGCATGAGGAGCAATTTGGCGTAACGCTGCTAGCAGTCTCTGCACAGGATGAATTAGCCATTGCGACTGTGTTGGTGACCAATTCAGCACCGGAGTGGGGCAATATTGACCACTTCCGCGAGCAGCGCTACTATCGACAACGGGGGCAGCAGTGGTTACGAGCCATGCCGACCGCAGCCTTTTGGGGAGAGCAACAACTTTTAGAGACCACCCACTTCCGCTTTGAATATTATCAGCCAGATGCAGTGGCTGTCTTGGCGGTTGGCAGGCAGGTCGAGCAGATTTATGCAGAGCTTTACCAACGGTTGGGGCTAGCACTACCCAAAGGAGAGGGGTTAACCTTCGTGTTTGTCCCAGAGGTCATCCGCAATTGGCGATCTTTGGGCACGCGCATTGAAATGACATCACCAGCGTTGGCACAGATTCCCGCCCCCCTAACCGATGAAATGTATCTGCTCCAACTGGTTACGCAACGGTTAGGCTACCAGGGGCTGGAGATTGCCATGGCCAGAATGCCGACTGGGACGGAATACCGGTGGAATTTATTGCGCTGGGGCATACACAATTGGTTGGTCACCGAATTAACAGGCCAGGCGGCACCCTGGTCTCTAGAAGCAGAGCGGGCACTGCAGGAGAGCTTGACAAAGCAGTTTATCGTTACGCTGGGGTTGGTCAACCGTTGGGAAAATACCGGAGAACCCGATCCAACCGAGATTATGGCACGTTACGCGCTGGCCGAAACGGTAGTGCGCTTTGCGATTAGCCGCTATGGCATCGACTGCTTGCCACTATTACTGCAAAATCTCAGCAACTACGCAGCCTGGAAAGATCTAATTCCGCATACTTTTGGCGTATCCGTTAGCGACTTTGAGGCTGACTGGCAAGCGTACGTGCAGAGCAACTATGGGCTTGGCTCTAAAAAGATCGAGCCATGAGATGGTACATTCTATTTGCTAATGATAGCAGATACTTTTACTGACCAAATTCATTCTTTGGCCACAGAGTACACAGAGTACACAGAGTACACAGAGTACACAGAGTATTTCAAGGCATTTTCTCTGTGCTCTTTGTGTCCTCTGTGGCGAAGGATAAGCCCATTGATCGAGCAGATGCTACTCTCAACCACCCTTACAAGATTAATCAGACTGGATTGAGCCGGAATTACTCGGTCAAAAACTCGACGCTCTTGCTGTATAGTTCCTCATCGGGTGCCAACTCGGCCGCTTTTTGCACATCAGCCACGGCAGCAGCTTCATCAAAGCTACGCACATATTCACCCCAGCCACGCACAAAGTACGCGGCGGCTAACTCGGGCTGTACCTCTAGCGCGGCCGTGGCATTGCTGGTCAGGCGGTCGGCCACCTCGGTTTGCCACCCCGCGGCGATGGTACCAGTGATCAGCGCTGTTTCCGGAATGAAGAGCCCGTCGGCTCCTTCATCACGCATCACC
Organism: Caldilineaceae bacterium; assembly: GCA_034432375.1. GTDB lineage: Bacteria > Chloroflexota > Anaerolineae > Caldilineales > Caldilineaceae > JAHBVH01. Next base: position 57,612 of record DAOUCA010000207.1, read on the forward strand.
TCGACGGCACCGGCATAGTCCCCGTAGAAGACTTTGCTCAGCAGCGGATAGGCACTTTCGCTCTCGGCATCTTCTTGGCGAGCTTCCGCATTGACGCGCACATAAGCGAGGTTCCATTGCAACACCGGCTCGGTATAGCTAAAGGTCGCGGCCTGATCCAGCAGAGCCTGGGCATCTTGCCATAGACCGGCCTCTGCCAACGCAACGAGGTTATTATTGAAGGTGCTGACCTCTTCCGGGGCATCACCACTGAGCGGTTGTAGCGACACCGATGTCATTGCACTGCCGTCCCAATACCAGATGTTATAGAGGATCGCGCGCACGCCACAGGCATAGCAGAAAACATAATAATCGGTCGCATCGATCAGCACTTCGTTGATGCCATCATTATTGAGATCTTCCACTCGACCGACCCCAGGGCTCGAACTGAAGCCATTGAGTTGCTGGGTAAAGGTAGAACCATCAAAGCTGTAAAGGCCATAGACACCGCTGTGTGCGCCAGCGCCACCCTCGACCTGAATCCAGAGATGATCCGGCTCAATCTGAACCTGCGTTACCCCCCCTTCGCCAAGATAGTCGGGGCTGGCACCGAGTTGATCCGGCTCGTCGCCCATGCTGAATTCGGTGCGGGCAACTTCAACCCAACCATCGCCATCTGGGGTATAGATCGCCATCATGTGTTGCTGTTCTGGGTCAAAACTACGGATACCAATCGTGTGGGCCAGCCAGAGCAGCGAGCCATTAGTGGTTGTCAGTGGGAAAGCAACGGCCCCTTCAATGCCGACGCCACTGGTCACGGGGACGCTGACAGTGAGGCTTTGCAGCAACATTGCGGTTAACGTTGCGCGGGCAGTATCGGGGTCAACGGCGACTGGGGTTTTGTCAATAGCGGGTGTTGCTTCTGCGGTTGGCGCAGTTGTCGGCTCTTCTGTTGGAGCTGCTTCGGTGGGGGCAGCCACGGTCGGGGCCTCCGTGGGCACGGCAGGGGCGCTGGTTGGCGCAGGGGTCGGCTCAGTGCGATTACAGGCAGCCAGCAGCAATACAGTAAAAATACAGAGGGAAAGATATCGTTTCAAATGCATAGGTTACTCCAAAGGTTCTTTATTCAATCAATACAATAGGACTTACCCAGTTCTCTCGTTTCGATACGCAGAAATGCACGCTACTCAACCGGCAAACTGCGTAAGTCCTGTACAAGACAAAACTTTCAACATGCTATGGTACTCCTTACTGGGGCAAAGAACAAATTCGTAACAGAAGGGTACTTTTCGTACTTTTTGCCTGTTTGACAGCTTAGCAACCATTCCTTATACTTTTCAAGTAGCCTGCTCCCCAATTTATTTGCAGGCTACGTTTTACAATGATTTCCGTTCCCAAGCTGTTCACCCCATCTGTTGCAGAGAGTTCAGCGCTCGATTGGCGCGCCGATTCAGTGCAACGTTTTTCGATTGCTCGATACCGCTGTTCTATTCACGATGTATATCGACCTTATCCGCATGAACCAGAGGAGGAAACCAATGCAGGAACCGCAACAGCATTCCCCCGCAACACACCCCTTTTCGCAACATACTGTTTCGCGCCGCCGATTCATTCAGGTATTAGGGGCCGGGGCTGGGCTTGGCCTGCTGGTGGCTTGTGCACCGGCGACTACGCCCGCCGCCGAAGCCCCAGCAGATGCACCAGCAAGCACCGCTGCGTCCGAAACTGCCGGCACCGTCGAAAATGGGCAGATGCGACCGAGTGGTAGCCCCAAACGGGGCGGGACCTTGCGCACCGCCTTTGGCGTCACCACCGCGCACTATGACATGCATCAAGGCGGCTCATCCTCGGTGCTCTGCCATTTCTACAACAACTTGGTGCGCCTCAATCTCGTTGATGGGTTGCGCTCAGTGATCCCGGACTTGGCCGAAAGCTGGGAAATTTCCGACGACGGGTTGATCTATACCTTTACACTGCGCCAAGGCGTCACCTTCCACGATGGCACGCCCTTCACCGCCGACGATGTGGTGGCCTCGTTTGACCGCATCCTCAATCCACCCGAAGGGATTGTGATTCCGATCAAGAACGATGTGGCAATGGTCAGTGGTGTCGAAAAGGTCGATGACTATACGGTCGCCTTTACCCTGAGCTCACCGCGCTCCTACTTCCTCAACCTGCTCTCTGGCCCAACCATGGTCATCTATGCCAAGAAGACGCTGGAAGAGAATAATTATGATCTACGCGAAGTGCAGGTGGCACCTGGTACCGGGGCCTTCCGCTTTGTTGAGTATAAAACGGCAGAGCAGTGGGTGCTCGAACGCAATCCTGACTACTGGGATCAGGAGCTACCCTACGTCGACCGGCTGGAGATGCTACATGTGCCAGCGTGGTCCGATCGTGGCACGGCGGTCTTGACCGATCAGGCCGACATGTCGTGGAACGTCTCTTTTGAAACGTGGACCGAAGGTGAGAATCGCGGCGAGATTGTACAGGTCCAAAAGCTCGCCAACTTTGGCGCCTACTGGGTCCTCTTCAACAGCACAAAAGAACCCTTCAACGATGTGCGCGTGCGCCGTGCCGTTCAGTTGGGCATCAGCCGCCAGAATATGATCGCGGCTTTTGGGACACAGGAACAGATCAATCTCACACGCTGGATTCCTTATGGCGATCCCTACGCCACGTCACCCGAAACCATTGCAACGTTGCCCGGTTATCGCGCCGAGAAGGATGACGATATTGCAACGGCCAAAGCGCTGCTGGCTGAGGCCGGCTTCCCCGATGGGATCCAAGGGCTGGAAATCCTGGCCGCTGCTGGTCCGCAGGCAGAACTGCTGGCCCCCGCCTTCCAGGATATGCTGGCACGCAATCTCAACATCCAAGCCGAGATCCGGATCATTGAGCGCTCACAGTTGGTCGAAGAAGAAAAGGCCGGGAACTTTACAATGGTCGTCGACACCTATGGCCACAGCATCTCTGATATGTCGCCTCGTGCCAATCTCTGGTGGCGCAGCGGCGGTTCACAAAATTGGGGTGGCTATGCGAATGCCGATTTCGATGCGCTGCTCGACCAGATCGATGTCGAAACCGATGAGGCGACGCGCGGTGATCTCATCAGTCAGGCCATGGACCTGCTCGATGAAGACGCGCCGTGGTTCCTCGTCGGCTACACCTTTCACCTGCCGATGTGGCGCAACACCGTCAAGGGGCTGCTCCTTGGCGATCGCGCCTTTGCCGAATGGGGCCGTGTGGAGACTGCCTGGCTGGATGTGTAAACTGAACTGTTGGAAGTTATTAAATAAGTCGTTAAACAGAGGCTGAGCTTGCGATCCCCTGAGCGACGCCGAAGGGTCGAAGCCGGAGTCGCTTCCTCTTCGGCACGCTCAGGATCCGCTCGTCGACTGACTTTCGTTTTCAGCCTGAACTTGACTTCAGAGCACAAAGAGCAGATAGCCGGACAGAATAAGGGAAACCCAATGACCCGTTATATCATCAATCGCCTGCTAATTGCCGTGCCAACCCTCATCGGGATTACAATTCTGGTCTTCCTGGCGATGCGTGTCCTGCCCGGCGATCCATTGGCGGTCATTATGTCCGAATCGACGGGCAACTATGTGCTGGATGCAGATGAGCTGGCCGCGGCGCGCGCCAGCCTCGGGCTGGATCAGCCCTACTATGTACAATATTGGGCGTGGATGAAGCAGATCCTGCGCGGTGATCTGGGGTCTTCTTTTTGGACAAAGGAGCCGATTAGCGCACTCATCTTGCGCCGAGGACCAATCACGGCGCAGATTGCGCTGCTGGCGGTACTCTTTTCTTGGCTAATTGGGGTGCCCATTGGCATGTTTAGCGCGATCTGGCGCAATTCGCTCTTTGATTATCTCTCGCGCATCGGGATTACCTTCTTTATCGCCGTGCCCAGCTTCTGGGTTGGCTTGCTGATCGTGCTCTTTACCGTGCTCGTTTTCACCTGGCGCCCGCCATTGGCCATCGTTCAATTCTGGGAAGATCCGATAAAAAACCTGTCGATCACCCTGTTGCCGGCGTTGGCGCTCGGATTGGGTTTGGCTGCTGGCCAAGCGCGTATGACCCGTTCGGCAGCGCTCGAGGTGCTCTATGAAGATTACGTCCGTACTGGGCGCGCCAAAGGCTTGCGTGACCAAACCTTGATGTGGCGGCACGTCTTTCGTAACGCCATGTTGCCGGTGATCACAACATCCGGCTTGGCACTGGGGGGGCTATTGGGGGGCGCGGTCTCGGTAGAACGAGCCTTTGGCGTTCCTGGCCTCGGCACATTACTCGTCCAAGCCCTGGCCGACCGCGACTGGATGATGATCCAAAATTTAGTGCTGATCTACGGGCTGATCTTTGCGTTGATCAATCTGCTGGTCGACCTCAGCTATGCCTTCTTCGATCCCCGAATTCGTTATAATTGATGCCATGATTGATGGAGAAAACCCTGTATGGGCATGACCGTTGCAACGGATAGGATTGATGGCCATTCGCTTGGGGAGAAGAGCGTACATCCCACCGCGCGTGTTTTAGGTGGAGTCGTGAACTTTGTCCGCTCTTCACCCGTGGGGGCGCTGGCGATGCTCGTTTGGATCTTGCTCATTGTAATAGCGAGCTTTGCGCCGCTCATCGCGCCTTATGATCCATTGGAGGCAGACTACGCCGCGATCCGCCAGGCACCAGGTACTGCGCATCTACTGGGCACCGATGACCTGGGCCGCGATATCCTCAGCCGGATTATCTACGGTGCACGTATCACGCTGGTCGTCAGCATTGCGTCGGTAATCATTGGGGATCTACTTGGCTTTCTGTGGGGGGTAGCGAGCGGGTACTTGGGTGGGCGCTTTGATCTGCTTAGCCAGCGCGTGCTCGACGTGCTGATGTCCTTTCCGGCGCTGATCCTAGCGCTATTGCTGTTGGTAGCCGTGGGCGCGGGGCTGCCGACCGTAATCATAGCGATTGCCGTCACACGCATTCCCGGTGCGACGCGCATTATTCGCTCGGTTGTCCTTTCTGTAAAGGAGAATGCCTACGTCGAAGCGGCGCGCTCGATTGGCGTACAGCCAAGATCTGTCATGTTGCGCCACATTGCGCCACAATGTATTGCGCCGCTGATTATCATCGCCACGCTCAATTTGGGCGCGGCGATCTTTGCTGAAGCCGCACTCAGTTTTCTCGGACTGGGGATTCCACCACCGGCACCGAGTTGGGGTAACATGTTAGGGGGAGTGCTGGCCGCGTCCTTTAAGCCATCGTGGTGGCTGGTTATCTATCCAGGCTTGGCAATTACGATCTCGATCATGGCCGCTAACCTGCTGGGGGATGCACTGCGCGATTTCTTGGACCCAAAGTTACGGCAGCGGATTGAGTAGCAGCGCAAGTTAAACAGGGATTCGGAAGGGAATAGACAAACACTATCGCCGAAGTACAGTTGCTTCATGGGGCCATGATGGTTAAACAGGGGATTCGGAAGGGAATAGATAAACACTATCGCCGAAGTACAGTTGCTTCATGGGGCCATGATGGTTAAACAGGGATTCGGAAGGCAATAGACAAACACTGTAGTACGGTCTCGGCAGGCTCAGCCGGCAGTGGAGATCACACGGTGGCTGAGCCTGTAGAAGCCATCATCGAAAAACAAAAAGAGGAACCTATGAGCTTTGAAGTTTATGATTATCGCACCACTAATCGCAATGTGTTGGTGACACCGGAGATCCGGGCACGGCTCTATCATATGAAGCCGGGGCAGGTGGACGGGCGTCACAGCCACGATTTGGGCCACGAAGTCTTTTTGATTCTGGAGGGCGAAGCGGAATTTAATATTAAAGGCACGAAAAAAGTCCTAGGGCCGGGGCAAATGTGTGTGGCACTGGCGGACGAGATCCACCAAGTGCGCAACATGCTCCCCGATCGCCCGACAATTATGTATCTGTCGGTAACACCGCACATCCACCCAACCCACACCGGCCGCAACGAGGATGATAGCCCTCTCCCCCCCAATTTCCCGCCCAACGTCAACTATCATGTCGATCAAGATATGAGCGTACCTGTCACCGAATTGGTGGATCGCTATGTTGCTCAGGTAGAGACATTAACCAGTACAGTCGAAGCCTCGGTGGGCACAAAAATGGCAACGGTCAAGGCCCTGCGTCAGGCGATAGCGGAGGGTGACACGGAAGCCGCCGCCGCCGCGCGTAACACGCTGTGGGAAGCGCTCTATAGTATCCACAAAGAACTATCCGCGCTCGATCTCGTCTGGAATGAGCTATCACCGCGGGCCGCCGAAGGGACGCAGTAGCCAATGCAGGTGCAAAGCTATCAGTTAGCTATTGATCAGGCGCAGCTCAGCAGCTATGATACCCACTCGATTCGCCGTCTCTCAGATTTAGCGGGCTACTTCGTCGATGAGGTGGCCTATCAGATGCTCCTGCGCCAGGACGATCCGCTGCTTTATACTGTCTACGGAACAAATCGCCCAGCCGTCGCTGGCGAGTTGATCAGTGGCATTACACTGCTTCATCCCGGCAAAGTTGGCGCGGAATACTTTATGACCAAAGGGCACTTTCACGCCGTACTGGCAACGGCCGAAGTCTACTACTGTCTACGGGGCGATGGGATGATAGTGCTGGAATCACCGGAGGGGGAAGGCTATGTGGAGCCTTTCCCCTCCGGTGCCGTCTTGCATATTCCACCGTGCTGGGCCCATCGCACAGTCAATGTTGGCGATGAAGATCTACTCTTTTTTTGGGTCTGCCCGGCCGATGCAGGGCACGATTATGGCACCATTGCAGACAAGGGCTTTCGCAAGCTCGTGGTAGAACAAGATGGGCTAGCAACGGTCATTGACAAACCAATTAGAAATCGCTCTTCTTAAAACCTTACATTTTATTTTCCTCACATATCCTGTATGATAATGAATAGATCATAGGAGCAGCAACAGCCGAATTCAAACCGATCTTACAACCGAGGTAACTATTCAGCAATCCCCAGTTTACCAGAAGGTCACTCAGCAAGAATCTCCAAGGCACCCCACCTCGAAGATGCTTCCAGATTGACAAGTTTGGAAACCTGGATGGCTGCATAATTGCCAACCGAGGAGTGTTCCATGGCCACAACGATCCCCCAAAGCAGCACCACCAATCGCCAACGGTGGCTCTACGCGCTCACAATGTTGGGCTTGCAAATTCCTGTGCAGGTTTTTAATGTCTCCTTGCTCTTCTTCTACACCGATGTAAAACGATTGCCGCCACAGTGGAGCGCTACAGCGCTGACCCTCTATGCGGTCTACAACGCCGTCAATAATCCATTACTTGGCTATCTTTCCGATCGTACCCACACACGGTGGGGACGGCGCCTGCCCTATCTCTGGTTTGGTACCTTGCCCTGGCTCATCATCTTTGCCTTGCTGTGGATGGTCCCCTTCAACGGCAACGAACAGCCGGTGGCGCTGCTCATCTATATGGTAGTCGGCATTGTGCTCTACGATGGCATTGGCACAGCGGTAAACACGGCCTACTATTCGTTGCTGCCAGAGATGTTTCCCAGCTATCGTGAACGGACCGATGTTGCCGTGCGGATGAATATTTTTCTGACGATTGCGCTATTGGCCGGCGTGGCGCTACCACCCTTGATCGCGCAAAGGGTGGGCTGGGATACGATGGGTATTGCCTTTGCCATCGTTGCTGCGCTCGCTACCCATCTCGGCTACCGCAGCATGTTTGAACGGGGTGGAGCAACGGTTTCCGAAGATTTTTCCTTCTTTAGCGCCTTCAAGGCAACCTGTGTCAACCGCAGCTTTCTGCCGATGACCGTAGCGCAGACAATGCGCTTTGTCACCACCAATGCGCTTTCGACCGGCATGATCTTCTATGTCAAATATAGTCTCGGTGCCGACGCCGGACAGACGACGATTATCCTGGCCACCGCTTTTATTGTCGCAGCCCTGGCGCTTTATCCCTGGCGCTTGCTAATTGCCAATCGCTTTGAGGCGCGCACCACCGCGCTCTGCGGCTATGCAGCGACTGCTCTGGCGGCGATTCCGCTCTGGTTTGTCCGTTCTATGACTGGCGCTGTGATCGCCGCCGTCTTTATCGGCATTGCCTTTGCCGGCATCTTTCTAATGGACAATGTATTGATATCCGATGTAATCGACGAGGATGAAGTAAAGACGGGGCAACGGCGTGAAGGAATGTACTTTGGTCTCAATGGGCTGGTAGTAACTCTCAGTGCGGCGATTGTTTCGGTTGTTTTTGGGATTGTCGCCCCGGCTTATGGCTATGATACACGATTGGATGTGCAACCGGAAAGCGTGGCCACTGGCTTCCGCATCTTTATGACCGGCTTACCCTTTGTCGGCTGTTTGTTAGCCTTCTTTGCCCTTCTCACCTATCCGCTCCATGGCGCCCGGTTGCAACAGGTCAAAGCAGAGCTGGCGCAACGCCATTCATCCACGGAAGCCATTGATACAGCTGTACAACCGATGGCGTCCCAAGAAATTTAGTGACTCATGTTACGCATGTTTCCACAACGCGACACGCTACCCGAGTACTCCGCATCCCCAGATGCGGATGGCCCGCATCTGGGGATGCGGAGTACTCGAGACCGAGATGTCGATTGCGTAACATGAGTTAGTGATAAACTGTGGGGCTGCAAGATTACCTTTGAGTTTCCGATTGTCAAATTGGTCGATTATCGTGAGAGCTGGACAGAATTAGAAGCTATACTGCGTTCAGAATGAGAACAGGAGTTTTGCGGACCAACGGGATCGCGTGCGTCGCACTGACCGCCAATTGCTTCCAGTCCGCTAGATGCTTTGGTCAGTGCGACGCACGCTGGCCGAAACTAGGGGTTTCATTCTGATTTGAGTATAGCAGCAATGTCTTTGCTGTCGTCGCAATGGCACAGCTAAAAGCACAGGAGACGCAGCATGATCCAGAAGCGCGTCTTGTCGCAAAATTTTATCTTGCGCGTCGGCTTTACGAGCGAGGGTACCCTCGTGACAAAATTATCAACCTTTTTCATTTCATTGATTGGGTGATGCAGTTACCCAAAGAGTTGGAAGCCAAATTCTGGAATGAATTGCAAGCCTATGAGGAGGCCACGCACATGCGTTATGTAACAAGTATTGAACGAATAGGCATGGAAAAGGGCATGGAGAAAGGCATGGAAAAAGGTCTACAGCAGGGAGCATTGCGCCAACTGCTGCGGCTGTTACATCATCGCTTTGAAGCAACGCCCCAAGCGATACATACACGCCTTCAACAACTCCCACTAGAAAAGTTAGAAGAGTTGCTGGATGTGGCGTTGACCACAAACTCAATCGCCGAATTTGCCGCGCATCTGCCCGCGCAGATCGAGAATGACGCGGAACCCCGATAATGCAAGGTGTGCGTGCCAGTTCGACCCTTAGTATAAACAGCTACAATCGCAGGTGCTTTACCTCCCTTTTTCGCACTTTTGCCGACACACAAGCTGTGATAGACTAAATCCTCGCTTCCCCAAATCAGTTTGCTTTACGATCAAACCATTACAATCGATCTCCAAGGAGGAACCAATGAACCCGATTAAGCTCGGTGTCGTCGGCTGCGGCGCGATTGCGCAAGTCCACCACATGCCCAACCTGCATGAGTTGCAGGATCTCTTTACCGTCACCGCCGTCTGTGATGTATCGGCAGGGGCAGCCGCCTATGTCGCCAACAAATTTAACGTTCCCAACCACTTTACCAACTATCACGATCTCCTGGCCACCGATGTCGACGCCGTGCTGCTCTGCCAATCTGACCCCAAGACGGCCGTCGCGGTGGCGGCACTCGACGCCGGCAAACATCTCTTCATAGAAAAGCCAATGTGCTTCTCACTGCAGGAGACTGACGCAATTATTGCAGCCCACCAACGCGCCGGTACGGTTGCCCAAGTCGGCTATATGAAGGTCTACGACCCAGCCTACGAATATGCCCACAGGGAAGTAAAGAGCATGAACAACATTCGTTTTGTTCAGGTCAACCATCTTCATCCCCACAACGACCTCCATGTACGCCAATTTGATGTGCGGCGCTTCGATGATATTCCAGCCAGTGCATTTGAGGAGACCAAGCGCGCTCGCGACGCCGCACGCGCAGAAGCGATTGGCAACCCACCGGCGCATGTGCAGAGCGCCTTTTTCATGCTCTCTGGCAGCATGATCCATGATATCTACGGGATGCGCGCCATGCTGGGGGTACCCAGCCGGATCAGCGCCGTAGATATTTGGTTCGACGGCCGGGCTTTTACCATGACCCTCGAATATCCAAACAATGCCCGTTGTGTTGCTTCTTGGATCGACCTGCCCAATCTGTGGGATTTCCGCGAATCATTGGAAGTCTATGGCGATGACAAACGGGTAATTGTTGAATACCCCACCGGCTTCTCACGCGGGATCCTTTCGACGGTGACAGTCCAAGGGATCGATGCCAATGGGACCACTTATAAACAGGAGCCGGCAGTAGACTGGGAGAGCGCTTTTAGCCGCGAGCTGCGCCACTTCCACGATTGTATCGCCAATGGCACTCCTTGCCGTACCCCGGTCGAGTCGGCGCGTGATGACATCGCGCTGATTATTGATGTCGTAAAACACTATTTATCGCAGAGTCGCTAGCACGGTAAGCAGACTATTCTCTTATGCATCCTGTGCAGACCATGATACAATAACAGCAGTTGACTGGTAACCCATTACACGGATCATCTTCCCCTGAATTCACAGATGTCCGCAACTATAGAAAGAGCTATCATGAAGGTTCACGAGCTCACAGAGCTATTTTCACTCAAAGATCGGGTCGCCATTGTCACCGGTGGCACAGGGGTCCTCGGCGGCGCAATGGCGGCAGGGCTTGCCGCTGCCGGAGCAAAAGTTGCCATTTTGGGACGGCGGGCGGAGCAAGCCGCCACGGTGGCGGACGCACTCGCCGCCGACGGTGGAATCGCCATGCCGCTCCCCGCCGATGTATTGGATACGGCCCAGCTAGCCGATGCGCGCAAAGCCGTGCTGGCGAAGTGGGGGCGCATCGATATTCTGCTCAATGCCGCCGGCGGGAATTCTGCTGATGCCACCGTCTTTAACGATGTTACCTTTTTTAACCTCAAACAGGAAGCCTTCCAGAAGATGATCGACCTCAATCTGGTTGGCTCGGTCTTGCCATCACAAGTCTTTGGTGAAGCGATGGCCGAGGCGAAACGGGGCAGCATTATCAACATTTCGTCAATGGCTTCGCAGCGGGTGTTGACGCGCGTGATTGGCTACTCGGCGGCCAAAGCTGGCATCGACAATTTTACGCGCTGGTTGGCCGTCGAGATGGCGCATAAGTATGGTGAGGGCATTCGGGTCAACGCGATTGCACCGGGTTTCTTTGTCGGTAAGCAAAATCGCGCCTTTTTGCTCAACCAGGATGGTGGGCTTTCGCCGCGTGGGCAGACGATTGTTGATCACACGCCGATGAATCGCTTTGGCGAACCAGAGGAGCTAATCGGCGCTGCGGTTTGGCTAGCCAGCGATGCCGCTCGCTTTGTTACAGGGGTTGTCGTGCCGGTCGATGGCGGATTCTCGGCCTTTGGTGGCGTGTAGCGGTCCGGTATATAGACAAATTTTTGCGCTCATCAGCCGAAAGTGTGCGTTGAACACCAAAGCGTTACATCATTGCCTCCGGCAACTCACACTTTTCACAGATGAGCCAATTTTAGATGGAGCAGATTGATGGCGAATAGTACTATTCAGGTGACCGAACCGCTCTACGATTATCTCTTAGCGGTCTCGTTACGTGAGCCGGAGATTCTCAGAAAATTACGCGAAGAGACAGCCGCCATGCCCAACGCGGGGATGCAGATTTCTCCCGATCAGGGTCAATTTTTACGGCTTCTAATCAAAATGCTGGGAGCAAAGCGCACCCTAGAGGTGGGTGTCTTTACCGGCTATAGTTCTCTTTCCGTCGCGCTAGTCCTGCCGGATGACGGAGAGATCATTGCCTGTGATGTGAGTGAAGAATTTACCGCGGTGGCGCGGCGCTACTGGCACGCCGCGGGGATGCACCACAAGATTGATCTGCGCTTGGCACCAGCCGTTGATACGCTGGCCGCACTTACCGCCGATGAAGCCAACTATGGGGCCTTTGACTTTGCCTTTATCGATGCCGACAAGAGTAATTACATCACCTATTACGAAGAGGCACTGAAGCTCATCCGTCGCGGCGGCTTAATTGCCATCGACAATGTGCTTTGGGGTGGTGGGGTCATCGATACCGAACGGCACGACGATGATACAAAGGCGATTCGCGAGATCAATCGGACGATTCACAAAGATGATCGCGTCGACATCAGTCTCGTCCCGATTGGCGACGGCATCATGTTGGCGCGCAAACGATAGGGCAATTCCTGATGATTCTACAAAGTAGCGAGTTACCCTCTACCCCAGTGCTTATAGCATCCATCGACGTGCTAGAGGTGCAGAAGAACCTTATTTTGCGCGCCCGCAGCACGGATGGTGCAACCGGCTATGCCTTTGCCAACAGCCGCCTACGGTATCTGTTGCCAATCCTCCAAGAATTGATCATTCCCTTCTTTATTAGTAAAGATGCACGTGATGTAGAAGCCTTGGTTGACGGTGTTTATGCCCATCAGAGCAATTACAAGCTGGCGGGGTTGGCCTTTTGGAACACGGTCAGCCACGTTGAGTTTGCGCTGCTCGATCTGCTCGGCAAGCTCGTCGACAAACCAGTGGCCGCGCTCTTTGGCCCAACCCTGCGCACAGAGATTCCGATCTATCTCTCCAGCATGCGCCGCGACACAACGCCCGAAGCCGAGGTCGACTGGGTGGGTGAACGGTTGACGGCGACCAATGCGAATGCGGTCAAGCTCAAAATCGGTGGCCGGATGAGCAAGAACGCCGATGCTTGGCCTGGCCGCACCGAAGGATTGGTCGCCCTGGCGCGCAAACGCTTCGGCGATGAGGTGGCGATCTATGTCGATGCCAATAGCTCCTATGATGCGCCAACAGCGATTGAGGTAGGCCGTATGCTCGAAGGGTACAATGTGGGTTGGTTGGAAGAGCCTTGCCCTTTTGAAGAGTACGAAGCAACCAAAGCAGTCGCGGATGCGTTGACAATGCCGGTGGTAGGTGGCGAACAAGACACCAACATTCATCACTTTGCCTGGATGGTACGCAATCGGGGTGTCGATATGCTTCAGCCCGATCTGCTCTACAATGGCGGGATGATCCGTACGCTCCGGGTTGCGCAATTGGCCGCCGCAGCGGGCATCAACGTCGCGCCGCACAGTCCAAAGAATGATCCACTGGCAGCCTATATGTTGCACTTTGCTGCCCTCATCCCCAATCTGGGGCCACACCAGGAATGGCGGGCGGTTCAAGAAGATGATCCAGGCTGGTATAGCCCGATCTTCGTGCCCCAAAATGGCAGCGTTGCACTCCCGGCGGGAGCAGGATTGGGGATCAGTTATGATGACGACGTACTAAGCCATGCAAAACTCCTTGCCTAACAACGGCTACACTAGCACGGCTGCTGTGATTAAAGATCTTGCCTTATGAAAACTTTCTTGAGCAATTTTCTTATTTTTGCCCTAATTTTCCTGGTCCTGGTCGCTATTTTTGGCCTGGCCTTTGCCCTCATTGGCGCAATTGGTTTGGGCCTGGGGCACCTGTTGCACTGGCTTATTCCCACCTTCTCCTACTTTGAAGCAACGCTGCTCAGTACAATCTTTGCCTTGATCACCTTTTATATACTACGAGCTGTGGCGCGCCTCTTCATCCCGGCTGAGTTAACACAGAAGGGAGGCGTTGATCGTTGGGATACACCAGAGAATGAGCGACCAGATGAGTATCAAACGATTCCGATGGGTCGATTTTATGAGAGCGCGAAGGAACGTACCTGGGAGAATTGGCTGCAAGCGGAAGTGGCCAACGACATTTATGCAGAATTCCAAGATGCACCGAGTACAGTTGCCAATCTGAATCATACCCAGTTGCAGGAACTATCGATTCGTCTGGCTCAGGCAGGTGTCAATATGATCAAGCGCAAAACAGGCCGTGCGCGCCGTCTCTCCTCCACGCTAAACGATCTGCGGCGCGAGCTGAACAACATGGGGCAGCGTGCCTACGATGAGGATATCTTGCGGATGGCGCTGTCGGCGATCAACATGAACCTTAACTTTTTCGAAGATCCACTGCGCGAAGTGATTCGATCACAACAATGGGATCAATTGGCAACGATTCCTGAAACTGATTCGTAGCGACTTATATTGAGTTGCGCCATAAAGCATCATTTTTACGCATGTATAAAATGATATTATGTGCTGCAGCGGAGTATAGAAAGGAGCCGAGATGGCAAATAGCGGCCTCACACAAGAAGAGATTGTATTCTTTAAAGAGCAGGGATACCTGATCATGCGCGGCATGTTGGATCCAAACTTGCTGGCACAGGCACGCGAGGCACTGTGGGCCGGTGCCCCAACCGAACTCAAACGGGACGACCCCAATAGCTGGGTTGGTCCTTTCCAAACAGAGTCTGATGACCCAACTTCTGTACGTCACGCGTACACCTGGAAATATCGGGCACCGGGCAGCGACGATTGGATGAAGCGACTTCTGCCACAAAATCCCAATGTTTGGGCGATTGCCGAGCAGCTACTGGGGGTGGGCAATCTCCAGGAGCCAGAACGGCTGCGCGGTATTTATTGCATGTTGCCCGAGGGGGATCTGCCGGAGCGCCCTTATCGCTGTCATGTCGATCAACACCCCTTTCATTTTGGACTTGTGGCCTACATTGACGACGTGGTGCCCAACGGCGGTGGCTTTACGGTATGGCCCGGTTCACATCGCCAATTTTATCCTGCCTTTTCCACCCAACACACTTTCAGCCCCACCGATGCCGCCCAAGCGATTGTGCAAGAGGTTCATGAGCAACCGTATATCGATTGTCATGGCAAGGCGGGCGATGTCGTCTTCTGGCACCACCGGCTTGGCCATTCAGCCGGCCACAACCGATCGGCAAATATTCGGCAGGCCGTGCTTTACGATTTTAAGCATAAGGATCTGGCAGCATTGCAGGAGATGCCGCCCCACAGTGATATGTGGACGGATTGGGCAATATAAACGCAATCCCGAAAGGTAGGACTTTTAAATGATTCGTCTACTGAGTATAGAAAGCAGCTTCGTTTATGAATGACAGCAGCGTCCAACATCCCAAAGTCGTCGTCATCGGCGCGGGGAGTCTTTTCTTTGGCCGCCAAGCGGTCTGGCAGATGGTCCATTCCCCCCACCTCAACAGGGGGACGTTATCGCTGGTTGACACGGATCCAAAACGGCTTGAGCAGATGACAACGATGGCCGAGATGGTCGTCAAAGAAACAGGTGTATCGCTCCAGATTGAAGGTACCCACGATTGGAAAGATGCCCTGCCCGGTGCTGACTTTGTCGTGCTCAGCTTTGCGCGCGAAACGGTAAAATACCGGGGCATCGATTGCGCCATTTCAGAGAAGTACGGCGTGCGCATGTGCTCGGGTGACACGATTGGGCCGGGTGGCATCTTCCGCGCCATGCGTGAATTTCCATTGATTTTAGAATGCGCCAGAGACATTGAGCGCCTCTGCCCCGATGCGTGGGTGATCAACTATATCAATCCATCAACTGTTCACGGCATCGGCCTCGCCCGCTACGCGCCCAAACTCAAGAGCTTTGCGCTCTGCGACAGCCTGCACATGCCGCATATCAAAAAACGCTATGCCCTGCGCGCCGGGATCATCAAAGAGGATGCCGGCTATGACGAAGCAGTCGATACAAAATTCGACATGCGGATCGCCGGTGTCAACCACTTCACATGGATGCTGAAGGCGGAGTACGACGGCAAAAATGTGATGCCACAAATTGCCGAATGGCTGCGCCAGGAAGCGGCGACCGAAGATACTGGCGGTGACACAGGAGCAAAAGCACTTTTCAACAACAGAATTGCGCACCAACTCTACGAAGTTTTTGGCTACATCCCCGTCTGTGTCTCCCACACAAAAGAGTATGTTTCGTTCTACCAGGGCATCGGCACGCTGCCCGAAATCGTGCCGCCGCTCAAAATTTGGGAGACGGAAGATCGCTATGACCGCCACGAGGCGATGTGGCAGCAGGTCGATGGCTTTGTCAGCGGGCGCACCGCCATCAGCAGCTACATGGAGACCTTTGGTCCCGACCACGCCACCGATATCATCGAGAACATGGTGGGCAATCTAGGCAAACCCTTCTATGTCAACACGCTGAACCGCGGTGCGGTCACCAACATGGCCGACGACGCCTTCCTCGAATTGCTCTGCGACATCGACATGGCCGGCCCGCGGCCCCGCCCCGTTGGCGAGATGCCGCGTGGTCTACGCGGGATGCAAGAGATCGTCCTTGACACCCATGAACTGACCGCCGAAGCCGTCGCCAAGGGGGACATGACGTTGCTGCGCCGCGCCATGCTGACGGATCCTTTGGTCAACTCGATTGCCGACGCCGATGCGATTATTAGTGAGCTGATTGCGGCGGAGGCGGATGTCTTACCGTCAAGGTGGACTAGGTAGAATGAATTGTGCCAAATGGCAGGCGCAGTTCACTGATGTGTTTCTACGACCAGTAACTTCCCCGTACCAATCCGCACCGTCGCCGGCAGCGCAACAACTTCGTTGCTGATGCCGCGCGTGCTGCCCAACTGCAAAGTGTGATTTTCAAGTGGATAGCGCATGCCCGTGTAGGTAATCCCGGTGACGGCGTCGCTGAGCGGCAATGCGCTTACCATGTCACCAATGGCGGCTTGGAGTGTAATGGGCGCTGTGGGGCGAATCACTTGCGCACGGGTGGAGCCATCGACCAGGATCAGGGGAAGCGGCCATTCACGTTGGGCAAGCATGAGTATGTTGCCAAGCATCTGATCGAGCCGCCCACCCAACATGCCGACAAGCAAGATTGCGCTGATTGGCTGGTGGGCAGCCAATTGGAGGGTGTAATCCAATGCGAGTTCTAGATCGGTTTGATTTTTGGCAGGGGGATGACGTTCAATATGAACCCCTTGGGCACTGAGTTCGGCCAATAGCGCTGAATCAACACTGTCGAGATCGCCAATGATGGCATGGGGTGTTTGCCCAACGGCAAGACAATGGTGGGTGCCCCCATCAACCGCAATCAGCTGATCATCAGGCTGGATCAAGCGAGCCAGGGCAGGATAATCGGTTACAGTCCCGTTGACAAAGAGAATTGCGCGCACGGGGGCTATCCCCCGCCAAAGGCTTGCCAAAGAAAGATGGCAAGCATGATAAAGGCAAGGAAGAGGTTGATCACCGTGGCAAAGGCTACACCACTGAGGTAGGCACGCACGGCGGCGGTGGCGGCGGCCTCATCGCCCCGAATGCGGAATTCGACTAGCCACATGCCCGCCACAGCCCCAATCAAGGCACCGGCCAGGGTCCCAAGGATCGGAATCCAACTGAGGAAGATGCCGCCCAACAGGCCACCCAAAATTGCGCCACCGATTGCGCGCCAACTCACGCCGGCGCGTCGACTGACAGCGGAGGCCAGAAAGAGATCAAGTGCACCGCCGAGCAAAACAAAGAGCGCCAGCACAATCAAGGTGGGCCAGCCGACCTGTTGAAAATCATTGCCCCAAGCCCAAACAAACGCCCCCGCCCAGATCAAGGGCAAGCCCGGCAAGATCGGGAGGAGCAGACCAATAAAGCCCAATCCAATCAAGATCAAGCCTAGGGCAGCGGTTAGCATCGTTGTTGTCATCGCAGTGGATCAATCTATCCAGAGAACACTGTTCTTATATAGGACTTACCTTGGCCTCTTAGGCTTCGGCAAGCTCAGCCGACGGGGCCAAGGAAATCCTGTTGTAATCAGATCATGGAACCGTAAATTCTGTTATTTATGTTGCTTCGTTGACGGCAACGGGTAACCAGAGGGTAAAGGTGCTGCCAACCCCATATTCGCTTTCGATTTCCAAACTACCCCCATGTAGATGCGCAACATGCCGAATCAAAGCCAGGCTAAGGCCTGCTCCTGGTTCTGTACGGTTATCCCGATCAAATTGCTCGAAAGCCTTTGCATAGCTATTTAACTGTGCGGCAGGGATACCGACCCCTTCATCCCGAATACGCAGCCCCACATAGGTGTGCGTAGGCGCAATCTCCACCGATAGCCAGATCTTCTGCGATTCTGGACGACGATAGCGAATGGCGTTATCCATGAGGCGGCGCATTGCTTCGCGCACCATCTCCGTATCGGCAAAGAGATAGGCATTTCGGTTAGTATCACTCAAAAGTGCCACCAACCCCGCGTCCTCAATACGGATAGAATATTCCTGCACAGTATCACGCCAGAGTTGCCAGGCTTGGACTTTACCAATCTCCTCAACATCCAATTGGCGATTTTGTAATTCAGCCAGGAGCAGAAAGGTTTCGATCAGTTGCTGAAGTCGCCGCCCACCATCGAGAATTGCCGAAGCTGAGGTGCGCAACTCATCTATATTGAAGTTACTCTTGGTGACATCCAATAGATATTCGGCATAGCCCAAGACAAAGGTAAGAGGAGTACGAAACTCATGCTGCAAAATACCCACGATCCGATCACGTAAGGCATTCATCTGCTCTTGCATTTCATCTTGCATAATCTGCCGCCGGCGCAGCGCATTGTTAATGGCGGCAATGAGATCGTTGCTATCAACCGGCTTTGTTAAGTAATCTTCGATCCCAATCTCTTTCGCCATGCGTCGATCGGCCACGGAAGTGCGCGCAGTGAGAAAGATAAAGGGTAGCGTGCGCAGGTTATTATCGGCACGTGCATGTTTTAGCAGCGTATAGCCATCCATCCCTGGCATCATGATATCGCACAAAATCATATCTGGTTTGTTATTCTTTAACCAATCTAAGGCATCAAATCCATCTTTGGACGAATGCACGACAAAGTTAAAGGATTCCAGGATTTCGCAGATCGCCATATTGAGGTCGACGTTATCCTCAACGACCAAGACGGTTGCGTTGGTGGGGGCTTGAGTCGCTAACATGATACGGATCCTTCAGGCTTCAAGATAATCACGCCAAGCGGGGGCAGATTAATCGATACAGAATAGTCACAACTTTGCCAGGGCCATTGCTCCGCCCCGATGGCACCTTGATTGTCAACACCACTCCCGCCAAAGTGCCGCCAATCACTGTTGAGAATTTCGTTGTAACGGCCATTGATGGGCAGGCCAACCCGATAATTCAGACGCGGCACAGGTGTAAAGTTGCAGACAAAGACAAGGAGATCAGTAGAATTACGTGCACGACGGGCGAAGCTTACCACGGACTGTTCAGCATCACTGAGATCGATCCACATGAAGCCTTCCCAGCTAGAGTCGACTTCGTGCAGCGCTGGCTCGTGGCGATAAAGGTGATTGAGTTTCGCGACAAACTGTTGCAACTGTCGATGCTCATCATACTGTAACAGATGCCAATCTAGACTACGCGTTTCGCTCCATTCACTATCTTGCCCGAATTCCCCCCCCATAAAGAGCAATTTTTTCCCAGGGTGACCAGCCATATAAGCATAAAGCGCCCGTACATTGGCAAATTGTCGCCAGCGATCGCCTGGCATTTTGTGCAACATCGACCGCTTGAGATGAACAACTTCATCGTGGCTTAGCGGCAAGACAAAATTTTCGCTAAAGGCATAGATTAAACTAAAGGTAATCTGATTTTGATAAAAACGACGGTAGATCGGGTCGGTCTGTATATATTTTAACGTATCATGCATCCAACCCATATTCCACTTGAAGTCAAAGCCCAGGCCACCCGCATAGGTGGGGCGGGTTACCATGGGCCAGGATGTGCTCTCCTCGGCAAAGGTTAACGAGCCAGGCGCTTCCTGGTGAACTAACTCATTGAATTTCCGCAGGAAGTCGATCGCTTCTAAATTTTCGCGGCCACCATATTTATTGGGAAGCCAATCGCCCCCCTCGCGGCTGTAGTCAAGATAGAGCATTGAAGCGACGGCATCAACACGTAACCCATCGAGATGATATTGCTTGAGCCAAAAGATAGCACTACTCAGCAGAAAATTACGGACTTCGTTGCGACCGTAATTAAAAATCATGGTTCCCCAGTCTACATGCTCACCCAGCCGTGGATCGGCATGCTCATAAAGATGGGTACCGTCAAAAAAGCCCAGCCCATGTGCATCGCGCGGAAAGTGCGCAGGGACCCAATCCAGGATGACACCAATCCCATGCTGATGACAGTGGTCCACAAAATACATAAAGTCATCCGGTGTGCCAAAACGGCTAGTCGGGGCAAAATAGCCCACTGCCTGATAGCCCCATGAACCATCAAAGGGATATTCCGTAATTGGCAGCAATTCAAGATGGGTGTAGCCCATCTCTGTTGCATAGTCAACAAGTTGATGGGCCAAATCCCGATAGGTAAGATAGCCATTATCTTCGGGCACACGCCGCCAGCTGCCTAAGTGTACCTCGTAAATATTTACAGGCTGATCCTGCGCCTGTGCTGCTGGCCGGCGCGCCACCCACGTAGAATCCTGCCATTCATATTTATCTAGATTCCAGATGCGCGAGGCAGTGCTGGGACGCAGTTCTGCATAAAAGCCATAGGGATCACTCTTGTCGACCTCATAGCCAAGCAGGCGCGACTTGATCGAATATTTGTAGCTTGTGCCTTCTGTCAAATGGGGAACAAAGAGTTGCCAAATCCCTGTTCCTTCGTTCAGCTGCATGGGATGGACGCGATTATCCCAGCCGTTGAATGGACCGATTACACTGACCCGCTGTGCATTGGGCGCCCAGACGGCAAAATGTACGCCGGTAACGCTATCTCCTTGCGCGCCATGCATCGTAGCAAAGTGCGCACCGAGCTTGGCATAGCTTTGGAAAAAATTTCCTTCTCCGTGCAGATGGAGATCGAAATCAGTTAACAAAATTGGAAAGCGGTATGGATCCTCGATCTCGTGAAGATTCCCTTGGCCATCATGAAGACGCAGACGATAGGTCAATGACGCCGGCTGCACAGGCAACAACAATTCAAAAAAACCAGATGGATGGATTTTTGACAGGGGGTGGATGGTTACTTGGTCGCCATCGATCAGCAGCAGGTCAACCGCGCTATCAAGCGGTCGAAAGAGACGGACGATTGTGCCTTTATTATGATCCCCAGGTAGCGGGTGAGGGCCAAGAAAACTATGGGGCGCGCCATGATAGCCGCCAACGATTGCGTCAATTTCAGCGGGGTCGGACAGCGATGGTTTCAATGATTTACTCATAGACTCTTCTTACTGATTATCGCACACGCATGGCATTATAAGCCCACGAGACACTACTGCATTGCACGTCGTAGACCTGGTAGTAGATAGTCGGTAGAGACAACCTCCCAACTCATCCGTTGCGCCACCGCTTGCCCCCGATCCAAAAGAACTTGGTACTCTTCGTCCGATTTAGGCAACCGTTCAAAGATGAGTGCGGCAGCGGCGGCACTATTTGTCTCCTCGATCCACTCGCGCATTCCGCGGTCGATCCGCAGGGCATCGTACGGGCTATTCAGCCATTGGCCATAGGGCAATGTCTCATAATCTGCCACGACAAGATTGGGTAAATTTTCCAACCCATCGGCAGCCCGTTCGGCAAAGCCAACGCAACCACAGACATTGGAAACACAACAGAGAGCACCAAAGCTCAATGGCTCCACTTGGGCAATCCCAAAAGGTTCATAGATGCTCTGACCAAATTCAAGATCGCTGCCTTTGCGGATATCCATAAATTCCATCTCGGCCGGCATCCGTTGCCCACAGCGGTCGCGGCTCCAACCAAATTGATTAACGAAGACCACTTGGCTGTTCTGCGCTCGTTGATTAAATGGTTCGACACTTTGAAAGAAATAGGTCACTTCGTCATCAATCAAATCCCCATTATCGCCGCGATGGCCGACAGGCCAACCATACTGCTCTTCCCATGCGGCCACCCACTCTGGGCGGCGACCGGCAGGCAGGCTCGTGCTCAAGACAAAGAGCACCGCGCGTTTCCCAGCCGTTTGCAATTGATGATCCAAATGGTCCATCACCCGAAAATCACGCCAGAGAGCTTTGGAGGGCACCATGCGTGTTACGTGGGTAAAGATGTAATCGGGCACATAGCCAAGCAGATTCTCACAATATTGCTGCATCCGCCGTTTAGATTCCAGCTTTTCCGCCAGCGTAATGGGGAATGCAGGAATGCCATTGTAAACGAGATCGATATTAGCATGACGCATGGCCCCGCCCAAAAAGCGCATCTCTTCAACAACAAGGTCGCCCACCGCAAAAATATTATCACAGCGGATCGCCTGATGGAGAAGTGGGTGCTTAAAAAAGTGATCCTGGTTGCCAAAGATTGTTTCCAAATCCATATTCCACTCTTTGGCTTTGCGGAGCACATTGTAAAAGCGCGTATCGTGTCCACCATCGGCCTCAACGATAATACGCGCCGTTGCCATTTCGTGGGCATAGAAGATCGTTCGCCATTGATCGGGATCTGTCATCTGTGCCGCAAAGACAACCGGCATTCCTAGCCATTCATGGGCAATGATAAATTTATCATTGGGTTGCAGATCGGCATCGGCACTGATGGCCTTAACCGCGGCAAAGAGAGGTGAGGCAATGGTGAGATATTGTAAAAATTCGGGATTCCACTCATAACGGGCACAGTTGTAGCCATAATTTTGCCAGATAAAAAACTTAAAACTATCAACCTGCTGCTGATTCGGCTGGCTGGCATCGACTAACAAAATCTCATGGCGATACCGACCAAAATTCCGCGCGCCATAGAGCAACGCTATACCGAACGTCTGCTCAACCCGCTGTAACTGAGCGCCCATGGAAGCTGGTACATTATCAAAGATTGCATGCATACTGCTGTAGCGAATCTCTAGGCCATTACGCGGACTGCCTAAACGCTCCATTTCGATGCTATCGGCCAAATTCATCGGCCCGACCAACACTGTCCGTTCGACCTGTTGATTATAGCTATCCGCCCCTAATAAGCCGTCCAACACAGCCCCAATCCCACCAAGTTTGACACCAGCTTCGTGGGTTGCGTGCACAACGAGAGGAATCATCTCTGGCATA
This sequence comes from Caldilineaceae bacterium, assembly GCA_034432375.1. Classification (GTDB taxonomy): domain Bacteria; phylum Chloroflexota; class Anaerolineae; order Caldilineales; family Caldilineaceae; genus JAHBVH01. The sequence goes on from DAOUCA010000207.1 coordinate 80,746, forward strand.
GTTTCTTTGGCTCACTTCGTTTGCATATTGCGCTGCTTGATGAGAAGGCCAGTATATCATCGATTGTTATGTTACATCAATTTGTGTCAAGTCGCTATGCGGGATTCATCGTATTGGTGACTTTAATAAAAGCACTCAAGGGACATAGCGCAGCAAACCACCATCGGCACCAACCCAAAGTGCGCCTTGGCGGTCGACAAAGAGGGTTGTTACTACGGGTGCAGGGGGCACGATCGAGTCAGGTGGTTTAGTCCAGAGGAGTCCATTGAAGTAACGCAGCCCTTGCGTCATTGTACCCACCCAAATGGCGTCGCCAGGCAGTGTCGCCAGCGCGGTAATCGCTTCCGCATCAAATTCGGGCACAATGCTCATGGTTGTCCCGATAAAGCGCGCCAATCCCTGATCGGTGCCGATCAAGAGTGCGCCATCTTCAGCTTTGGCAAGAACAGTGATATGGTTACTCGGTAAGCGTGTGGTCGCCATGCTAAAGATCTGCAAACGATTATCGGCAAAACGCAATAACCCCTCATCCGTGCCAATCCAAACCGTCTCACCATCCACCCAAATCGTATTAATGGTCTCACTCGGCAATCCATCCGCGCCGGTAAGATTGAAAAAGCTATCACCGTTCCAGATGCTCAGCCCCCCTTGGGTGCCAAACCAGGTTCGCTGTTGTCCGTCGATGGCAAGCGCACGCACCCGCCGATCAACTAAGCCATCGGTCGTAGCAAAGGTAGTCCACGCCATGCCATCAAAGTAGCCTGCATTCTGCCCACCAACCCAAATTCCTTGTTCGGGATCGGCAGCCAGGGTTGTAATTGTATTGATCGCATACCGGCTGTTCAATTCGGTAAAGAGCAATGTCTCTGACGCAGAGGCAGGGTTCCACTGTTGTAGTCCAGTTTCCGTCCGCACCCAGAGATACCCCGCCGCATCTTGGGTGATGGCTTGAATGTTGTTCCCGGATAGTTCCGTTGGCAGCACAAAAGCCCGCCAACGGCTCTCTGCGCTGCTAGAACTGCGCGTATTGTTGCCCTCATCATAAAAGCGCACGCCATCATTGGCGGTAGCCACATAGAGACGCCCTAAATTATCAACCGTCAGCGCAGTAATGGCACTGCTCACTGCCAGATCATCTGCGGTAAAGAAGGGATCACAAGTAACGGCAACCAGATCGAATTTACATAGCTCACCAAGATCAGAACCGATCCAGAGTGTACCATCATTGCCAAGGGTCAGGCTGGTAATTTCACCGGTAGGAAAGCTTGACGCCAATACATACGATGGGCTGTAGATTGTCCAAGTTTCACCCTTGATCGCGTAGACTTTATCGCTAGCTCCCAGCCAGACGGTGCCGCCGTCATCGCTAGCCATGGCGTTGACTTGATTCGTTTCCAATGGCGTATTGTTCTGATCGTAGAAGAGGACACCAGCTTTCGTCAATACAGAAATGCCAAAACCAGAAGAGACCCACAACGCATCTAAATCCCCAACGACGGTTACCGCATCGACGAGATCCCGCTGCAATCCGTTGTTCCGATTGATCAGCCGCCACTCACCACTCTTCTCATCAAAGATATCTAGCCCGTGTTGTCGATAGCCAACCACCAGAAAGCCATAATCAACACTACAATTGAGGGTGGCAATGTCATCAAAGTGGAGTTCACTGTTGCTACTGTTGAGCAACGTCCAACGTTCGCGCTCGGTGTCGTAAAGTTGTAGGCCATAGTCAGTGCCAAAGATTAGACCAAAGCCAGCAAGGGGACAGTTGACAACCGCCGTCGTCCGATTGGCGATTAGCCCATCAAGCGTGGTGTATTTTACACCTGCATTGTTGCTGCGGTTCCAGGCAACAATGCCACCACCGCTAGCCGCCCAAATCGTATTATTGACGACAGTTAGATCGTTGAGTTGGTTGCCATTGGAGTAGACCGACCAACCAGGCGCTGGTGCACGAGTCAGATCTACAGCGGTATGCATTGCGGTAATGGGCGTTGGCGTCGCCGTTGGCCGTAAAATGACAGCGCTTGCCGTCGGGGTAGGCGGGGAGGTGGTTATGCGTTGTAGTGGCCTTGTCATCAGATGTGTTGGCGACAGATTTGTTGGCAACAGATTTGTTGGCAACAGAGTGGGCGTAACGATGGGCGCGGTCACAGTTGGCTCTACGACCCTTGGATTGATAGCAGGATCTATAGCGGCGGTTTGCCCATTGACTACCGCGGGCGGTGTTGCAATAGGTATACCACCGGCGATAGGCAACTGCCCCTGTTGTGAAACCTGTGATGGACCCTGTCGCAAAGCAGGCAGAGGTGCTCTTCGTAGCACACCGATTACCACAGAAGCTAGCCCAATCAGTAGCACTACTGTTACTAAGGCAGAAAGCAGACGAAATGTGTTCGATTGCACGCGTAAACAGTCCTTGCGTGTCGTTAGACCGTGGTTGTTTTAAGAATAGCGAGATCCCATGCATTGTATCATTGGAGGATAGATGCATCAAAGTGTTTTAGGAGAGGAACGCCAGAGGAGAGGGTGGATACGGGTTCAGGCAGGACTTCGGGCAAGCGTTCGGGCAAGACAAAGGCCCTCCTATAAAAGAGGGCCTTTGTCCGAGCAATAGAGAGAGTTTTCAAGCATCAAAAGGGAGTACAAGAAGATGGGTGGTAGGGGTATCTAGCTAAGTAAATACTCGGTTAGATACCCCTACACAGCCTCCACATCAGCCTGCCTCACAGTAGATGACGACAACGTTTCGCAAAAGTTACGGCCAATTTGTAAAATTTGTAAAACTCATTAAATCACTTCGACAGGATTTCAGTAGCAAGACAAATAAGCCTCTAAATGACAAAGGCCCTCCTATAAAAGAGGGCCTTTGTCTGAGCAGTAGAGAGTTTATCTAGCATAGAAAGGGAGCACAAGAAGATGGGTGGTAGGGGAATCTAGTTAAGTAAATACTCTCTTAGATACCCCTACACAGCCTCCACATCAGCCTGCCTCACAATAGAGGACGGAATCGCTTTTCAAAAGTTACGGCCAATTTGCAAGATTTAGGTAAATTTGTTGAAATTGGGATCGTTAATTAAAAATCAAGAATGCCAAGATCCTGGTTGACTGACGAATTCCAATTTTCTGCCACAGAGAAGACAGAGAAAAGCACTTCTCGCGCGCTGTTTACGCTCCGGCTCAAATCAAATTTATCAATCAGGCCAAGATCGAAATGTTAACGCTTCTCATTTGTACCAGCGCAACGTATAATACAAATGTTCAGATAATGATTTGGGCTACCGTACATCTGACAGGTTTCAAAAACCTGTCAGATGTTTCACGAATCTTTTTCTGAACGTCTATAGTTATAGTAAAAGTTGCGATCGCTATTAATACGCAATAGTGAATCGCAGAATACTGGAAGGGGTGCAGTAATGCAAACATTTACCGCATATATCGAATTTGACCCAGAAACCACCTTATACGTTGGCACGATTCCAAGCATTCCCGGTGCACATTCGCAAGGTGCGACATTGGATGAATTGCAAACTAACTTAAAGGAAGTATTGGAACTTTGTTTAGAAGAATTAGCAATTAGCTTTGACGAGTTGCCGCGCTTTGTTGGGTTACAACAGGTAGAAGTTGCAGCATGAGTCGATTATCAATCGTTGATTATCGAACAATGAATAAATTGTTGCTAAAGCTAGGCTTTGTTGCTGTACGACAGAAAAGTAGCCATGTATTCTATCGTCATCCCGATGGGCGTACAACAACAGTTCCAAACCATCGGGGCCGCGATTTAGCACGTCCCTTAATTCGAGAAATTCTGCGCGAGATTGAACTTTCGACAGATGCATTTCAGGAAGAGTTAACCCAGTTGTAAGATTATTGTACTGCTCCATTGTTCAATCGGAGCAGTACAATAGGTTTGCTCAACCAAATCGCACTACCGCAAATTCACGCACCCGCCGGCAAGCTTCCATCAAGCGATCCTCCGGCACGACCAAACTCAACCGTAGATACCCTTGCAGATTAGGGCCAAAGGCCTCCCCTGGCAACATGGCGACATGGGCATATTCACAGAGGAGATCGGCGACCTGCATCGAAGGTAACCCACTAGCGCGCACATCCAACAGCGCGTACATACCTCCTTCAGTTTCGCAAGCGTGAATGCCAGGTGTCTCGGCAAGCAGTTCAGCGACAATCTCGGCACGTCGTCGATAGGCGATTCGCATCTCTGCGACTTCAGCAATTTCAGCAGTTAGCGCTTTGATCGCGCCATCTTGAATAAACGGGGGACCACCATAGGCCATCACTGCCAACAGGCGGCTGGCATAGTCGATCATTTCCGTGGGGCCCACCACCCACCCCAACCGCCAACCGGTCATTGCATGAGATTTGGAAAGGCTGGAGATCGTGATACAGCGGTCGGCAATTTGCGGCAAGCTTGCCGGACTGGCGTGAGGGTGACTGTAGGTAAAATTGCTGTAGACTTCGTCGGTGATGAGCCAGAGATTGTGTTGTGTAGCGAGATCGGCGAGCCGGGCCACTTCATCCTGACGCAACACAGCGCCGGTTGGATTGTGAGGGGTGTTGAAGAGAATCGCGCGTGTGTTTGGTGTAATCGCTGCAGCCACTTCGTCCAGATCGGGATGAAAGTTTAGCGCGGCGTGCAAAGGCACATAGACCGCCGTGGCTCCGCTGGCACCAATCACGGGTGGGTAGGTGCTATAGACCGGATCGCTCACGATCACTTCATCGCCTGCTTGCAGTGTACACATGGCGGCAACATAGAGCCCGCACTGCGCGCCCTGCACAACGGCGACATTCTCATAGGTGACCTGTTGACCGGTCTGTGCGCGGTGGCGCTCGGCGATCGCCGTCCGCAGCGCTATTTCGCCATTGGCAGGCGTGTAGTGGGTACGCCCGCTCTGTAGGCTTTGCACAGCAGCATCGACAATGGCCGGGGGCGTATCAAAGTCGGGATCACCAATCGTTAGGAGAATGACATCAGCACCTTGGGCGATCAGTTGGCGCGCTTTGCCGTGAACACCCCAGCCGCCATACCCCGGGCCCTCTAATCGGTTGACTACATCTGCATACTTCATGCACTATTCCTGATTTGACTTATGTAGGGCTTACGCAAGCCGTTGATTGCGTGGCAAGCCATCCCAGCCGTGCCCTTTGGCGTGAAACTGAGAGTTGCGTAAATCCTATGGTAGGGAAAGAGAATGAGAGGCTAAATTACGATGGATTGTAGCATAACGATGAGGCAGCACCAATCTTGTCAGTTAACGAGAGAGAGAGAGCAGACTTTGCAGGAACTTACATAGAACAGTATAATGATGCAGTATACTATGTCCTCCAGCGCTATATCAACCAGCATCAGAAAGTATCAGTTTGTACACGAGTACAATGAAATTTCTGTGTTGCTCATGCGCATATTTGCCACACCTCTTCGCCGTAAAGTTTTCATCTGGGAAGTTTCACTATAAAATTTCAGAATGTTCAAGTAACCAACCGAAATTGCAGGAGAACTGAAAATCTATGCGAATCCACAAACGACTTTTTGTCTTACTCACGGTTTTACTAACCTTTGGTCTGTTAGCTGCTTGTGTAGCGCCAGTGGCACCCAGTGGCAGCGCAGATAGTGAGCCAGCCGCCAGTGATAGCGGCACAGCTGACAGCGCAACAACTACCGCTATGAAGCTGGGTCTTGTCACCGATGTGGGGCGCGTCAACGATCGCAGCTTCAATCAATCGGCATGGGAAGGGCTCTTGCAGGCTTGCTCCGAATTAGGGATGGCCGAAGGGGACGACTGTAAATATATTGAAACCCAAGACCCGGCTGACTATGCCGATAACATCCAGCAATTTGTCGATGGTGGCTTTAATGTCATTGTCAGTGTTGGGTTTGCGTTGGGCGAAGCAACTGCCGCTGCTGCGCAGGAAAACCCCGATATCATGTTCATTGGGGTCGATCAATTCCAAAGCGAAGAGCTACCGAATCTGACGGGCTTAATTTTCCACGAAGATCAATCGGGCTTTTTGGCCGGTGCCCTCGCCGCCCAGCTATCGCAGACGAGCAAAATTGCTGCCGTGCTAGGAACCGACATCGTCCCACCGGTGGTTGCCTTTGGCCAGGGGTTTGAATTGGGTTCCAAGTATATCAACCCCGATATTGAGGTCAGCACCACCTATCATCCTGGCGGTCTGGATAAGGCTTTTATCGACCCAGAATGGGGGGCGAGTACAGCCCGCCAAGCGCTCGATCAAGGAGCCGATGTTATCTTTGGGGCAGGTGGCAGCACGGGCAATGGGGCACTACAAGAAGTTGCCGCCGCCGATGGTGCGGGTACAACCCTCTTCTGCATTGGGGTTGACAGCGATCAGTGGGAGACATTGCCGGCCGCACATCCTTGTCTTGTCTCCAGCGCAATGAAGCTCATTACGCCTGGCGTTGTCGAGTTGATCATGGCGGCCAATGAGGGCAGCTTCCCCGGTGGGAATTTTTATGGTGGTGCCGGCTTGGCTTCTTTCCACGACTTTGAAGCGAGCATTCCCCAGGAAGTAAAAGACAAGTTGGCCGAAATCGATGCCGCCCTAAAGGATGGCTCACTCGAGACCGGTTATACCCCTGGCGGCTAAGGCACGACAAGATATTATTTTGTAAGGACATGATCTATCGTGTCCTTACAAAAAATTGCTCATACGATGGTAAGATTCAATATTGCGGTTATGTACAACCGCAATCGCACCTGAAACGGGAGGCAGTGATCGAACTGACCTCCCGTTTTTTAAACCTTCCTCTATCTGAACCTATGAACGCACGTTTCTTTCAACGGTTGGCACAAGCGCTATTGATCCCCACGCTCGCCTTAGTCGCAGCATTGATCTTGGGGGCCATCGTGATGCTGCTCTTTGGAGACGATCCGATCAAAGCCTATCAAGGACTCTTTACTGGTGCCTTTGGCAGTGCCCGCGGCTGGTCGACAACAGTTCGTAAGATGACGCCACTGTTGTTGACAGGGTTGGCAGTTGCGATCCCCTTTAAGGCTGGTCTTTTTAATATCGGGGCCTCCGGCCAATTTTTGATCGGGACGATTGCTTCGGTGGCGGTTGGCATCAACTTCGCAGGGTTGCCCCTGGCGATCCATCTACCCCTGGCGATTATTGCTGGGATTGTAGGCGGCATGATCTGGGGGGCGATCCCCGGTCTGCTCAAAGTGCTCACCGGGGCGCACGAAGTGATTGTCACGATCATGTTGAACTATGTGGCGGCCCTGCTTGCCGGCTGGACTGTTTACGCTGGCGGCAGTCAGGGCCAAACGCCCGGCCCACTCTGGGATCCAACGGCCCGTGCCGTCTCCGAAACGCCGGATGTGCTGGCAAGTGCACGTATCCCATTGCTGCTCGATGCCCCCTATCGGATCCATTGGGGGTTTATCCTCGCCTTGTTAATGGCATTCCTCATGTGGTGGCTCATCTATAAGACAATTATTGGCTTTGAGATCCGTACCGTCGGCCAAAATTTGCGCGCGGCCCGCTACGCAGGTATGCGGGTAAATTGGACCATTGTCTTGACGATGATCATTGCTGGTGGGCTGGCCGGGTTAGCCGGTGGGATTGAAACCTTGGGGGTCAACTACAAATTTGCACCCGAGTTCACAGGCTCGGTCGGCTTTGATGGAATTACGGTAGCGCTATTGGGGCAAACCCATCCCATTGGGGTCATTGTTGCCTCTCTGCTCTTTGGGGCACTCGACGCCGGTGGAGCTAAGATGCAATTTGATTCGGGCGTCTCCGCTGATATTATTCAGGTGATCCAAGGACTGGTGTTAGCCTTTGTCGCAGCGCCCATTTTGATTCGCACGATCTTCCGGTTGCCCAAGCCATCCAGCAATGGGGAGACAACGCCAACGGTCAGTTGGGGAAGCTGATCAACGCGCATGGCTAGCATCAATACATTTGACCGTTCACTCAAGGTAATTGCCCGCAACCATGCCGATCTGTTCTTACGGCTTCTGCGCCCTGACCTACAACTAACATTGGTGAAGCAACCAGAAAATGTCGAACTGTCATTACCCGTACAGCCTGTGGATTTTGTCCACCGTATGCTATATCAGGAGGAAGAACAGCTTCTACACATCGAGTTTCAACTGGAACATTTTGCAGATTTTCCGAGACGTATGTGTCATCTTCATGGTGCGTTAACACAACAATTCAGAATACCGGTTCACTCATTTGCTATCTATTTGAAATATCGCCAAGCGCCCATTCCGAATGAGTATGTTGCTCAATTGGGTGATGTAGTTACCAATCGCTTCGCCTATCCGATTATCAAATTATGGGAATATATCGACCAGATTCGTAGTGGTTATTTGCGAGAATTGGCACCACTCTTAGTCATGCTTGAAGAGAGCCCAGACGCTGAGACACTTCAAGTTGAACGCGAATTGATTTTAACTGAACGGGATCCGGAGAAACGCGCAGATTTACTGGCATTGGCAGTAACGATCGCGGCCCGTAGTTTTGATCAAGAATTTCTACGACGCTTCTTTCGAGAGGAGTTAAGACAGATGGAACATGCAACATTAATCGATGAGTGGTTGGATGAAGCAGTGCAAGAAGCGGTGCAAGAAGCGGAAAAGAAAGCTGATATAGCCGTAAAGTTAGCTGAGCAAAAAGCGAGAAATGAAGGAATACACGAACGTGCAATTGACAGCATTCTACGGATTCTTTCAGTTCGTTTTGGCCTATCCGAAACGCAAAAAGAAGTACTGCAACAAAGGCTAAATCAAATCACAGCATTGGCGCAGTTGGATGAACTGGAGATCCAGGCTTTGCAGTCATTCAACTTTACAACATTTCAGATCATCGTAGATGAGTTACTATCAGAGCCCAAGACCAACGGATCGACAAAATGAGCCTACGCAGTTTTTTTCGGCAGACAGCACGGCTGAGTATTATTTCGACCATTCTCCTGGCGCTAATGGCCATTTTGGTCAATACCACGGTGCTCGACGAAAATATCTGGCTGCACACGTTATTTGACATCAGCACGATTAACTTTGCGCTGCGGGCGACGGTGCCATTGATCCTGGGCGCGCTCAGTGGCATTCTCTGCGAACGCTCCGGCATTATCAATATCGGCATTGAGGGTATGATGCTGGCTGGTGCTTATGGGGCCTTTGTCGCCAAGGTGGCCACCAACGATTGGCCGTTGCCAATGAGCTTGCTGATTGGCGTTTTGGCGGCGCTGTTGATCGGCGCGCTGATGGGATGGCTCCACGCCCTGCTCTCGATTCGCTTTCGTATGGATCAGATCATTTCCGGCACAGTCCTGATCATTCTCGCCACCGGCTTTTCATCCTACCTCTTTAACCGCGACGCCGTGGCGATTGGTAAATTTAGCGACATCAGCATTCCGCTATTGGCAACCATCCCGGTTGTGGGCAACTTTCTCTTTGAACTCTTTAAAAAGCCACCGCTCACCTATCTTTCACTCCTCCTGGTCATTATCACTCACGTTGCGCTCTTCCATACGCGCTGGGGCTTGCGTACGCGTGCCGTGGGTGAACACCCGCGCGCGGCAGACACCGTCGGTATCAACGTCAACCGCTATCGCTATATCAACACGACGATCGGCGGCATGTTGGCCGGACTGGCCGGAGGCTTCCTTGTGCTGGAAGCAGTCGGTCAATTTCAAGAAGGCATGACCGCCGGGCGCGGCTTTACCGCGTTGGCGGCGATGATCTTTGGCAATTGGAATCCCATTGGGGCCTTTGGGGCGTCGCTCCTCTTTGGCTATACGATTGGGCTACAGAACACACTTCAGGAGTTAGTGCCCATTCCGCGCCAATTTGTAAGTATGTTGCCCTATCTTGTAACGATTGTTGCGGTCTCCGGCTTGGTCGGGCGGGTGCGCCCGCCGGCGGCTGAAGGCCAGGTCTATGAGACGGAGGGGCACTAAGATGAGCGAAGCAAGCGCCGTCCTTGAAATCCGCAACATCTCCAAACATTTCCCAGGCGTGATCGCCAATGACAATGTCAACCTGACCCTCCATCACGGTGAGATCTTAGCGCTGCTGGGGGAAAACGGTGCCGGCAAATCAACGTTGATGAATACCATCTATGGCCTCTACCAGCCCACTTCCGGGGAAATTCTCGTCGAAGGCCAACCGGTGGTGATGCACAATCCCAACGATGCCATCGCACTGGGCATCGGCATGGTCCATCAACATTTTCAATTGGTCCCCGTGATGACCGTTGCCGAAAATATCATGTTAGGCAGCGAAACGGTGCACAATGGCTTTCTTAATACGCGCGCGGTTGCCAGACGTATCAGCGAGCTTTCCCACCGTTACAATCTGGATGTCGATCCCTATGCGCTGATTGAAGATCTGCCGGTGGGGATGCGCCAACGCGTCGAGATCGTCAAGACGCTCTATCGCAATGCCAATATTCTGATTTTGGATGAACCGACAGCGGTCCTTACGCCCCAAGAGATCGAAGGGCTCTTTGCCGTAATGAAATTGCTCAAAGAGCAGGGCAAGTCGATTATCTTTATTACTCACAAGCTCAAAGAAGTGCTGCAAATTGCCGACCGAATTGCCGTGCTGCGTGGCGGCAAAGCGGTCGGCGAAGCAGATCCGAACACGGCAACCCAAGCCACTTTGGCCTCACTGATGGTTGGGCGCGAAGTAATTTTGACGGTCAACAAAGCGGAAGCCACGCCCCAAGGCGTTATACTCGATCTACAACAGGTTCGGGCAACCGATGATCTCGGACAACAGGCACTGCGCGGGATCTCCTTTCAGCTTCACGCCGGAGAGATCGTCGGCGTGGCCGGTGTGCAGGGCAATGGGCAGACCGAGTTGGTGGAGGTGATCACGGGGTTACGCAAAGTCGACGGTGGACAGATATTGATTGATGGGCAAGAGATGACGAATGCCACCCCGCGCCAGATCACCAAAAGCGGTCAAAGTTGTCATGTTCCCGAAGATCGTCATGCCTATGGAATGGTTGACAGCTATAGCGTCGCTGATAATCTTGTGCTCAACAGCTACTATCAACCCCCATTTGCACGCGGCCTGACGATTAACGAACGCAAAATTCGAGAACATGCCGCCCAATTGGTCGAACTGTTTGATGTGCGCACGCCCAGTGTGGAAACCGCCGGCGGCAGCCTTTCCGGTGGTAACCAGCAGAAGATGGTTGTGGCGCGCGAATTTAGTCGCCCGATCAAGTTGTTAGTTGCCGCTCAGCCGACGCGCGGGATCGATGTTGGATCGATTGAATTTATTCACAACCAAATTGTCGCCAAGCGGGATGATGGGGTGGCAGTGCTGCTGGTCAGCTCGGAATTGGATGAAATCCTGGCGCTTGCCGACCGCATTGTTGTGATGTATAAAGGAGAAGTGATCGGTATTGTACCCCGTGCCGAAGCCACCCGTGAAGGTCTCGGTTTGTTGATGGCCGGTGTCAAAGAAACCGGTGTGAAAGAAACCGGTGTCAAAGAAACCGGTGTGAAAGAATAGCAAATGAGCCTACATAGTCCCATCCTCGATCAACCACAGACAATCGAATGGACAGAAGAGTCTGCCCCCTTTCGCCAGCGGCTGAGCAATGGGGAGGTTGTCTTTGAGGTGGATGAGAAGACCAATCTCCACGATCTCTATTGGCCCTGGGCTGGCGAACGGTATGCAAAGCGAATTGCTCTGCGCGTCAGTGCGCCGCGCGAAGAGGAATTGATGCCGATGGTCACACGGCTCTACCCCGGCTATCAGGAATTGATCCTGGGCACCGAAGGGGTGATTCTGACAAAGCGGGTCGCCGCACCGCGCCAGAGCGATTATGATCGTAGCGTGCTCTGGTTGCTCGATTGCCAAGCCGAGGGGGATCGGTTGCTACGACTCGACGTAGAGATCGATTGGGGCGAGCCACTGACGCAACGCATGGTTGATGGGCTTCTTGTCGCCCAACGCAACCCCGGGCCGCTACGCGGGATCTACAGCCAGAGCAATGCCGAACTGACCTGCGTCTTTGGCAATCCAGATGCGCGGCCAGATCAGGTCGATCTCAATTCGGATCAACACGCGCACCTGGTCTATCATGTATTGGTCAACGGCATGGTGGAGGTGCCCCTTTTATTGGCGATCAGCGATGTGGGCGAGCAGATAGCGTGGAATGGCTTCCTGGCATTGCGTGACACGGAACGGAGCTTTCAGCTCAGCACCAAAGCCTGGGAAAAGCTGCTCAAGACCGGCCGGTTGTGGACACCGAACCCAGCACTCAATCAAGCTGTACAGGCGGGGAAGCTGGCCGCGGCGCGTCATTTGCAGCGGGCGCGCAGTGGTTTTGCGGCCACTGACCAGTCAACCATCCACAGCGCCGCGCTGGTCAATTCTGTCGACAGTTTTGACGTTACGCTCAGCCGTAACTTGTTGGCCCATTTACGTCGTGTGGCAGAGATCACCTTGGGCCGTTTGCCGGAACGGTTGCCGTTACGCCCCAAAGAGGAAGCAATCGATCCCAGAGACGCGCTGGCACTAACGAATGGCGCTTATCTGCAAGCCCTCAGCGCGCATCTCGGTCACTTTTTTGATCAGACGTTGTTGACGGAACATTATGCCGCGGTTGGGCTTTGTGCGGAGCAGCTCTATCGACAAGGCGAGCCGTGGACGACCACAATGCCAGAACAGCAGATGCTACAGCAGGCCCTTGGCTATGCTGTCCAACTCGCGAGGTGGCAACAGGATGAGGCCAATGTCCGCCGTTGGCAAGCAGTCGCAGTGGCCCAACAAGTTGAAACCACGACACTCTTCCCATCGTCGGTGCACCTAGAGCGTCCGTTCGATGCGCCTTGGCATTTTACCGATCTGTGGCAAGGAATCCAGTGGGCAGGGCAGATACTCTGGCAGGGGTGCGGTTTGCATCAGAAGAATGAGGAATGGTGGGTAGCACCGACTTGGCCGTCAAGCTGGTCCTGGTGGGCGCTGATCGATTTACCGTATGTCGATGATCGGACCATTAGCATCGTTTGGGATGGACGCACAGTACACAGCACACAGCCACTCCATAGCGAACTACCAGTGCAACAGTGGGACTCCATTCGTCCACATCGCACCGATGAACTTGAGTTTGATTTACATTTTGAGCTACAATCAGGCGGGAATGGTTTGGTCACCCATAACACGATCCATCCCACATTTTTAGGAACTGAATCAGAGCGATAAGTATTCACGAGTAAACCATGTCAAAAACTGCGATTGTCTACGATCCCTTTAACCTGCGCCATACGCTGGAAGGGCACCCCGAAAATTATCGCCGCCTGGAAGGTACCTGGCAGCTTCTACAAAATGATGGAATTCTGGAAGAACTCATTCGTGTCCCCAGTAGTCCAGCCCCGATTGACGCCGTGTTACGCGTGCATACGGCCCAGTATGTGGAGCGGCTTCAACAGATATCGGCGCGGGGCGGCGGGCGTATTGATGCTGACACCTATGTCAACGCCGACAGCTATCAGGCCGCACTGCTGGCAGCCGGTGGATTGCTGAACATGACCGGGATGGTCATCGAAGGCAAGGTAGATAATGGCTTTGCGCTGATCCGTCCCCCTGGGCACCATGCGCTAGAACACCGCGGGATGGGGTTTTGTCTTTTGGCAAACGCGGCAATTGCCGCACGCTGGGCACAGGATCATTATGGGCTTGACCGTATCTTAATCGTTGACTTTGATGTGCATCATGGAAATGGCACCCAAGACATCTTCTACGACGACCCCTCTGTGCTCTTTTTTAGCACCCACCAATTCCCCTATTACCCCGGCACCGGCGATGTCAATGAGGTGGGTAGCGAGATTGCCTATGGCACAACGCTCAATGTCCCTTTCCCGGCCAATGTTGGCGACGAAGGGTATCTGAATGCGTTTCAACAGCTATTGGAGCCAGTCGCACGCGGCTTCCAACCGGAATTGATTATCCTGTCCGCCGGCTTTGATGCCCATTGGCTTGATCCATTGGCGGGGATGAGTCTCAGCATTGACGGCTATATGAAGCTGCTGGACGTAGTAATGGCGCTGGCCGATGAGCTGTGCAATGGGAAATTGGTGGCGGTGTTGGAAGGGGGCTATCACCTGGATGTCCTGCCCCACTGTATCCTAAGCACCTTGCGTAAACTTAGTGGCAGCAACCGCCCGAACAGCGATCCCTTTGGCACGGCACAACAGAACGAGCGGGATATTGCAACTTTGCTGGAGCGGCTACGCAAGTTACACGGCATCCGTGACAATCCTAGCTATTCTATTCCTTGATAGCCCAACGACGAAAATACCGTTTAGAAATGAGCCGCCCTCCCCACCAAGCTTGACATTTTCCTCTCGATATTGGATACTGCTTGGCTGTGAATACAGATGAGTCCATTACAAACTCAACTTTGGAAGTTTGCAATAGCCTCAACGGTACAAATGGGCAAAAAGCAGTCCCCAATCAGCGCAATGAGATCATGACAACAACTGTGCTGGCCGATTGGACAGTGGCCATGGATCGACAATTGGCGGCAGATGAGCCGGCAACAGTGGCAGCGCTTGCGCAGGTCGTTCTGCGCAAATTGCCGCGCCATCTGGCGACGTATCAACGGCTACTGGCCGTTGCATGGCGGCTACAGCGCTGGGAAGAGGGCGAAGATTGGGGGCGGCGTCTCCTGCGTGCCGATCCGACCAATGCTTTGGCATGGCGTGCCCTGGCAATGGCAGCCGAACAGCGAGGGGAACGGGCACAAGCACACGCCATCTGGCAACGAGCCTTTGAAGCAGCACCCTACGAGCCAGAGATACGCGCCGGATTGAGCCGCACGACCTTGCACCCTGCCGATGCGCCGAGCACACCGGTAGGGGAGTTGCCGACACTGGTACTCAATCTGGCTTGCTTAGCCACCTTTTATCGCCGTGGATTCCAGTGGGAGCGGGCGGCCACGACCTATCGACAGTTGCTACAAGCTGATGCCCGGCGCATTGACTTTCAGATCGGGCTGATGGCAACGCTCTGGCAACAACGGTCACAACAGGCGGCTTATCAATTGGCCCAACACTTGACGAGCCAGCACCCGCAACTGGTGATGGCGTGGGTAGCCTTGCAATCCATTGGCGATGAGAATGACCGAGCACTTGCACATGCGCCATTGGCGGCCATGGATCCCGATGGAGAGTTTGTTAGCCTCTGGTTTGGCTTGCATTATGAAGTGCCTCCGGCTACACTCAATGTTTCGGCAGCAGAGGCGGAGATGTTACAAATGTATGTGAGTTAATGTAGTACGTGTTGCGTTTTGCGTGTACTTCGGCTGCGAATTACATCAAGTCCGTAGGCTTGGCTAACCGCCATTATGTACACCTGAAATCAGTTTGTCGATATTGGTCAAGGTCCAGTCAGCGTACACCCAATACGTATCACACAACACAAGTTATCGAACAAAAAAAATCTAAAAATTACTGGAGTTACCAAATGGAACAAACATTTATTATCCTAAAACCGGATGCTGTACAACGTGGCCTTGTGGGGGAAATTCTTAGCCGCTTTGAGCGACGTGGGCTGAAGTTAGCCGCCATGAAATTCATCCAAGTGAGCGATGAGTTGGCACGCCAACATTATGCCGTCCATGCCGAACGCCCGTTTTTTGCTGGGCTGATTCAATATATCACCAGCGCGCCGGTCGTTGCGTTGGTGCTTGAAGGCACGAATGCCATCAGTGTCGTCCGCACCATGGTTGGTGCCACACGCCCCCACGAAGCCGCGCCCGGCACCATCCGCGCCGACTTTGGCTTGGAGGTAGGTCGCAACCTTGTCCATGCCAGTGACGGTCCCGACACAGCCAAAGACGAAATTGCCCTTTGGTTTGGTGAAGATCTGGTCACATGGCAGCGCGCCAACGATCCGTGGATTTACGAGTAAATCATCGTACGTGTTGCGTATTGCGTGCACGTTGACCGTCTCTTGATCGTAGATTCGATAACCCAACATTCGGTGAATCTAACTAATAGACTAATCATTTAAAAGCCATACATAACAAGGGTACTATTACACGAGAGAAG
This sequence comes from Caldilineaceae bacterium, assembly GCA_034432375.1. GTDB lineage: Bacteria > Chloroflexota > Anaerolineae > Caldilineales > Caldilineaceae > JAHBVH01. The sequence goes on from DAOUCA010000207.1 coordinate 96,815, forward strand.
CTGTATGGCTTTTAAGGATTTTATCTATAAGCAAACAGTCGGTCTTTGCGACAAGAAACAATTGCCGTTCACGCAACACGTAACACGCCCTAGTCGATATGATGGCACTACAACCACCGCAGACGGAAAGCAATCTCTACAGGCTGGCAACCCATCTGCTGGCCCAAACCACCAGCCCTGTCGGCACACAGATCGAGCTCTATGTGCAGACGCTGGGTGGTTTTCGCGTCTGGCGTCATCGGAATGAGGTACCAACCACCGCCTGGGGACGTGAAAAAGCGATCCACCTCTTTCAATTTTTTATCACCATGCGTCGCCAATATGTGCACAAAGAACAGATCATGGATCGCCTTTGGCCGGATCTGGATCTGGACAAAGGTGATCGCGATTTCAAAGTGGCGCTCAACTCAATCAACAAGGCACTGGAACCAGAGCGCGAACCGCGCAGCGAGCCCCGCTTTGTCAAACGATATGGCCTGGCCTATGGGATTGACTTTGAGTTTGTCTGGCTCGACACAGAAGTGATGGAGCAGCTGATTGCCGCGGCCAATCAGATCACAGTAGATAGCAATGGCGACATTGACTTTGCAATCGCCTGTTACGATGCCGCGATTAAGCTCTATCATGGCGATTATTTACCTGAGCGTCGCTATGAAGATTGGAGTAGTTCTGAACGCGAACGGTTACAGCTGTTGGCGCTCAATACAATGACCACATTGGCAGAGTTGCTCCTGCCCCGCATTTCTCTGGAAAGTGTTCGTTTGGCACAACGCGTGCTAGCAATCGACCCCGTTTGGGAAGATGCCTACCGGGTGCTTATGCGAGCCTTTGCCGCCCAAAACAATCGTCCACTGGCCCTCCGCACCTATGAACGTTGCGTAGCTGTTCTCAATGAAGAGTTTGGCGTTGAGCCATTGCCTGAAACCACAAGCCTATACCAAAAGATTGTCGACAACAAACCGCTTACATAAACCAATACCTTCGCCAATTTCAGAAATTAGAGCCGTCATTCCTGCGCAGGCAGGAATCTATCTTCATGTTACACGAGTAGATTCCTGCCTGCGCAGGAATGACATCTGGAAATTTCCGCCAAAACAAGGTTTGGCGAAG
>DAOUCA010000208.1:0-33959 GCA_034432375.1 Caldilineaceae bacterium
ACGCAAATCAGAATGAAAGCCCTAGTTTCGGCCAGCGTGCGTCGCACTGACGGAAGCATCTAGCGGACTGGAAGCCGTTGGCGGTCAGTGCGACGCACGCGATCCCGTTGGTCCGCAAAACTCCGGTTCTCATTCTGAACGATGTATAGTCGGCCAATTGATTGGTCGTTTTGGCAAATGTCAACAGACCCTAGTTGATCTCTGGTAGCTTAGGTAGCTTGCACAAAATTTTGTTAGGGTTTGTAAGCTACTATGGACTTGAAAGTTCCCCCCTTCCTATGTACAATATCATTTGACCTCTTTTATTGCCTCTCCATCATACATCCATTGATCTGCTCTGCAGAGTAGATTGGTGAAAAGGACTGAAGTTATCTATGAAAGCATTACGTGACAACCTGGCATTTATCCTTTTGGGTATTTTTGCCGTGATCCTGGTTTTCTTCATGTTGCGTCTACAAAGTCTGATCATGACCACACAGCAACCCCCAGCAACAGAGATCCCTAACACGCCAGAGACAATTCAGCAGCAACCGACCGTCCTCGTCGTGGCCACGGCAACCGCTGTGCCACCGCCACCCGCCACCCCCACCGAGCCACCTGCAAACCCGACACCAGAAGCAAACCAGCCAGCCTCAAACAACAGCAATTACCAAGTCTATGGCTCACTTGTGATCGGCGCGATCCATGTTGGCTCCGTAGATGACCGTGGCTATAACCAGGCGCATGATGAAGGAATGCAACAGATGGTTGAGCGCATTCCCGATGTACGGGTCATTAGCGTCGAAAATGTGCCAGAGACCGAAGAGGTGCTTGGTGTAATCGACCAGATGATCCAGCAAGGGGCCAAGATCATCTTTGCGCAAAGCTTTGGCTACTTACCTTTTGTCGTCCAGGCCGCAGAAGAACATCCGGATGTGACCTTCCTGCATCCCGGTGGGTTTGAATTACGCCCCAATCTTGGCACCTATTGGGCGAATAATTATGAAGCGATGTATCTGGCTGGGATTGCCGCGGGGGTCGCAACAAAGTCGGGCGAGCTGGGCTTTGTCACCGCCTTTCCCATCCCAAACATTTTGGCCTCTGTTAACGCTTTTCACCTGGGTGCACGGTCAGTGAATCCCAATGTCAATACCCATCTTGTCATTGACGAATCTTGGGTTGACCCCGCAAAAGAAGCTGCTGCCGTCAATGCACTCTCGGCGATTGGGGTCGATGTCGTGACCATGATCGTAGATTCACCCACGACCGTGGTCCAGACCGCTGAAGCGCTTGGCATGTATAGCATCGGGTTTCACTCGGGTGCGCTCCAAGAGCTGGCCCCCAACGGCTGGCTCACCGGTGTTGCCTATACCTGGGGAAACTATTATACGCAGGTCGTGCAGCAGATCCGCTCCGGACAATGGAACTCCAGCCATGTCCGCGGCGGGATCGAGAGTGACATGCTCCAGATTGCCCCCTTTGGCCAGGCCGTCAATGAAGAGACTCGCAATCGTATCATTGCCGCCCGCACCGATATTATTCGCGGTCAACTACAGATCTTCCAAGGGCCGATCACCGACAACGCCGGTCTTGAACGCATCCCTGCCGGCCGTGCCGGTGGGTTGGAATTGCTCGATACGACCGATTGGCTCGTTGAAGGTATCAGCCAATTGGATGTGAATTCGGTCACAGTTGCACCGATTCCAGTTCTGCCTACCCCCGTTCCCGCAGCGGTTGAGGGTGAGAGCACAGCCGCCCCAACCGAGGCCCCAGCGCCCACGGCAACCGCTGCAACGGCCACGACCGCAGATTTGGTGTTGGGTGTCACTGAACAGTATGCGGGTTGTACATTCTTCTCGGAGACTGTCGCACAGATTATTCGCGATCAGTTCAGTTTAGAGGTGGAGCTTCTGCAATATCCCGATGCGGAAGCAATGTACAGCGCCATTGCCAATCGCCAGAATCAGCGTACCGTTGATCTGACGGTCTGCTATGGCGACCCCAATGATCGCCCCTTCTTGCGGGAGTACTTCGGCTTCTTAAAACATATCGGCGATGTCTACTGGCAGGGGCCAGATGTGCGGATGCAGGTATTGACCAATGCCGGTTTTGGTGTAGAGCTAGAGCGCAACCAAACCTGTCTCTATCGCTTCTTTAAGAATATGCAGTTTGAAGGAGAAGATCTCATCACGCAAACCCCTGCGGATTGGATCACTAATAATAGTGCACTGATTAGCGGTTGGGCTAACTGCGAGTTATCACAATAGCGCTGGCTTACATTATCGCTAGAGCTTACGCACGCCCCTGGTTTGGATACGACAAAAAGCAGTCTACGCACCTGGCGAATTGCGTAATACCTAACAAATAACAAAAAAGCGAGTTGGCCATCCATCATGTGTCTAGCTCGCTTTTTGATTACGCCAGCAACATGGCATCCGCCGTGAAAGTTGCAGACGGGCTAATTCCTGGTATAATCCGAAACAGCGATTACCATCTTGGCTCATTACCGCGGGGCAACCGGATCCCTAATCTATTAGTGCAGTGCAGAAAGAAGTGCAGTGCAGAAAGAAGTGCAGTGCAGAAAGTTTCTCGAAAGCGGAGGCTGAGCTTGTCGAAGCCAGAGCCGCTTTGGCTTCGACAAGCTCAGCCTCCGCCGGTCAAGTTTATTTCCTACTTACTTTCTCGCTTTTACTTTACAAGGCACAGGTGCTTTGAAAATGAAAAAAAATGTCTTCTCTGTAGTTGAAGGAAACGCCTATTTTCAACCAGCACCTGTTTTCGGATGCCCCCCTAACAATTTGCCACAACTACCGCGATAGAGCCTGTGCACAAAGAGTTTCGAACACAGACATATAAATTGATACGGCAAGCGATCTCTCTGTTGCTACTACTTTTCCTAATCCTGCTGATCTGGGAAGGCGCAAAGTGGCTGGGCGGCGATCCGTGGCGGGCAGAAAGCAATCCCTGGGGCATTACGCACAATCCACCATTGCGTTGGAAAGTAGCCTCTGATCTAAATCTTCCGCACATCTGGGAAATTATCGCAGCCTTTGGCAACCCATCACGGCGCAATGGGCCAGCATTGGGCGCGGTTCTCTTTGACGCTGCCCTTTATACGTTTCGCGAATCGCTGGTTGGTTTCTTTTTTGGTGCTCTGTTGGGCCTGCTACTGGGCACGCTCTTTGTCCATTATCGGCTATTGGAGCGGGGCTGTATGCCCTACGTTGTCGCATCGCAAACTGTACCTATCCTGGCGATTGCACCTATGGTGATTATTTGGCTCAAAGCAGGTTGGTTTTCTGTGGCTGTCATCGCTGCCTATTTAACCTTTTTTCCCGTTACCATCAATACCTTGCGTGGCTTGCGCTCACCCGACCCACGTACATTGGAGCTGTTGCACTCGTACGCCGCCACGCCTTTGGCCATTTTGTGGAAGCTGCGTTTTCCTGCAGCTTTACCTTATATTTTTACAGCCCTCAAAGTCTCGGCAACGGCTAGCGTCGTGGGCTCGATTATCGGTGAGCTTCCTTCGGGAATCCGCGATGGATTGGGGGGTGCCATCCTAAACTTTAACCAGTATTACATTACTGGCCCCGAGCGGCTGTGGGCGACGATCATTGCAAGTGCGTTGATTGGGATTGCCTTTTATCTGCTGATCGTGTTAGCGGAATTGCTCACTTTGCGTGGACGACGAATCGAATTATGATAACGCAACCCATTGTCTCGCTTTCCAAGGTCGGTATGACCTTTCATCCCAAGAGCACGAGCGCAACCGTGGCGCTCAAAGCCATCGATCTTACGATTGCACCAGGTGAATTTGTCTCACTGATTGGCCCCTCCGGCTGTGGCAAGTCGACACTCTTGCGCTTGGTAGGCGATCTATTGCGTCCGACAACGGGAGAGATCTTTGTCGCCGGCAAATCCGCCCACCAGGCGCGCCTCGATCAGGAGTATGGCATTGTCTTTCAGGCACCGGTACTGTTGGAGTGGCGCTCGATCCTCAAAAATGTAACGTTGCCTATGGAATTGCGCAAGGTCAGCCGCCAAGAACAGCAGGTCCGTGCCGAGCAGCTTTTGGCGCTAGTGGAGCTTACTGGCTTTGAAAAGCACTATCCGTGGCAACTTTCCGGGGGAATGCAGCAACGGGCGGCGATCGCCAGGGCCCTGGCAATCCAGCCGAAGCTGCTCCTGATGGATGAACCCTTTGGTGCCCTCGATGAGATGACGCGTGAACGGATGAATCTGGAGTTGCATCGCATCTGGCAACAGACTGGCACAACGATTCTTTTTGTCACCCATAGCATCGCCGAAGCAGTTTTTCTCTCGACACGCATTGTCATTATGTCGGCGCGGCCAGGGGAGATCTTGCATACGACCGAAGTTTCGCTACCGCCGACGCGTAATAGTACAACACGCGAACATCCCAATTTCTTTGCACTGGAGACTGAGGTGCGAGAGTGGTTGCGGAGAGCCACGGGGAAAGAAGAGCATTAGTCAAGCGCGAACCCTATAACTGCCCTGGCTTACTCAACCGCCGCTACTATTTTGTAAAATAAGTCATGACAGATGAATCGTAGGTCACAGTTATACTGTGACAATGGCCGTATCAAAGCGTATGATAGTGTAATTCGCCTACGGCTTGGCAGAGTGTCACGCTACAAGCGTGACCTACAGTTACCCATCAACATTTATTTTACAAAACGCTACTCTATTTTCAGGGCAGTAACTGGGATACCTATGCGTAAATGGTTAGAGCAAAATCTGCCGGCAATCCTGCTCTTTGTCGCTCTGTTGATTGTTTGGGAGGGTGGTGTCTGGGCGTTGTCGATCCAGCGCTTCCTGCTGCCTGCGCCTTCTGTGATCGCGGAAGCCTTTATTACCAATCTCTCTCGGCTGACCCATATTGGCTGGTTTACAACCAAAGAAGCGCTCGGTGGCTTTGCGATTGGCTGCACAGCCGGGATCGTGGTCGCCGTTGCAACCGCACGGTGGACGGCGGCCAGCGAAACGCTCATGCCCTTTGCCATCGCCGCCAATTCGGTGCCGATTATCGCCTTTGCCCCGATCCTCAACAATTGGTTTGGCGTCGATAATCCCTTCTCCAAGATGATGATCGTCGCCGTCATTGTCTTTTTTCCGATGATGATCAATACAGTTCGGGGGTTAAAAACGGTTGATCCGGCAATGCTCGACTTAATGCGCTCCTATGCCGCCGGGGAATTGGCGATCCTGCGCAAAGTACGCCTGCCCAATGCGCTGCCCTACATGTTCAATGCCTTTAAGGTGGCCGCTACGCTGAGCATGATTGGTGCCGTGGTCAGCGAATACTTTGGCGGCAATCGCTCGGCGCTTGGTGTCTTTATCACGCAGGAAGCAGCCCAATTTCGTTTCCACAATGCCTGGGCCGCGATTATTGTTGCCTGTATTATCGGCCTCACCTTCTATGGCCTCATTTTGCTGCTAGAACGGCTCACCATTCCCTGGCACAGTTCCCTACGCAATGTGGCGCAGGATTGAGCACCACGCGATGTACCGAATGCCTATACACAAAGCAACTGTTTAACCATTACGGATAAGGAGAAATCTATGTTCAAAGCTCGATGGCTTATCGCTCTCTTTACATTGCTGTTGGTGCTCGCAGCCTGCGTGGCCCCCGCGGCAACACCCGCAACAGAAGAAGGGGCGGGTGACGGTAGCGCGCCGGCAGAAGGCGCAGCACTCACGCCCGTTCGCCTGCAATTACAGTGGGTGACCCAATCGCAATTTGCCGGCTATTATGCTGCGCTGGACCAGGGGTTTTATACCGACGAAGGGCTCGATGTCTCGATCCTCGAAGGGGCTGTTGAAATTGTGCCGCAGCAGGTTGTTGCTTCCGGCGAAGCAGAGTTTGGCATTGCCTGGGTGCCAAAGATGCTCGCCTCGCGCGAACAGGGAGCCGATCTGGTTAACATTGCGCAGATCTTTCAGCGCAGTGGAACATTGCAAGTGGGCTGGACCGATGCTGGACTGAATAGCGTCGAAGATTGGGCCGGCAAACGGGTGGGCACCTGGGGTTTTGGCAACGAGTGGGAAGTTTTTGCTGCGCTGCGTAAGGCCGGCATTGAGCCCGATGATGCCAGCCAGGTGACCATTGTGCAACAGCCGTTTGACATGTCGCTGCTGCTCAATCGCGAAATCGATGTCGCGCAGGCGATGACCTACAACGAGTATGCACAGTTATTGGAGGCGACCAACCCCGACACCGGTGAACTTTATCAGCCGGAAGATTTCACCGTCTTTAACTACAACGATATCGGCACCGCGATGTTGCAGGATCACATCTTTGCCCGCGAATCTTGGTTGGCCGAAGCGGGCAACGAGGATATTGCCGTACGTTTTCTGCGTGCTTCCTTCAAAGGCTGGATCTTCTGCCGTGATAATTTAGATGAATGTGTTAATATTGTGCTCGACAACGGGCCAACGTTGGGCGAAGGGCACATGCGTTGGCAACTCAATGAAGTTAACGCGTTAATCTGGCCGTCGCCACAGGGCATTGGCATCATGGATGATGGTGCGTATCAGCAGACGGTTGATATCTCCACCGAATTCAAAGTGCTGGAGAAGGCACCTGACGACGCTGCATTGCGCACCGATCTGGCACAACAAGCGCTCGATGGTATGAGCGATATGGACGCCACCGGCGAAGGATACACAAAAATCGAAGTGGATGTGACACCAGGCGGCGAATAGAAACAATTTTGTGCATTATACTGCGGTTGAAATGGGAACCGGAGTTACTACCCCAGCAAAACTCCGGTTCCCATTCAGCGCTGAGTATAGGATCGACAGAATAGGAAAATCATTCTGTCGATCCTAATGCACATGCTGGTGCCTGATGAATCACTACCACGCAACCTCTTATAGTGCCTTGTTGGATTTACCGCGCCTTGCCACAGCGACATCGTGGTCGATCCTCAGCACACATCGCCACGCCTGCAATTTAATGGCAGAGGATGGGACGTTCATCGCGCTTGTCAACGACGTGCACGGCAATGGGCCATTTCACATTCTGCTGCCACACACTCACTTTGATACGCTTACGTTGGCAACACCGATCAAGTGGCGGGCGGAGCAGATCAAGTTGGCTCATCTCACCATTGACCTGCGCGAGGCACGACCCTGGCATCCCCAACTGCCCAGGTTGACTAATCCGGCAAGTCTTGCCTCCCTTGCCGCCTATCAGCCGTTGGCTACCATGCGCTCGGCGCTCTATAGCGGTTCGATGCCCCTGGTCGAACGGGCGCAAGGTGCCATTGCTCAGCTACGAGACGGCTTCACCCAGAAAAACACCGGCCAGTTTCGACCCGGCCAGTTTCGACCCGGCAAATTTCAACAAGGAGTCGAGGGATTAGTCGGCTTAGGGCCAGGGTTGACTCCGGCAGGTGATGATTTTTTGCTGGGGCTTCTGGTGGCGTTTACGCTTCTGCGCACTGTGCAGCCAAGCATTTACCCCTATAGCAAGCAAATCGCCGATCGCGCCGCCACAGCGAGTACACGGCTGAGTGCAATCTGGCTATCCTATGCCGGGCAAGGTTATTTTGGGGAAGAGTGGCATCGATTGATCGACTTACTCAACTGTGGCGCAGCGGGCGCGATTGGTCAGGCGATTCACACCATCCTCAACACTGGTGCCACCTCTGGTGCTGACGCATTATGTGGCTTTTTCGTCGGTATGGAGATGTTAGGCTTATCACGCTGATTTCCATTCATCCACCGGCAGCCCAGCGTGACGCATGATCTTGAGCGCGTTCGTTGTCGGCGATGGGCCAGGACGTAGTCGATAGTCAAAGCTCATTTCTCCATCCACAATATCATCGCGGAAATGATAGTTGCTGATCATCGGCAATTCATCGGCCAGGCGCACCAATTCGAGATCGTGCGTCGCCACCAGCCCCACGCCACGCTGGGCCGCCAGCGCGCGGATATACGACCGGCTGCCCTCTAAGCGCTCCCGATTGTTTGTGCCACGAAAGATCTCATCGATTACATAAAAGAGGGGTAGCTCGCCCGCTTCTTCTAGCGCATTGAGCAACGCCTTTAAGCGGCGTACTTCCGCATAGAAGTAGGAGATCCCGTCGGTAACAGAATCGCTGACTTTGATGCAAGTGAAGAGGCGCAACCGTTGTGCGCACAGTTCATCGGCATCCACCAACCCGCCGGCATACGCCATGATCAGATTGAGCGCCAACGCCTTCAAAAAGGTGCTCTTGCCTGCCATATTGGAGCCGGTGAGAATGACAACAGAGCCGAGCCCGGCGAAGTGAAAATCATTGCGCACTTTTTCCCCGTTTGGCAATAAGGGATGGCCCAAGCCACTGACTGCAAATGGCTCTCCGGCTGATGGGTCCGTCAGCGGCAAAATCTTGGGAACGGTACTCTGTGGGTTGAGCGCCCCGTAGGTTGCCAGCGAACTGAGCGCTTCGAATTCCGCCCAACGATCAAGCCAATCGGGTAGCAGCCCTAGCATTGCCCGTTTTTCGCGATCCAGTTGCCAAGCAAAGTAGAGTCCCCAGGGCAACAGGGCGTTGAGCAGCAGCGCCAGCAACGGGTTCCCTTGCACACCGGTGGCTGCAGCGATCCGCGCAATGCGCCGCAGATAGATCGATGGTCGCGTGGCGACATCTTGAAAAGGGGCGCAAAGCTGCCGCAGATGGGGCGCATTTTGATACGTATACTTCTCCAATCGTCGAAAAACGCGCAGCAATTGAGCCAATTCTGCTTGGATTGTGCCCGCTTCATGAAACGTCTCCGCGATTGTCTGGCCATGCCAGAACTGTAAAACTGCGTAAATACCCAATGTGATCCGCCAAAGGGGACCGAGCCAACCCAGCAGATCCGCGCCAAGGAGCAGCCAATTAACTAACGCCAACCCAGCCAATCCCCAGACCCAAGGGCGTAGATTCACGCTTTGGGGATGGTGCTCTAGCCACGCCAGCAATTTATCGGGTTGCCACGCAGCCTGGTTGTCGGCACTATCTCCACGGAGCCGTAAGCCTTGCAAAGTCAGGCGGTCGCGCAAGAGTGGGCGCGCGATCAATTCTTGAACAAGGGCTTGGCGAGTGAGGATGGTATCAATGGGTGGCAGTGTGGTGGCCGTGAGCCAGGTGTACAAGCGTGCACGTCCCGGTTGCGTGGCAGCGCTATCAAGCAGACGATGCAGCGAGCGTTCGCCCAGCAGATCTAGATCCGCGGCAAAGGGATGTTCATAATTGAGATTGACGAGAAAGGGTGAGGGCAATGCCCGCCAATCACGCGCAATGCGGGCAATGTGGCTGCGCTTGATCTGTTGCATCAGTTGAAAGCGCGCCAGGCTGTTACTCACCCGTTGATGGAGATAGACGGCCCCGGCAAAAAGAATCAGCGCCAGCAGCAGAATGGCCGCACTAATCCAGAGTGCTGTTGTATAGAAGGCAATTGCGCTAGCTACCAGTCCACCGAGAAAGAGGATCACCCGTGCCCAAGACCAGCCATTGCTCCACAATAAGCGGCGCTCGATGTGGCGTTGCAGGCGTTGCTGGTGGCGGGTTAACTGGTCGATCTGTTTTTGATTGATTAACGCTGGCATGTTGCTCGAATGATCACGGAGTGAAAAAAGCGTTCTTGAAATTCGGTAAGCGCCACAATCTGCTCGTCGCTATACATACGACCGGGCGGCACAACAATCAGTTTATCATCATCGTCGTCGATCCGCTGAATCAGCGCTATGCAGTCGCCGGTAAAGCGGTCCAGCGCTTCAAAAATACCGAGTACATAGGCATCAACCTCCCCACCATCAGGTGCCAATGTGCCAGGAATGTAACCGTAGTTCAACAGATAGAGGAAGCCGTGGGTGGGGTGACGCGAACCGAGTGGACGATCCATCACTACGGTGACAGTTTGGCCGAGAAAGGTCCGTGGGTTGGTGAGGTTGCTGTTGTGCATAAGTGTATGGAAAGGCTGCTTTCGAGGTGACAGTCACTGGCTGCTATATATCCTGTTGTGCCAGATTGGTGATGGCTAGTGACTGTCACCTGTGCAGCCGCTACTCCTCAAAGCCAATCGAAAACATCGCTTCCAAATCGTGCCGTGAATAGACCTTGAAGGCCATCATCGTCTCTGAGGCAACAATGCCCTCAACTTTGAGCATCTTATCGGTGACCAAATCCGCCAATGCTTCGTTGTTGGGAACACGCAAAATCGCTACCAGGTCATAGTGACCGGCTACCGAGAAGACTTCGGAAATTCCCTTTAAGTCCGTCAATTGTTCGGCGACCTGATTGATCTTGTTGCGTTCCGTACTGAGTAAAACAATTGCAGATACCATGACTCTTCTCCCTTCTGCAACAAATTTGATTGCACAGCGCCTCATCTAAAGTGTAGTTTCACATGGAGCTTACAATAGATTGAGCACTATTGGTTGCGACTAATTTTACACTAACTGTGGCCAATCGCTGAATCAGCCACAAAATGTTCATCTTATTCTCTGTGCTCTCTGTGCTCTCTGTGCTCTCTGTGTTCTCTGTGCTCTCTGTGTTCTCTGTGTTCTCTGTGTTCTCTGTGTTCTCTGTGCTCTCTGTGTTCTCTGTGCTCTCTGTGCTCTCTGTGCTCTCTGTGTTCCCTGTGTTCTCTGTGTTCCCTGTGTTCCCTGTGTTCTCCGTAGTCTAAGTAGATAACCAGTTTGAACGATTGCCTTTATGAAAGCAACTATCCGTCAGCAATCTTTCTACTTTGCCCATATTCAATTAGAATAGAGAGATACTTGCAATCTACATAGGTTCATCTACAGTTGCCAAAATCATTCCAAAAGTTATAAGCGTGTTACCAACCAGAGTACAATAGTTAGGAAAGAAAATGTCCAACCCAAGCGCTAAAATCATCTACACCATTACTGACGAAGCCCCTGCATTGGCGACCTACGCGTTTCTGCCAATCATCCAAACCTTTACCAAGCCGGCCAGTGTAAAGGTAGAGACAAGCGACATTTCGTTGGCCGGTCGCATTATCGCCAACTTCCCGGAAAATCTCACTGAAAGTCAGCGTCAACCCGATGCCCTCACCGAGTTGGGGGAGTTGGCCAAGACGCCGGAAGCCAACATCATCAAGCTGCCGAACATCAGTGCCTCGATCCCACAACTCACCGAAGCAATCGCAGAGTTGCAGGCACATGGCTACAATATCCCTGATTACCCAGAAGAACCGAAGAACGAAGCGGAGAAGGCGATCAAGGCTCGCTATGCCAAAGTGCTGGGCAGTGCCGTCAACCCGGTCTTGCGCGAGGGCAACTCCGACCGCCGCGTTGCCGCCCCCGTCAAGGAGTATGCGCGGAAGAACCCCCATCGCATGGGTGCCTGGAGTGCCGATTCCAAGTCACACGTCGCCCACATGGCAGAGGGCGATTTCTATGGCAGTGAAGAGTCGGTCGTCATTGAAAAGGCTGGCAATGTCAAAATTGAATTTGTCGGCACCGATGGCACAAGCACCATACTAAAGGCCAAGACAGCGGTTGTCGCTGGCGAAGTCATCGATGCATCCGTTATGCACGTCCAAGCCTTACGCGAATTTTATGCCACGCAGATCGCGGATGCTAAAGCCCAGAACGTGCTCTTGTCCCTACACGTCAAAGCGACGATGATGAAAGTCTCGGACCCGGTCATTTTTGGCCACGCCGTGACTGTCTTCTTCAAAGATCTCTTTGCAAAGTATGGCGATCTCTTTGCCGAGATCGGCGTCGATCCAGACAATGGCTTGGGTGACATCTATGCCAAGATTCAAAGTTTACCCGCAGAGCAACAGGCCGCGATTAAAGCGGATATTGAGGCAACCTATGCGGAACAGCCAGCATTGGCGATGGTTAACTCAGACAAGGGCATCACCAATCTACATGTGCCCAGCGATGTGATTGTCGACGCCTCGATGGCGGCCTCGATTCGCGATTCGGGAAAAATGTGGGGGCCAGATGGCAAGTTGCAGGAGACCAAGTTCATGATCCCTGACCGCTCCTATGCGCAGATGTATCAGGTTGTCTTTGACTTCTGCAAGGCACATGGAGCCTTTGACCCGACCACCATGGGCAATGTCGCCAATGTCGGCCTCATGGCGCAAAAGGCCGAGGAGTATGGCTCCCACGACAAGACCTTTGAGTTGAGTGCGGATGGGACTGTACGCGTGGTTGATGATGCGGGTAAAACGTTAATGGAGCACAGCGTCGCTGCCGGCGATATCTGGCGCATGTGCCAAACCAAGGATTTGCCGATCCAGGATTGGGTCAAACTGGCGGTCGATCGAGCCAAAGCGACAGGTTCACCAGCGATCTTTTGGCTGGACAAGAACCGCGCCCATGATGCCAACTTGATCAAGAAAGTAGAGCACTATCTGCCCCAATACGACACAAACGGGCTGGATATTCAGATCATGTCGCCGGTCGATGCCATGCAGTACACGCTGGAACGCGCCAAAGCAGGCAAAGATACGATTTCGGTCACTGGTAATGTCCTACGAGACTACCTCACCGACCTCTTTCCTATTTTGGAGCTGAACACGAGCGCCAAGATGCTCTCCATTGTGCCTCTGCTCGCTGGTGGTGGCCTTTTTGAGACCGGTGCCGGTGGCTCAGCCCCCAAACATGTCGAGCAATTTGTTGACGAAGGCCATCTACGCTGGGATTCGGTTGGCGAATATCTTGCGCTGGCCGTCTCGCTGGAAGATCTCGGTCGCAAAACCGGCAATGCGAAAGCGCTGCTTCTGGCCGATGCACTCAACCAGGCGACGGGTCAGTATCTGATCAACCGCAAAGCCCCGTCCCGCCGGGTCAACGAGTTGGACAATCGCGGCAGCCACTTCTACCTGACGCTCTACTGGGCCGAGGCATTAGCCAACCAAGACAAAGACCCTGAACTGAAGGCCAAATTCACCCCGGTTGCCCAGGCGCTGCGCGAAAATGAAGCAAAGATCGTTGATGAACTCAACAGCGCGCAAGGCCACGCCGTCGATATCGGTGGCTACTATCAGCCGGATGAGGAGAAAGCCAGCAAAGCCATGCGCCCCAGCCCAACGTTCAACAGCATTCTAGCGGCGGCGGCGTAGAAGAGTACTTCCGCTGTTATGTAAAATAAGCCACGGATGGACACAGATAAACACCGATGAAAGCAAAAATCCGTCTTCCTCTGTGTCACTCTGTGGCAAAATTCTCATTGTTATTGGTGTCGCTGAGGATGTTACCTGTTCGCTAAAATAGCAAGTTGCGAACTGCGTACCTGCCACTTGCCACTTGCCACTTGCGACCACTTTCAATGGTCGCTCATGTGGCTAACTCGCTGAAGTACGGACATGATATATCATGTCCGTACGCGCTAGTTCAGTCCAGTGGCCATGTGAGCGTCAATGTTATTGATACCGATCTTTGTCACGCTGAAAGCGTCTTCAAGATCAGTCAACGCTGAAGGTTCTTGCACAACACCGCTCTTCAAAAGAGAAATCCCCCGATGTCCAGAAGTTACTATGTCTACATCATGACAAACCGCACACGAACCCTCTATACCGGTGTCACCAACAACTTACAGCGCCGAGTATACGAACACAAACACAAAGTCAATCAAGGCTTCACAAGCAAATACAATATCAATCAGCTCGTCTACTATGAAGAGACGAACAGCATTCATGTCGCCATTGCGCGTGAAAAAGAGATCAAAAACTGGTTATGCCGTCATGAAGTCGCGTTGATCGAGACGATGAACCCGACATGGCGCGATCTCAGCACGGATTGGTACGCTGATGATTCGATCCTCTATTTGGCTCCATAGGTGAAACAATGCCTACGGCATGACAAGCCGCACCTGTCACGCTGCAAGCGTCTCCCAGTCGCCCTCACCTCGAAGATGCCTACGGCATGACAAGCCGCACCTGTCACGCTGCAAGCGTCTCCCAGTCGCCCACTTCGAAGATTCTTAAGAACACCCCAAAGCCTCAAGCGAAAAGAGCGCAAGAAGCGGGTGGGTGTAGCATGGCTTAGCCGGTATACTTTCATGGTAGTCAAGTCAATCACCCAAACCAGTCTACACAGGGGAAACTACCATGAAACTGTCTACCCAGCCCACAATGGGCTCACTCGAATGGCTCTTACTCATCATCCTCTCGATCGTCTGGGGTGGCTCATTCTTTTTCAGCAAAGTCGCGCTTGCCGAACTCCGTCCCTTCACCGTTGTCCTTGGTCGCGTGGCGGTGGCCGCGCTACTACTCAACCTGGTAGTGCGTGCAACTGGCCGAAAAATGCCAACTGATTGGGCGACATGGGCGCTTTTTTGTACCATGGGCGTGCTCAACAACCTTATCCCTTTTAGCTTAATTTTCTGGGGGCAGACACAGATTACCAGTGGCCTGGCCTCCATTCTAAACGCAACCACCCCACTCTGGACAGTTCTATTGGCGCATCTCTTTACATGGGATGAAAAAATAACGGCGAATCGACTGGCAGGGGTGGGAGTGGGGTTTGTTGGGGTCGCGATCATGATTGGCCCTGATGCCTTTGCAGGGATTGGGCTCAACGTAATTGCCCAGTTTGCCGTTCTCGGCGCGGCCATCTCTTACGCCTTTGCCGGCATTTTCGGCAAACGCTTCAAAGGGATACCCCCGCTGATCACGGCAACCGGCCAGGTCACGACAACAGCACTGCTAATGGTGCCCATTGCGCTGTTAGTGGATCAACCGTGAATCGGGATTGTCCATGACCAAAGTAGTATTTGAATGCCAATGTGGATAGGAAGATACAGGAGTGTAAACGATATTCATCTTAGATAGAAGAGGGGCAGATTGCCATGTGCATCGGTCTTATTGACGGGCGCGCCCGCTTCAAGCAATCGGCGCATGAACGCCAAATCCGTGGCCGCAAGAAGGACGCTTGCTTCGACGGCTTGAATATCCGCACCATGCGCCAGAATTAAATCAAACAGATCTTGGTGCGATTGCTTGGCGACGAGCCAAAAAAGTTGTGCACTGTATTGCGTAACCGCCGCGCCTTGATCGATCAATAACTTGGCCAGAGCAAGCCGCCCCCCGGCAACGGCAAATGAAAGCAGAGGAATATACCAGATCTCGTCGTTGGGGTCCTCGGCGTGGAGCAGCGTTGGGTCTTCAGTTAACAGCTCGACGACAGCCGCCTGGTCACCGAGAAAGGCCAGCCGAAAGATACCACCGTTGCTCTATACGCAATCCCTCGTGATCGATTAGATGTTACACTATGCCCGGCGGCTGAGCTTCGCCCTGCGCTGGGCGAAGGCTTGTCGAATTTCAAGGGAATTGCGTAACGCCATGGCGGTTAAACGTTACTCTAAACCTGCCAACTAAGATTGTCACTTTTCACAGAAGCATAAAGCGGACCACCTTTTTGATCAGTCATCCTGATGATCGCTTCAATCGGCTTATCGGTCGAGATTGCTTCCTCCACGGCCTGCCACTCGAGTTCTTTTAGGGGAACCTTTGCGCGGCCAAAGCCATTCCACATATCAGCAATCCGTTCGCCCCAACAGAGATAGATAAAGCGTTCGGTCGGTGTGCCTTGCGCATAGGGGCCTAAAAAATTGGGCTTGCCACTCTCTTCATTGCGCTCGACACGCAAGAGACAGCTAAAGGTAATCTCTGGCACACCGGCCAAGCAATCTTCGATGACGACTTTGCCTTTTTGTACGCCGAGTCTGACACTGCTTTTGCCATCGAATTCACGCCCAGGCAAGTCAATGCAACGCAGTCGAATCGTTAGCTCTTGTGCTTTGTTTGTACTCATTGGTCTATCCCCTTTTCGGAAATGAGTTCGATGACTTCTGCCGTGGGACGAACGTCGCCAAACGTCCGGTAGATTGTATGCAAGGTCGCGTTGTGCGTCGCGTCGGAGCCACCGGCATTGGCATCGGCGACCATGATGACGCGGTACCCCAGCGTACTTGCATCGCGCGCCGAAGACTCGCAGCAGACATTGGTCACCGTCCCCGTGATGAGTACAGTGTCAATCGAGCGCTGCTCAAGTAGCGAGGGTAAAGGCGAATAGCCGGGAAAGAAGGCACTGGCCGCCGACTTTTCGACGAGCAGATCTGCCGGTTCCACAGCAAATTCTGGCCAAAGTCGAGCAGACAGTAGTCCTGTGCCAGCCGAACCATTGTACAATTCGGCCACCGCATCGCCAAAGAATTGGCGTTTTACGGCCGAAACCTCGGCAGAGACGGCGGGCAGTACCCATGTGACCAACCCACCCGCGGCGCGTAGACTGTGAGCCAAAGCCTTGATATTCGGCACAATGCCTTGGCAGTAGCGATTCTCATGCACAAAGAAGGGGATCATATCGATGACGACCAGTGCGGTGCGCGCTGGATCAATCACCTCGAACGCGTGGCGTCGACCTCTGCGCTGCTCATGGCGAGCGTATTGTGCCGGATCAATCCGCCAGGCATGAAGCTTGGCTTCAGCATGAGAAGTGATAGTCACAGGAATCCTCCAAAGTCACTTGGGAAAAACAGCAATGTGATGAAGTGGCGCCAGTTACTCTTCTTGAAAATAACGTCCCGCGTTCAAATGCGGTTGCGAACCGTCCAGATCCGTAAAGCCGTATAGATCTGCCAGATCACCTACATCCATAACTTTCCCTGTATGGCGCAGCACATCGGGGTCACTGGCGAGCGCAACGACACCGCGCGCGGCATAGTGAGGCGTTTCGGTTTGCCCCCGGAGTTCTTCCATCGTGTGGTGTGTCAGCATCAGCTCGGTGCGCATCCAGCCGGGTGCGATCGCAATCACCGGAATGCCTTTTTCTTTGAGATGATAGCCCAAGGTGGCCACCAGACGATTTTTTGCAGCCTTACTGCCTTCATAGGGTAGCCATGCCGGCGGCTCTGGTGTGTGCCAGGTGGTGGTGATAATGGTGCCTTGTTTGATTGGCCCCATCAGATGTTTCAACACCAGCAGAGTGGTAATATAATCCGCATAGGCCCCAGCCAATAGCATATGTTTGAACTGTGCCAGCGGTTCGTCCCAGATTTCCTCGCCAGATCCCGGCACTTCATGTGGCAGTTCGTGCCCGCCCCAAGCGTTGTTGACAAGGAGATCGAGCTTGCCATGCTCTTTTGCGATGCGCTCGACAAGCGCTTCTACTTGCGCAGGATCGGTATGGTCACACACGATGGCCTCTGCGCTGCCCGCGACTGCATGGATCGCATCGACCGTTGCTTCGATCGTGGTGTCGGGCAATTCACTTTGGGTGCTATGCTCACGCGTGCTGCGCGCTGTGCAGATAACATGTGCGCCCGCCTGGGCAACTTCCAGCGCAATCGCTTTGCCCAATCCACGCGAAGCACCTGTTACCAGCGCAACTTTGTTCTGTAGAGATTGTGTCATAGATTCTTTACCTCGTCACTATTTCCTGGTATCAGACGGACATATTTCTCCATCACGGGGCGGTTTCTCGCCGTATCCCACCCACAATTTCGTTTACGGGGCACGAGGTCAATCATTTAGTTACCTACGTTTTAAATACCTATGTTTAGTCGCACAGTTACAGTATCGCCCTCTTCCAAGGCTTCCGCGCGCCGAATCGTCGTTTTAATCGGCACAATGTAGCTGCCATCTTTGGGCCACAGCGAAGTTGTCCACTTGCTGTGGCCGACCTGCACTGTGACGGGGATCATACCCCAGCCATAAGTAACATTCTGCACGATGGCTTTGAGGGCGCGACATGGCTCAGGCGGGACCGTGACAAAGTACCACGGAGCGGGGCCACGCCAATACCAAATTTTGCCGTCGAATTCTAGCTTCATAAAGATTCAGTATTCGCAATATCCTGATTCGTAACACCTTTTTCGTAAGCGATAGTTAGGAGTATAGCACAAACGTTCGTACGGAGTCAAAGTTTTCTGATCGCAGCCATTTGATCAGCTGTATTGGAACCAAGTAATGGTGAAGTCCGGTAAAAGGGGTTGCCCTTCTTCGTGTATCGTTGTGTCACTTTGTAGATCGTTTTAAATTTATACTCAAATCAGTATCTTCTCAATAAATAGCGGGGTAGCCCCGTTTGGTTTCGATACGCCTCATACTGCCGAGGGTACTCAACCAACACCACCTCGATTTGTTGAAAAGATACTCAAATCAGAAGGAAGCCGCTACTTTTGATCAGCGTGCGTCGCACCGACCAAAGTAATCTAGTGGGCTGGAAACCGTTACTGGTCAGTGCGACGCACGCGATCCCCTTGGCCTGTGAAACTCCGCTTCTCATTCTCAACGAGGGTTAGGTGGTCGAATCCACAAGGGGCTGATGGAAATAGTAGCAAAGGCCATCGGGCGCAACGACAAAGAAGACCTGTAATTTCTGTCCCTCACGTGTATCGATCCGCAAATCGCCAATTTGAAGGCCATTGGCTTCGAGTTCCGCTTTGGCCCGATGAATATCTGTAACCCGAATCGCCGCGCCATCTTGGGTGGCATCGCCGCCGTTGATTGCAAAACCGATTTGTACGCCATCACGTTCCAGAAGTACCGTTGGTTGTGGCGTCTCTGGGCGTTCGACTTCCGTCATGCCAAACGAGCGCGTATACCACTGCGCTGCCTCATCTAAATCTGTAACCGGCAATGCCAGTACGTCGTCTTGAAAGGGTGACGCACGTTCAAAGAGTGGGGTAGTTGCCATCGTTTTGCTCCTTTTGCATTCTCAGTCTCCGCTTTCCAAAAACTTTCTCGCTTTTACTTACAGATAAAATTCTTAAAAGTCGTACAGCCGCTCTAGTGTAAAAGTAACGCTATTATCATAGTGCGGCGTAAACACCACGGCAGTAAATAAACTCAAGTCACTTGAGTGGGTAGGGCAGAATCACTATGGGCTTATTTACGCCGGGATGTACTATGGATGACTTTTAAATGATTAGTCATGTTACGCACGACGCGAGTCGGAAGAGACCCTACTTGTGTACTCCGCATCCCTAGATGCAGGTTGACCCGCATCTGGGGATGCGGAGTAGACGAGACCGCGATGGTTACTGCGTAACATGAGATGATTAGTCTATTAGTGCACAAAGCGATCATGATCCACATGCGTATTGGGCAGTGCCGTCGTTTGGCTCTGCAACGTGGCATGCTCGGTTACCGCTTGCATTGCAACCGCTGGCCGCAGGAAGAAGAGCACCAGGCCGAGGAGAGTGAGCCCACCGCCGGCGGCGGTAAAGACGAAGCCGACACCCCAACGCTCGGCCAGCACTGCGCCCAGTGGCGGCCCCAGCAAAAGAAAACTATTCTGGATCCCACCGGCTGTTGCAAAAACGCGGCCGAGTAATGCCGGCGGTGTCTCCACCTGGACAACATAGCCATAAGGCACAAAGACAGCGGCGGCCGAGAGGCCGATCAGCAGATACACAAGCAGCCAGGTACCCGTGCCATGCGCGTGCTGCGTCACCGCGACGCCGAGGAGCGTGACGACGAGCCCACCCCCAATCTGCCCGCCCCCCATCGTCACAAAGGGGTGGATGCGCTTTCCCCATTGCCCGATGGCAATTGCGCCGGCGGCAGTCCCCAGGCCGATGCTGCCGATGGTGAGCCCAAAGAGGGCCTCGCCGATGCCCAGTTCCCGGAGCGCCAGCACGCCGAGGCTATCGAATGTGAAGATGATCAACATTGCTGCCGAATTGCTGGCGACGGCCAGAAAGAGTGAACGGCGGTGGATCAGGTAGGATAGCCCCTCCAGAAACTCGCGCCAGAAACTCGGTGCCTGCTCCTCTGTCTCCCCTTTTATCTGGATTGCCGGTACAAGGGTGGGCAACTGGACGATAAAAGCTGCCGAGATGAGAAAAGTTACGGCGTCGACAATAAACGCAGACCACGGACCAATGGCGGCAACCAGAAGCCCGCCCAGTACCGGCCCAAAGATCTTGCTCAGTTGAAAAGAGAGCTGGCTCAACGAGTTAGCCGCAAGGAGATCGTCTTGTGGCACCACCGCGGCAATCGTCGCCTGGCGCGCCGGTCCAAAGAAGGTGCTGAGGACGCCCCTGCCAAAGACAAGCGCGAGGACGGTATAGAGATTCGGCGCAAAGACGAGGCCGCAGACAACCAGCGCCCGGCCGAGATCCGCCGCGACCATCAGCGTCTTGCGCGGCAGACGGTCGGCCCAAACGCCGGACAGCGGCGCGATCACCGCAAATGGTAAGGCAACTGCGACCGAAAGTGCAGCAAGCGCGCGCGGACCTAGCTCCCAGCGATACACGACGAGGGCAATTAGCGCCAGGAAGTCCAGCCAATCGCCCAGATCCGAGACGATCTGGCCTCCGAAAAGCAGTCGAAAGGTCCGGTGATGTAATGGCGCAAGAATCGCAGCTTTCACGTTTTTCCCTTTGGTATCCCGCAAACGCTCCTGCTCTTCTCCTGATTGCACACCAATTCTGCGCAAACGAACCTCACCATTATAGCACTGAGCGATCACACGCTACAATCAACCGCCCTTTAGGCAAGAAGACGGGGCCGAAAGCCAATCTGATAGGAAAACCAAAGAATAATATCGATCAGCAAGCCATAATAGGGCAAAGAAGCTTCACGCTAGAAACACGAGATCCTTCGCTGCGTTCCCTCACACAGAATGGAAATATTAGAAAATCATGAATATCGATAAATATATATTGACAAACGATAAATCGTGTGTTACAGTATGCCTACCTCGGGAAGGTCAATGCGTGCAGCGCTCAACGGTGCTGCGTTCGATTTGCAGCATAGCGCGTCTTGATGCGAAGAGATGACCTACCGAAACCGTATATCGTGGGAGTGCACAAAACTCCTGACATCTCACTATCAATTCTACTATCAATTCTACTATCAAGTTCTGAGCGAGGCATTACTTATGAAAAAAGGGTCAACACTATTCTTAAAGTTTGTCATTTGTCTTATCGCCATCGGAGCCCTGCTATGGCTGATTTGGTTTCCTCAACTGGAAGGCAGAGCTGCGAATTTAGATTTGATCAGGATTTACGCAGATCCGCTGATTATCTATGCCTATATAGGGTCAATCCCCTTTTTTGTTGCGTTATACCAGGCCTTGAAGTTGTTAAGCTATATTGACGACAATCAAGTCTTCTCTCTACCATCGGTGAACGCGGTGAGGAATATCAAATATTGTGCCCTCGCATTTGGTGGCTTCCTTGTGCTAGGAATCCTATACATCAGGGCAACTGTTGTCAATGATGACCCGGCGGGTGTTACAGCCTTGGGCATGATTACGACCTTTGCTTCTCTTGTAATTGCAACTGCTGCTGCGGTGTTTCAGCGACTTTTACAAAATGCTATAGACATCAAATCAGAAAATGATTTAACGGTATAAGGGGCAATGATGGCAATCATAATCAATATCGATGTCTTGTTGGCAAAGCGCAAAATGAGTGTTACTGAACTTACCGAGAAGGTTGGTATTACCATGGCTAATCTTTCGATTTTGAAAAATGGCAAGGCAAAGGCTGTGCGGTTTTCAACACTCGAAGCAATTTGTGAAGCCTTAGATTGTCAGCCGGGGGATATTCTAGAATACAAGAGCGAGTAGCTTTCTGACTTCAAACTGTAGGGGGTACGGGTAGAGCGATGGCGATAGCGACTGTGACTTCCCTTGTCTGGCAATTGCCTGTTTCCAGTATAGTTGCCTACAGTTGGGCTGTAACGAGATTTTAACATTACAAAGGCGCTAACTGGATCTCCTTCATGTACCCTCCCTAGACCCATCCCCTATACCTTGCTCTATGCTCTTCCTCCCCCCACAGGAGCAGAGTATTTCTATCTACTTCAACCCCCGCCCGCTGACGCATAGGGGCGGTGGGACCTCGCGGTGGCGTCAACCCGATCGCACCTACGAACGGCGAATCGAAGAGGAGGAGAGCAAGCATGGCCGAGCAGAAGCAGGGCGTGGCAGAAGTGCACATTCTCTGGATCTCGGAGGGGATGAGCTGTGACGGCGACAGTGTGTCGATCACGGCGGCGACCCAGCCTAGTCTGGAGGATGTGTTGATGGGCATCATTCCCGGTCTACCTAAGGTCCATTTGCACAACAAGGTGCTGGCCTATGAGACCGGTGAGGAGTTTCTTGCAGCCTTTCACAAAGGTGCACGGGGTGAGCTGGATCCCTTTGTGCTGGTGATTGAAGGCTCGATCCCGAATGAGCGGATTAACGGCGATGGTGGCTACTGGACCGGCTTTGGCAACGATCCGCAGACGGGCCAACCAGTCACGCTCAACACATGGATCGATCGTCTGGCTCCCAAGGCATGGGCCGTGGTGGCGATTGGCACCTGTGCCACCTATGGCGGCATCCATGCCATGGCCGGCAATCCCACCGGCTGCATGGGGCTGGCCGACTACCTCGGCTGGGACTTCCGTTCCAAGGCCGATATTCCAATTGTCAACGTGCCTGGCTGCCCGGTTCAGCCGGACAACTTTATGGAGACGTTGACCTGGCTCCTCTACCAGGCGGCGGGCCTTTCCCCAATGATCCCCCTCGACGAGCAGTTGCGTCCCACCTGGCTCTTTGGCAAAACGGTGCACGAAGGCTGTGACCGTGCCGGCTACTATGAACAGGGCGACTTTGCGCTCGATTATAACTCACCGAAGTGTCAAGTCAAGATTGGCTGTTGGGGACCGGTGGTCAACTGCAACGTGCCCAAGCGTGGCTGGATGGCCGGTATTGGTGGCTGTCCCAATGTCGGCGGGATCTGCATTGGCTGTACCATGCCCGGCTTCCCCGACAAATTTATGCCCTTTATGGATGAGCCGTCAGGAGCTGCCCTCTCCTCACGCGTCATCAGCGTCTACGGCGGCATGATCCGCAAACTGCGCGCCATCACCAACCACACCGTCAACGAAGAACCCAAGTGGCGGCATAACCGCGGCGAACTGACAACGGGGTACAACCCGCGCTGGCCGCATTAGCAGTAAGACAGTAAGAGTCCCACCTTCCTACCGTCCTACCGTCCTACCGTCGCACCGTCCCACCCTATCGCAGAAAGCGACAACTCTCATGACTGAACAGAAGAACCGTAACCTGGTGCAGATGAACTGGGATCCCATCACTCGCATTATCGGTAATCTGGGCATCTATACCAAGATCGACTTTGATAACAACGAAGTGGTGGAGTGCAAGAGCACCTCCTCGCTCTTCCGCGGCTACAGCGTCTTTATGAAGGGCAAGGACCCGCGCGACGCTCACTTTATCACCAGCCGCATCTGTGGCATCTGTGGTGACAACCATGCCACCTGCTCCGTCTATGCGCAGAACATGGCCTATGGCATCAAAATGCCGCCACTGGCCGAATGGATCTACAACCTCGGTGAGGCCGCCGAGTATATGTTCGACCACACGATCTTTCAGGATAATCTCGTCTTTGTCGACTTCTGCGAAAAGATGGTGAAAGAGACGAACCCCAATCTATTGGCAAAGGCCGAGAGTACCGCCGCACCTCACGCCGATATCCACGGCTATCGCACCATCGCCGACATCATGCGCGCCTGTAACCCCTTCGAGGGTGATCTCTACAAAGAAGCGCTGCAGATGAGCCGGGTGACGCGTGAGATGTTCTGTCTGATGGAAGGACGCCATGTCCATCCGTCCACACTCTATCCCGGCGGCGTGGGCACTGTCGCCACCCCGCAAATCTTTACCGACTACCTCGTGCGGCTCATGAAATTTATGGAATTTATCAAGCGCGCTGTGCCGCTCAATGACGATCTCTTTGACTTCTTCTACGAGGCGCTGCCCGGCTATGAGCATGTCGGCGAACGGCGCATTCTGCTCGGCTGTTGGGGCTCTTTTCAGGATCCCGATGTCTGTGACTACCGCTACCAGTCGATGGGTAAATGGGGCCGTGCCATGTTTGTGACACCGGGCATTGTGGTTGATGGCAAGCTGGTGACGACCGATCTGGTTGATATAAACCTGGGCATCCGCATCCTGCTCGGTAGCTCCTTCTATGATGACTGGACCAGTGAAGAGACCTTTGTCAAAAAGGATCCGCTGGGCAACCCGGTCGACAAACGCCATCCCTGGAATCAGACGACGCTGCCCAAGCCGCAGAAGCGCGATCTGGAGAATGGCAACTACAGTTGGGTAATGAGCCCGCGCTGGTACAACCAACAGACGGGCGATTACCTACCGCTTGACACTGGCGGCGGAGCGCTGGCGCGGCTCTGGTCGACGGCGCTGGCCGGTCTGGTCGATACGCCTTATGTCAAGGCGACCGGCAACAGCGTGCGCATCAGCTTGCCCAAGTCCGCTTCGCTGCCGGAGACGGATTTTGAGTGGAAGGTGCCGCAGTGGAGCAACACGTTGGAACGGGACCGGGCCCGCATCTACTTTGTCGCCTACAGCGCGGCGATGGCGGTCTATTTCCTCGAAAAAGCGATGGACCATATCCGCAAGGGTGATGTGCAGACCTTCCAGGATTTCACTGTACCCGAGGAAGCAATCGGCTGCGGCTTTCATGAAGCGGTACGCGGTGTACTCTCCCACCACATGGTGATCCGCGATGGCAAGATTGCAAACTACCACCCCTACCCGCCCACCCCCTGGAATGCCAGCACGCGCGATAGCTACGGCACCCCAGGTCCTTATGAAGACGCAGTGCAGGGCTTGCAGATCTTTGAAGAGAATGGGCGAGATAACTTCAAGGGGATCGACATAATGCGCACGGTGCGCAGCTTCGATCCCTGTCTGCCTTGTGGCGTCCACATGTATCTGGGCAACGGCAAGGTGTTGCAGCAGACCCACTCACCCATGTTTGGCCACGGTAAGTAGCATGGGTTCACAATCGTTAGCGGACCCTGAGCCTGTCGAAGGGGAAGCGGTGCCTTTTTGTTTGCTTGATTTCTTGTAACTACTAACCCCTTCCCAGTCTGGGGAGGGGTTAGTAGTACGACAACGTTAAATTACATTCCGTAGACAGGATTCACACGATTCACAAGGTGTTTGTTCTGCTCTGTCAATCCGGTTAATTCTGTCAATCTTGTCTAATTTAACGTTGTCGAGGTAGTTACGATTTGTTAATCTTTAATCAATTTGTGAATGGCAAGAGCATCTAAATAGGATTGGGAGAAGAACCAGTATGACGGATGATCGAACGGTACGCGAACAGGTGGCAAAAGTCGAGCAGTTGCTGACGGCGTTGGAAGCCGTTGTCGACTCGGCGTGTCGCGCCACAGCAGTAGAGACGGTGCAGACGCTGTTGGCGCTGTACGGCGAAGGGCTGGCGCGCATCGTTGCGTTGGCAGCGCGTACGAATGATGGCGCGCTGCTCGACGCCTTTGCCGCTGACGAACTGATCGCCCATCTGTTGCTCCTCCATGATCTGCACCCCACCGATGTGGAGACGCGCGTGCAGCAGGCGTTGGCCGAGGTGCAGCCCTACATGGCCTCGCACGGCGGCAGCGTCGAACTGTTGCGCATCGAAAATGGCGTGGCCCACCTGCGATTGTTAGGGAGCTGTCACGGCTGTCCCAGCTCGGCCACGACGCTGCAGTCGACCGTCGAGCAAGCGATTCAAAAGCTGGCTCCCGATCTCTTGGGCATCGAAGCCGAGGGTGCTGTCACACCGCCCGCCCGTGCGGCCAACTTCGCGCCAGTTGGGGTCCTGATTCAACTCGAAGGAATCGCCGCTGATGACTGAACAACTGGCGCGCCAGGACTCAGCCGTGCTACGGCGCTTTGTGCGGCATGAGGTGCCTACGGCTGTTGCGCCGGAACGCTGCGAATTCTGTAGTGCGCCGCTTGCGCCGCACCACCGCCACCTGTTCGAAATCGCGGCGCACGAGATCCACTGTGTCTGCCAGGCCTGCTCGATCCTCTTTGATCGGGCGGCGGCGAGTGAAGGGCGCTATCGGCTGATCGAGCAGCAGGCACGCTTTCTGCCCACCTTTACGCTGAACGATCTTATGTGGGCGCAACTACGCCTACCGGTGGGGCTGGCCTTCTTTTTCTACAGTTCCGCGGCGGCGCGCGTGATGGCCTACTATCCCAGCCCAATGGGGCCAACCGAATCGCTGCTGCCCTTGGAGGCGTGGGGGGAGCTGGTTGACGCAAACCCCGTGCTCGACCAACTGACGCCGGATGTAATGGCGCTCTTGGTCAACCGCGCCGAACGGGCGTCGGTCGACGGGCGTGGGGCCTATCTTGTTTCAATTGATCATTGCTATCAACTTGTCGCGCTGCTGCGCAGCCGGTGGCGCGGTTTTAGCGGCGGCAGCGAAGTTTGGCAGGCGATTGATGAATTTTTTCTGGCGTTGAAGAAGTAGTGATCAACGGGTATAGCGGACCCTGAGCTTGTCGAAGAGGAAGCGGTTTTGTTTACCCGTTTATTTACTTAACCCCACAGGAGAGTGACAGCGGTGTTGGATCCATTTGTCACACTCCAAGTGTGACCGACCAATGTCAGCCCCCTACGATCTCCCAGGGATAGTTTTTACAGGTGTAGCGAACGCCGGTTGCGTGATTCGAGCGCAGTGAGAATTGTATCGAAACGGGCGTGCGCGGATCGCCGCTTAGTTGCGTGCCAATGCGACAACCGCCTTCGCTTCGTTATGGCACTCAACCGGCGCAATTTCGCCTAACGTACTTCACCAAACACCAGGCGAAGAAAGGAAACCTTTATCATGAAAATTGTTGGCAATATTCGGGTGGGTGAGGCAGATGTGTCGCCTTCCTTGCCGGCCCACACGCCGGGGGTGAATGAGGGGAACAATCCACAGCGCAAACAAGCGGGGATTCGCATGGTGGGTGGTGGCGCGATCGGGACTGCCGAACGCTCAACGGGGATCAATCCGCAAAATCGCAACCCAATTGACCCGCGCATGCCCAATTTATCGCCGGCTTAAGTAAGGAGCCCACGTGCCCGATCTAGACTTTGCCGTTACGCAGGCCACCGTGTTGCCGTATGCCGCCACGCCTAGTTTACTCTTTAAACTGAGCATTGCGAACCGCTCGCCCGAGTCGGTGCGCTCGATTATGTTGCGTGTGCAAGTGCAAATCGCCGCCGCGCAACGGCATTACAACGGCACGGAGCAGGCGCAGTTGGTCGAGCTTTTTGGGACCCCCGATCGCTGGGGCACAACGGTGAAACCACTCCTGTGGACGCAGACAATCGTGCTCGTGCCGGCCTTTGAGGTACAGACCGTGGTCGACCTGCCGCTTCCTTGCACCTATGACTTTGAGGTGGTCAGCGCCAAGTATTTTCATGCGCTGGAGGCAGGAACCGTCCCACTCGAATTTCTCTTTAGCGGGACGATCTTTTATGCCGGTAAGTTGGGCTTGCAAGCGGCGCAGATTTCCTGGGAAAAAGAAGCGACCTACGCCATGCCAATTAGCCTGTGGCAGGCGCTGATGGAGCACTACTTTCCCAACAGCGCCTGGTTGCGCGTGCGCCGCGATCTCTTTGACCGCCTCTATGCCTACAAGACGCAGATTGGCGTCAACAGCTGGGAAGCCACATTGGAACGGTTACTCGATCTGGTGGAGGAACCGGCCGCGCGCAGCAACGGTGGTTGAAAGCACCTGCTACTACGAGAAAATGCGTTTTAGCAAGGTAAAAACTTATGTTATGCACCATCCAATAAAGGTGACACGCTACTCGAGTACGCCGCATCCCCAGATGCGGCGTACTCGAGACCGGCATGTTTACTGCGTAACCCTCTATAACACACTACGCTCGCGTCAACCCGTTTTAACGGGTTTTGCATAGCAGCAGGGTTTCAACCCTGGCTGCACCCTGGCTGAAAGGGAGATACTCTTGACACCGGTCGAAAAGATCGCCGCCGCTGTGCTCTATGAAGGCTACGTGCTCTGGCCCTACCGTCGCTCGGCGCGCAAAAACCAGAAACGCTGGACCTTTGGCGGTGTCTATCCGCAGGCGTACAGCCAACACCATCCTGACGATCCCTGGCTCATGCAGACGCAGTGTCTGGTGCAAGGGACTGCGCCGCGCGTTACGGTAACCGTGCGCTTTCTGCAGGTGGTTGAGCGTCAGGTTCAGCAGCGCCAAGCCGATGGTGCCCTGGCTGCCGTTGATACGCTCGCTGTCGCCGGTGAACGCTATCTGAGCTGGGACGAAGCGACCGAGCGTGAATTGACGCTGACGGATCTGCGGCTCTCCGCGTTGCATGAACCGTATATTGCGCCACTGCAGATTGCTGCGGGGAAGGCGGTGGAGCCGCTATCGGATGGGCGTGGAAACGCGGTTGGCGCGCTGGAACGCCGTTGGCAGGCGTTGGCGGGCACTGTTACCGTGGCCGCACAAGCTGTGGACGAAGATCTCTACCAACTAACGGTGACCATCACCAATCAGACCCCCTGGCAAGGGGCCGACCGTGAAGCAACTCTGCGTCAGACCTTGGTCGCTACCCACACCATGCTCAGCGTGAAAAATGGCGCATTTATCTCAATGACCGATCCCCCCATCGCGCTGCAACCGCTGGCAGCGGTGTGTAAAAATCTCCACACGTGGCCGGTGCTGGTCGGGGAAGAAGGTGAGCGGCAAACCATGTTGTCGTCGCCGATTATTCTTTCTGATTATCCGCAGATCGCCCCAGAGAGTTCCGGTGATTTCTTTGATGGCGGCGAAATTGATCAGATGCTGCTGCTCAATATCCTAACCTTGACCGATGAAGAAAAGGCCGAGATGCGCGCCACCGACCCCCGCACGCGCGAAATTTTAGAACGCAGTGAAGCCATGACGAGCGATGACTTTATGCGGCTCCACGGCACGATCCGCGAATTTCGCCAACTGAGCGGCTGAGCAATTTTCTAGCATAAACGCGATGACTCGTTCCACACTCCGGCGTGGAGTGGCATGGTCTGGTGAACAAGATAAGAGCTCGTTCCACGCTCCGGCGTGGAATGGCAACCTCGGCGCTCCAGCGTCGAGTGACATGGTCATACGAGCGCGACAGTGGATGCTAGGGCGTCGGTACAAGCATTCGTATAGTAAGTAAAGGAGAGCAATCATGAAAGCAACCACGTTGATCCAAATTGTCTTTATCCTGGGCTTGCTGGCCGCGGCGGCGCTGGCCATCAGTTCGCTACCCGAGATCCGTCGCTACCTAAAGATGAAAGCGATGTGAGTGGCCCCATGGATCATGCCACCTTTTTTGAAGAGCGCCCAGCGCTGACCGAAGTAACGGTTGCCGGCATCTGCTACACAGTCGGCGACCGGGTGCGGCTGCGGCCTCAGCCCGGCAAAGATGTGATGGATCTGCTGCTGGCGGGGCGCGACGGCATCATTGAAGCGATTGAACAGGATTTTGAAGAACAGATCTATCTGGCTGTGGTGCTCGATGATGATCCGGGCAAGGAACTCGGTCTGCTGCGCCAACCCGGTCATCGCTTCTTTTATGCGCCGTCAGAAGTGCTGTTACTGGACAAAGATTCATGAGCACCCCGGGGCATTTACCCGCAATCTTGGTCGCGGGCATCGGCAACATCTTCCAAGGCGATGATGCCTTTGGTGTCGAAGTGGCGCAACAACTGTTGCGGCGTGAATTGCCGCGTAACGTGCGCGTCGTCGACTTTGGCATCCGCAGCTATGACCTGGCCTACGCCTTGCTCGACGCGCCGGCGGTGACCATTCTGGTCGATGCCACTGCCCGAGGGGGCGCACCGGGAACGCTCTATCTGATCGAGCCGGATCTGGCAGGGTTGGAGACCTTAGAGAGCCAGGCCGTCGACAGCCACACCATGAATCCCGTAGCGGTGCTTCAACTGGTGCAGACATTGGGTGGTAACCCGCCGCGGCTGTTGCTTGTCGGTTGCGAGCCGGCTGATCTCGGGGGCGAGGCGGGCGCGATGGGGCTAAGCGCAGCCGTGCAGACGGCGGTTGGCGCTGCAATTGCCATGATTGAGTCGCTGATTGCCGAGGTGGCCGCCGCAGCACAGACGGCAACCAGTGCGCAGGAGCACGAGCATGCATGAGTTTAGCGTGATGAGCTATCTGTTGGACGGTGTTGAAGAGAAGGCGCGGGCATTGGGTGCGCACCGGATTCTTGCCATCAACCTCCAGATTGGTGACCGTGCCACGATTATCGATGATTCGCTGCTCTATTATTTCGATGCGATGACACCGGGAACGCTGGCCGAAGGGGCACAACTCAATATTTGCCGTGTGCCCATGGAATTTTACTGTAGCCACTGTGCGCTCCCCTATGAACCAGCCGCGGATTTTCGCTGTCCGCGCTGTGGGCTCTTTGGCCAGGCGACCGAAGCAGGGGGCGAACTGTTGGTGGAGAGCATCGAAATCGAAACGGGAGATGAGGCATGAGCGTACAACGGGTCAAAATTGTGGAAAATATTCTGGCAGGCAACGATCAGATCGCGGCGCGCAACCAGGTGCAATTTGCCGCGGCGGGCGTGTTGGTGGTCAATATTATGGCCTCGCCTGGGGCCGGCAAGACAAGCACCATTGTCCGCACGATTGAGGGGCTGCACGATCAGTTGGCGATTGGCGTAATTGAAGGTGACATCGCCGGCAGTATTGACACCGAAACCGTGTTGCGGGCCGGCGCGCGCGACGCGGTGCAGATCAACACCGGCGGCAGTTGTCATCTGGAGGCCAACATGATCCAGCGCGCAGTAGAAACGCTTGACCTTGAAGCGCTTGATCTGCTCTTTGTAGAAAATGTGGGCAACCTTGTCTGCCCCACCCATTGGGCGTTGGGCGAAGCGGTGCGTCTCTGTGTCTCTAGCACGGCGGAGGGGCACGACAAGCCCATCAAGTATCCCGAACTCTTTACCGTGTGCGATGTGATTCTGCTCAACAAAATCGACCTCATGGCGCATGTGGATTTTGACCGCGCTTTCTTTTATGATGCCGTACGCGCCCTCAATCCGGCGGTGCCGATCTTTGAAATTTCCTGCCGCACCGGTGAAGGTCTGCCCCAATGGTTTGCATGGCTGCACCAGGAGCAGCAAAAAGCCTTTGGTCCTGTGCCTGCGCATTAAACAACAGCGCGAATCAACGCGCAGCATTGCCTCTGCAAAAATATAACATTCTTTATACACCGTCTATAACCCCTTCTGTATCTTTCTCTCTACTGCGTTCCCACTTTTTATTAGAAAATCTTGCACTATGGCTGATAGCTCTCTATCGTGCTGCTATCATTTTTGAGCCCATAGGTATGCTCAGTGCCTGATTATTTTGTTACTATTAAGAGAGAAACCACAATGGCAGAGTCGAAATCCAAACTGTCTAGACGTACGATGTTGCAAGGAATGGGTGTTTCCGCCGGTGCGCTCGGGTTAAATCTTCCCGCTGCGCGTATCGGCGATGGCGGGCATGAACAGGCCAACCAGACCGATCCCAACACGCCGCCGGCTACGGCGCAGGATCCTACCGGCGCCTCCACGGTCGCCAGCGTGGCCGATGGCGAATTTATCACGACTGACCAGGGCGTGCGTGTGAACGATGACCAGAACACGCTTAAAGCCGGTGAACGCGGGCCAAGTTTGCTGGAAGATTTTCACTTCCGCGAAAAGATGACCCACTTTGACCATGAACGAATTCCCGAGCGCGTTGTGCATGCCCGCGGTGTGGGCGCGCATGGCGTCTTCCAGGTCTATGATGATTCGCTGGCTCCGTATACCCGGGCAAGCGTCTTAACCGATCCATCGTTGGAGACGCCGGTCTTTGTGCGCTTCTCCACGGTCAATGGCTCGCGAGGTTCGACCGATCTGGCGCGCGATGCCCGTGGCTTTGCCGTCAAGTTTTACACAAATGAAGGCAACTGGGATCTGGTCGGCAACAATATCCCTGTCTTCTTTATCCAGGACGCAATTAAGTTCCCCGATCTGGTTCACGCCTTCAAACCCGAGCCGGACAACGAGATTCCGCAGGCGGCGACCGCGCATGACAACTTCTGGGACTTCACCTCGCTGACCCCCGAGTCGATGCACATGATCATGTGGGTCATGTCCGACCGGGCTATTCCACGCAGTCTGCGCATGATGCAGGGCTTTGGTATCCACACCTTCCGGCTGGTCAACGAGGCCGGCGAATCGACCTTCGTCAAATTCCATTGGACCCCCGTGCTTGGTGTGCATTCCGTTGTCTGGGATGAGGCGCAGCGTATCAGCGGCACCGACCCCGATTTTCATCGTCGCGACCTGTGGGATTCGATCAACGCCGGCACCTTCCCCGAATGGGAGCTTGGTGTGCAGTTGGTGGCCGAAGCAGACGAAATGAACTTTGATTTTGATTTGCTCGACGCCACCAAGATTATTCCCGAAGATCTAGTGCCGGTGCAGCCGGTCGGCAAGATGACGCTGAACCGCAACCCCGGCAACTATTTTGTTGAGACGGAACAGGTCGCTTTTCACACCGGCCACGTGGTGCCTGGGATTGACTTCAGCAACGATCCGCTGCTGCAAGGGCGCAACTTCTCGTATCTGGACACCCAGATCAACCGCTTTGGTGGCCCAAACTTTCACCAGATTCCGATCAACCAGCCCAAGGCACCGATTAACAACTATCAACAAGATAGCTTTATGCGCTATGCCAATCGACCCGGTAAGGTGAACTACGAACCAAACTCGCTCGGTGGCAATGCACGCGAGGCAAAGCCCGAAGAGGGTGGCTACGTGACCTATCCTTCGTCGACCGATGGCACCAAAGTGCGCGTGCGTAGCGCCAGCTTTGACGACCATTTTACCCAGGCCACGCTCTTCTACAACAGCATGTCCGATGTGGAGAAGACGCACATCATGCAGGCGTTGCAATTCGAGCTGGGCAAAGTCAAGGTGGTCGATGTGCAGCAACGCATGGTCGATCTGCTCGCCAATATTGACACCGATCTGGCAAACAAAGTTGGCAGCTATCTCGGCCTCACGCCCAAAGCTGGCCAGGTCAACACCAACGCGGGGACGGCCAAAGGCTTGAGCCAACTCGAGTACGTTCCCGGCACCCCCGTGGGCCGCAAGGTGGCCATTCTGGCGGCAGATGGGGTCAATGGCACGGAGTTGAGCCAAATGCAGAGTGCGCTACAAGATGCGGGGGTAACGGTTGAGGTGGTGGCACCGCATCTGGGCACCATTCAGAATGCCAGCGGCGTGGCCGTGCCGGTGAACCAAAGCCTGCTGACCACGGCGTCGGTCCTCTACGATGCGGTCTATGTACCTGGTGGGGCAGATAGCGTCAATACGTTGCAGGGGAATGGTGCTGCTTTGCATTTTATACAAGAGGCTTTCAAGCATTACAAGCCGCTTGCCGCCAGTAGCGAAGGTGCTGACTTCTTTCAAGCTGCTAGTATCGCTAATGCGCCTGGTGTGATTACCGACAACGGTGCCGATGCTTTTCTCGAGGCGATCGGTCAACATCGCTTCTGGGATCGGCAAGTCCCGGCACAGTTGCCGGCCTAGCGCCGGGCGCAGTATGTACGGTGATAAATCGTTACAGCTACTCGAGTGAATACTGCAAATTGTCTGTGTAACGATTTCCGTCGGGATCTAGGTTCTTTGACATTTGATGTTTCACTGGTGAGGTACGGAAACGATATATCGTTTCCGTACGGAGGCAAAAATTGAAATGGCAACAGACCCTTAGTGCAGTGTCAAGGAAGTTCTGCTAGGTTAGAAGCATATAAGTGTAGGTCACGCTTGCAGCGTGACAGCGCAATTGCCGCTCGATATGCGCAGCAAAACGCGGTGAAGCGGCTTTGTCACACGACACTTGTGACCTACGCGAAACTACGACAACGTTAAATTCGACAAAATTTACAAAATTTACAGGATTGCTATACCAAAGAGAAAATCCTATGAATCTTGTTCATCCGGTCTACTGATTGAAATTTAACGTTGTCGTAGTAACAATACCTTCGCCAATTTCAGAAATTAGAGCCGTCATTCCTGCGCAGGCAGGAATCTACTCGTGTAACATGAAGATGGATTCCTGCCTGCGCAGGAATGACATCTGGAAATTTCCGCCAAAACAAGGTTTGGCGAA
>DAOUCA010000209.1:0-43740 GCA_034432375.1 Caldilineaceae bacterium
TTCGCCAAACCTTGTTTTGGCGGAAATTTCCAGATGTCATTCCTGCGCAGGCAGGAATCCATCTTCATGTTACACGAGTAGATTCCTGCCTGCGCAGGAATGACGGCTCTAATTTCTGAAATTGGCGAAGGTATTGCTTATAGACAACCCATTTAAAGGTGGTACTCAGGCGACTGGTTTTACACGAGAGTAATTGTGCCACTTTTAAGGGGTTGATCTATTAGAGATATTACGGAGATAGCCGAAGCACAAAATTACCCTTACATGCTTTCGGTGCAACAGAGGATGGTATCGGAAGCGCTACTGCCGCCAATACAAAAGGCTGGAAAATCTAGTTTTCCAGCCTACAGTCTGCTCTTATGCGAAAATATTGGAAAGAGTCACAATTTTGCAGTAGAGCACAATAGAAAAGTCGGGGAGAGAGGATTTGAACCTCCGACCTCTTCGTCCCGAACGAAGCGCGCTACCAAGCTGCGCTACACCCCGATAGCTCAGTAGTATACCCATAAGCGCCGATTCTGCCAAATTGGGTCTCAGCGATTCGTTGCTAAGAGGTTGCACATTGTGCTGCTGATCTTTATCTATCACCCTCGCAACTCCCACAGAATAGTGGCTGCGTAGGTAGCTTCACCGCTGTATTGAAACCAGAGGATACGTTACTTCTGGCCAGATCTGCAACAAATCGCTCTTTTCTAATGCTTCCCCGTGCGTGTCCCCAGTAAGGCATTGAGTGTCTCTAACAGTTCGCCAATGCGAAAGGGTTTGACAAAATAGCCATTGGCACCGGCATCCGTCGCGGCGGCTATCCATTCTCTAGTACAGAGTCCGCTCGTCATGAAAACTGCCGAGCGATGGTTGGTTTTGCGGAGCTGACGCAGGAGCGTTATGCCATCGACCTCAGGCATACAGATATCCAACAAGATCACTTCTGGTGAGAGGGTGCGCAACAATTCCAATGCCCGTTCACTGTTGTGCGCATCAAAGAGCTGATAGGGCACGGATTTCAAGGCAAGGCGTAAGAGCAGACGAAAATTGGCGTCGTCATCAACAATCAAAATGCTGCGTGGTTTCTGATGAGCAACTATCAGAGAAGTTGTCTGTAGAGTTTGTTGTGCCACTGAAGAACTACTCTGTTCTACCATCATGGCGGCCCCTTTCCAGACTATGCTACTGATAGACTAATCATTTAAAAATCATCCACAATAAAGTTGCTTTTACACGAGAGACGCTGGATGACTTTTAAGGATTTTATCTATGAGTAGCCAGTCTAACAGTGAAACAGCATACGCGCCGGATAGATCGATGATCCCTTTCCAGTAGAGTAGCACTTCGATGTTCAATGCGAGTTGCTTAGAGTACTATTCGGATAAACATGTGTATCGATTAGAGTAATCAAAATGAACCAAACGATACATCGGGTTCGATATCTATGACGCATAAGTAGATGAAATGGATCGGATAAATCTATCTATTTACGTATTTTTGCCTATGCTTGCGTAAAGCTGGGTGATCAAGACGCCTCCTGCAGCTACCGTCCTGCCTTAGCCACGTCGATAAATTTCCACTGTTGGCTGGAAGAGCACACCTTCGTCTAATGGAAAGATTGGCCGTCGACAGATGGTGTGCCCCAAGCGGTGCAGATTGGCGCTGGTTGAGCCAGGCGCATCAATATTAAGCAGTGGATTGGCATAGGCATCAAACATGTGGTATTCACAGAATGGTGATTTGACGACCACAGCGTCAAAGCGGCGCGGTTCTTGACCATGTGCCCAGAAGAGGGACCGATCATAGAGACTAACGGCGCGACTGGTCGCAATCACCACATGGTTGCCAACTTGCAATAGTGCGCTGTTGCCAGCAAACCAGGGTAATTGGCTGCGCTCACTAGAGAAGTGACCATCGGAGAGCATCCGGACAGTTGCTCTGACTGGCAATGGGGGAAAGCGGGCGGGATCGAGTTGTCCCCCTAAGGTCACTCGAATTTCACTGCCGATGCCCGCCGCAAATGCCGCAGCAACTGCGGGCGCATCGACAATCGGTAACAGCGCGGCACCAGGATACCCCTGCTCAATCAAGGCTCGCAAAATGGCATTGCTGTCGCCCGACGCCCCCGAACTCGTGGCGTCGGCCGCATCAACCAAGACGGCTGTCCCTTGGCCAACACTCGCTGTTGCACAAGCAATGGCTGCTTCTAAGCCAATCAGCGGTTGGTGTAGTTGCTCCCGCACCGCCCAAAATTCATTGGCCAACGTGATCGCTTGTGCCGTGGCCCAAGCTTCATTGTCATCGGCCACAACAAAGCTATTGGTTGCCAGATCTGGCACGTCGGTAAAGGGATTACCGATAAAGATGCCTGCCGAGAGCCCCTTGGCGTCTACCTCGCAAGCCTGCGCTTGGCGGATCATGCCGCCAAAGAGTCCGGTCGCCGTGACAAGCTCTGGTCCACGAACAAGCGCTGGAAGATAGATGCGCGCCGTCACGGGTTTGACCTCGCCGCGCAGAATACGCATGAGCAGGTTGGCTGACCGGACCCCTGTTTCATGGAAATCAACGTGCGGATAGGTATGATAGGCGACAATGGCATCGCAATGGCGCAAAATTCGTTGGGTCAGCACCCCATGTAGATCAAAAGAAGCGACAATGGGAATCGCCTCGCCGACAATGGCACGCAACTCGGCCAACAGATAGCCTTCGGGATCTGGCTCGCCAACGGCAGACATAGCCCCATGGAGCGATAGGTAGACCGCATCAACCGCCCCGGCGGCCCGAACGACCGCAAGAAATTCGTCGGCAATTTGCGCAAAGCTTGCCGCGGTTAACGTGCCCGCGGAGGTAATGGCACGGGCACTGTAGCCAGGAACCAATGTATAGGCATCGTGCCCTTCCAAAATGGCGAGCAGCCCGCCGATCTCAGTCTGGTGGCCACGATGGTAATCAAACAGCTCGACGCCGCTTGACCGTTCAAAGTCGACAATTGTACTGGGTACAGGGTTGAACGAAGAGACTTCTTGTTTGCATTCCGCAATAAGAATCTTAGTCATAGTGAATCCTTTGGATATATCTCTGCATTCGTACCCAATGGGCAACCGGTGAAAAGTGGCCTGCGCAACCTGCGATCTGCGCAAGGCAATGGGAATAAGAGGCGCGCTTGAATTTCGGTTGTGCTTCCAAGGGAATAGAGACGATTGGAATTGATTGTATGTAGTACGACAACGTTACAGTTCAATCAATGGACAGGATTTACAAGATGCACAAGATTCTCGCTCTGCTGTAGAAATCCTGTAAATTCTGGTAATCCTGTCGAATTTAACGTTGTCGCAGTAGAGTCTATTGTCGATCTTCGGCTAAAAATTGTCAATTGCGCATAATTGGCCGGGCGCGTCCCATTTTGGGGGATTACACCGAAGGACAAAATTGATCGTCCGGCGTAATCCCCCCAATGTGGTACGCACCCTAATTGGCCGGGTGCCCTTCCCTTTAGGCAGAGTTTTGGCATAAGCATGGATTGCAGAGGATCGCAGATTCCCGCCACAATATGTAAACTATGTGAAAAGAGAATAGATATCGGTTATTTGACGGAGGATTTTAGGCTGATATGCGTATTCAATTAGAACGAATGTACATGTAAAATAGTAGTTCTATGGTAGCTATTTCTTGTAATCGATTTCTGGAAATTGATTTTAGGTGATTTATACTATAACGGGTACAGTATATTTGTTAAGGATTATAAACGTATGAATCTGCGATTTATTAAAAAAAATCCACTGCGGCTTCTCGGCCTTTATGCCGTTGCGAATAGCAATAGGAATGCTGCGTGGTGGTATTCACACAGGGAAATCATGCGCCCTGTCATGCTTTTGCTCTTGGTCGCCCTGTCATTGTCGACTGCACCTCCTGTAGACGCACAAGCGGTCAGTGCCAGCCCCGCTGCCCCCGATTGGCTAGAACCGCGTGGCCTCAGTGTTGTCGATCTTGTTGGCTTGGTGCCAGAAGCACAACTGGTGGATACAATCATCAGTAGCCGTGTGGGCACCGGTATCTTGCAATATATGTCGGGCACACGCGAGGGCAATACCGTAACCGTGACCGTACGTGTCTATCCGCGCTACTGGACGGATGGCACGAACAATGCCACCACCTTTGGTTGCTTGGGCAAGCCGGCCATTGCGGATGAATGGACCGTTGCCGTGCCGCCCTCAACGATGCGTCTCTTTGAAAATGGCACAGAGATCACTTCGGAAATTCTTGTCTCCCCAATGGACTATGTGCCGGCAGGGCAAGTTCTGCCCAACAATGGTGGCAGCGATTGGTGGCGCTATGATTTTCTTTGGGGGCAGAAGACTATCTTTGCCGCCGATGGCTCGGTCTCTGTGCCGGCCAATATGGGGTGTGTCTACAATATTAACGGTCATCGCACCAATTTAACGGCTACCTTTGTGGTCACCACCGCCAATTATTTGACCGTGGAACAAAAGGGGCAGCAAGATTTTAGCTTTCACTCCTACATTGGTGCCGGCAATGCCGGTCAAATGGCAAAGCTCAACGAACAAATGAATCGGCGGCATGGCAACCGCCACGATAAATTTGATCTGGCCATTCCCGATGGTACAGACTATGTGCTCGTTAAATATCCGCCAACACCTGTCGACCCCTACATGGGGCAGCCGGAGATCAATGTCTTTCTCCCAAGCAGTGGCACCTATCGCATCAATGCCGGTGACAACACCCTTTCGGTTGATCATGTCAATAGCATGGGGATGCCACTCTTTGGCCAATGGCAAGATGCCGACCAAAAGGGGGGCGAGTATCTGCGCTTCTTTAACAACCCAACTCGGATCGCTTCACCTGAGTACTTTGTGCCGGCGGGGATTCCGTACGATGCTTGCATGGTTAACGGTGGCTGCTCCGAAGAATTGCTCGATCGCATCTACAGCGCAGAAATGACGATGACCGTTTACTACTACCGTGTCGCCCGTATCCGCGATGGTCTAACCCGGATTCCGCTGAAACAGGTCGGCCCCGATTGGAGTGCTGCACTCACCGCAGCCCAGTCGGCTTTTGCACCGGCGGCTTTTGCACCGGTGACCGCCACCATACCCCAGCAGACAATCCCTGGGCTAGACGAAGCGGTATTCCTTCCCCTGATCTTTACTGCCGAACCGGTGGCGGTTGAACTGCCCGATGGCGATCCCACGGGGTGTCCCTGCGGCTGGTTTGATGAGTTTGGCCGTATGTTTGATTTTGTCCCCGGTCCCTAATCGATAACCCCCTTAAAAGTGGCACAATCGCTCTCGTGTAAACGCTTCCCGATAGGTGCCACTTTTAAATGGGTTGTCCATAAGTTTGCATTTGCCCCATACCGGCGCTAAGATGAGGCAATGAGCTTTCTCTTCGCAACTGGCGCGCTGATCTGCACACTCTTTTTGGTGATTGGCCCCTTGCCATTTTCGCTTGTGGTCACGATGCGCACTCTGCACGGTGACCGCAAGCCGCTTCTTTCACGCTACCTCTTAACAGGTGTAACACTCTGGCTCGCCTGTCAGATGGCGACGGCGACGGGAATGGCCTTTCTTGGGCTTTTTGCGCTCGTTCCTTTGTTGCTCTGTGAAGCGCTTTGGTTGGCGGTGGGGTGGTGGCTTCTCTGGCGTACCCCTTGGCCAGGATTCCTCCCTGCCCCTATATTCTCTGCACGTACCACGCTCCTGCCGCTCCTGACATTGGGCTACATTGGGCTGCTGGCAGCGGGTAATCTGTTACTCCAACCAACGACCGACTATGATTCGCTCTATTATCATCTGCCCTTTGCGGCCAATCTCTATGCCGGTGGTGCGCTCTTGCCCTATCACGTTCCCATGGCAGTTGATTGGTATCCTTTTGGGTGGGAAGCGTTCTCTGCACTCTTGCTACTGCCCTTTTCAACCGATCTGTTGATCCTGCTGCCCAACCTGTTGGCTTGGGCACTGCTGGGCTTGGCGCTCTACTGTACAACGCGCGCCTTGGGGATAGCACGGGGTGTGGCCATCTTGCCGGTGGTGCTTCTTTTGAGCCAGCCGCTGCTGATCGATCAGCTGATCGCACTGCGTGTGGACCTGGCGTTGGCGGCGCTCTTTGCCGTTGGGATTGCCTTGCTCGTCGCCGAAGAGACCGCGTTCCACGCCAATAGACTCTTGCTGATCTTGCTTGTGGTGCTTTTGCTCGTGGCAGTCAAGATAAGTGGTTTGATCTACGGGTCGCTGCTGCTGCTATGGTGGGTCATTCGCTGGATCTGGCTCTCTATAAAGGGGGACAAATGGCATGATCGGTTGTCCTCAACAGCAAAGCTGTCGCCGGCGCTCTTGCTGCTGGTTGGGCTAACCTTTATTACATCCTTTCTTTGGTATGGGCGCAACTGGCTGCGTTATGGCAACCCAATGGGGGAAATGGTGATCCAACTTGGGGGATGGCAACTCTTTCCCGGTGAACTTACCCAAGCGCTGGTCCGTCGAACCACCCTGTTTGCCCTCTTTGATCACAACCGGATCGAGCATTGGCAATTGCTCTTGAGCGCGCTCTGGCAGAAATGTGAACTGCCCGGTCTACTGCTGCTGCTCCTGGCGCTGCTCGCGCTCTTTGGCTTTGTACGCCACAGTGGGCCACCCGCCAAACGGCTCATTGGGGCGATAGGATGCGCATTCCTATTGCTCTGGACGATCTATTGGATCACACCTTACAGCGGCGATGACGGTTCCTTTGCTTACCAACTCCATGAGCCATGGGTTGCACAGAGCCTTCGCTTTGCCTTGCCGGCTTTTGCCCTCTTGGGCATGTTGGCGACCTGTGGTGTTAGCCGCTTCACGATGCGATTCCCGCGGCTGGCTGAGTGGTTGATGGTCGCAGTGCTATTCGCCAGCCTGCTTAGCGTTGCCCAACGCAGCCTGCTCTATCTGCTGGGTGTTACAGGATACAGCATCGCTCTGTTACTCTATCTGCTGCTCCCCCGTATACAAATGACCGTAGCCCGACAAGCGCAGCAATGGTGGCGCGTCTGGTCAATGGCAGCGCGGTG
Source organism: Caldilineaceae bacterium (assembly GCA_034432375.1). Lineage (GTDB taxonomy): Bacteria > Chloroflexota > Anaerolineae > Caldilineales > Caldilineaceae > JAHBVH01. Next base: position 7,046 of record DAOUCA010000209.1, read on the forward strand.
GCGATGGTATGTGGCAACGGTGGTTTCTTTCGCAGTTGCCGTACTGTTGCTCTTGTTTTTGCAACAGCTACATAGGCAACAACAGCATCTGCTTTATGGGGAGCTGCCAACCCTCGTTGCCGAACTCAGTACACCCGGTGAGAGCATTCTCGCGATCGATAGCCATCAAAGTTATCTGGCCCAGGCCACAGCGCTACGGCGTCGTGTGATACATCTCTCCCATGCCTTTGACACCACCGATGCGTTCCAAGCCTGGCTGGTACAAGAGCAGATCTCCTTGATCATCGTTGGCCCACTGCGCCCAGAGTGGCAGGCAGATCCCTTGGTTCTTGCGATTACCGACCCGGCAGCACCCTATACGTTGATCTGGGATGGCTGGGAAAGTCGCCCCCGCCTTTATCAACTTCGCTTACCCTAGGAAGTTGCTTAGACCACCGCTCGTAGGAACACTACAGCGGATGTAGGAAACAGCGGATAGGCAATTCGGTTGACGGAAACTCCGCCAACTTATAAACTTGTCGGTTAAAGTGCCATTTGCTCTTAAAATTCCGGATACGCCGTGACAAATCCGCTGTTTCCTTTATCCGCTGTAGTATTGAGCATCACGCTTATTGCTTAGCTTGATACCCATAATGATAGAGATATTGCCCATGCGTATTCTCTTTACCGTGCACAAATACCCCCCCGAAAGTCTGGGTGGCACAGAAATTTACACCATGACGTTAGCGCGCGCCCTCTACGCACTTGGCCATACGGTTACGATCTTTTATCCTTCGCCGTCCGCTACGGCGGTCACGGACTCTGTCGGCCCCGATGGCATTCACCTTTGGCAAGTCCCGCTGCCGGCGACCCGACATACAGAAGATCCGGCTCGCCAATTTTGGCACACCTTTCGCGATCAGGCGATTGAGCAAGCCTTTGTCGAATGCCTCCGAGCCACTACGCCGGATTTGCTCCATTTTCAACATGTACAGGGGGTTTCGGCCCGTTTAATCGAGCTGGCCGCGGCTTACCCCAAAGTAGTCACCCTACATGACTATTGGTACTTCTGTGCCAATAGTCAACTGATTCGCCCCGACCGTCAATCTTGCGGCGGGCCCTCCTTTGGAAATTGGAATTGTGTGGATTGTGCCACTGCGCGCGCCGAACTCTTTTGGTTGCGCGCGGCGCGTCCCCTAGTGGCGTTACCCTTTGCCGCACGCAACCGCTATCTGCGCTGGATGGCCGACCAAGTTGATCACTTTCTTGCCCCTAGTGAATTTCTGCGTCAACAGTACATCGCGCAAGGATGGCCCGCAGCCAAGATCAGCACACTGGAAAATGGGATGGACCGGCAACGGTTATTGGGCGCGCCGGTCGACACGCTGCCGCCGCCACCCGGCCGACCCCACTTTGGTTTTATCGGGTCGCTGGCCTGGCAGAAGGGAATTCATCTGCTGGTGGAGGCCTTTAACCAGTTGCCCGCCACGGCAGCGCTGACCATTTATGGCAGTGATCAGGCCTTCCCCGACTATGGTGCCCAATTGCGAACATTGGCAACCCACCCCCATATTCGCTTTGCCGGGTCGATTGCCTACGAGGCAGTCGGCGCGGCGCTCCGTCAGCTTGATGCCCTCGTGGTGCCCTCGCTCTGGTATGAAAATTCACCGTTGGTGATTCAAGAGGCGTATGTAATGGGGGTGCCGGTGATTGCCAGTGATCTGGGGGCGCTGCCAGAGAAGGTGATCGATGGCAAAACCGGGCGTCTCTTTCCACCAGGGGACAGCGCGGCGTTGGCTGCGCTGTTGCAAAAATTTATTGATAAGCCGGCGGCGTTGGCGGCTCTGCGCCCTGGCATTACGCCACCGCCCACGGTTGAAGAGCACGCCAGCCGTATCGTTGCACTGTATGATAACCTGCTGAGGCAGAGTAACATTATTTCCTAGTGAATATACCCTATGTGGATCACCCACCACTTTTCACTTGAGGAGATATCAATGTTCGTCCTGCTCATCCTGATAGCGTTTCTGCTTTTTGGCAATCTACTGTTGTTGGGAGGGATTCTCTTTGCCATGCGTACAGGCTTTAACGAGGTTATTCGTGGATTGGAAGTTGTTGCCGGTCGTACTGAGCGGCAATAGTGCCGCGCCAATTAGATTTACGAAATGTGCGCTTCCTGTTACAATGGTGAGCATAATCCCCAAACCAAATCGGAGTAACAGGAGGAACCAATGCAAGGGCTCATGATGGATTACCAGCTCACGCTGGATCGGATTCTTGAACATGCCAACCGCATGTTTCCCCACAAGTATGTGCGCACCAAACAGCCTAACGGCACCTTTCACAGCTATACCTATGCCGATCTCTATCGCCGCGTCAAACGACTGGCCAATCTGCTGGAAGGGTTAGGTGTGCAGCCTGGCGACTGTGTCGGCACCTTTGCGTGGAACAACTATCAACATCTCGAACTTTATTACGGGATTCCCGGTGCCGGTGCGGTCTGTCACACCCTCAACATTCGGCTGGCTGCAGACCAACTTGCCTACATCATCAACCATGCCGAAGATAAGGTAATCTTTGTTGATGGCACCTTGCTGCCCCTCTTTGAAAAGCTGGCCGGCCAGATCGAGGGTGTCAAACATATTGTGCTCATCAACGCTGCCCCCGGTACAACCACCAATTTCCCCAACGTCCACCACTATGAAGATCTGATGGCCGCCGCCGCTGAAGAATATACCTGGCGTTGCACCGATGAGCGGATGGCGATGGGGCTCTGTTACACCAGCGGCACCACCGGCGAACCCAAAGGCGCGCTCTACAGCCATCGCTCGATGTTTCTACACGCCATTGGCATCTGCATGGCCACCTCGCTTGGCGTGACTGAAAAAGATGTCGTGCTGCCGGTCGTGCCCCAATTTCATGTAATGGCGTGGGGCTTGCCCTATGCTTGCGTCTACGTCGGCGCAGAACTGATCATGCCCGGCCCCCATCTGCAACCGGCACCGCTGGCCGCCATGATCGATGAACACTGTGTGACCGTGGCCGCCGGTGTACCAACAATTTGGATGGGTTTGTATCAGGAACTCAAAGCGAATCCGCGCGATATCTCCTGTGTCCGCGCACTCGTTGTCGGTGGGTCGGCGATGCCACGCAGCCTGACCGAGCGCTATGAAACCGAGTTGGGCGTCAATGTCGTCCACGCCTGGGGTATGACGGAGATGTCGCCGCTAGGCACCGTCTGCAACCTACAGACACATCATTTTGCGCTGCCCGAACATGAGCGTTTAGATATCAAGGCCAAACAGGGCTACATCGTGCCCGGCGTAGAGATGCGCATTGTCAACGACGAAGGCAAATCGTTGCCGTGGGATGGCACCACGATGGGTGAGGTCCAAGTGCGTGGGCCGTGGATCATCCGCAGCTACTTCAAGCGCGAACCGACCCCGGATACCTTTACCGCCGACGGCTGGTTCCGCACCGGGGATGTGGCGACAATCTCACCGGAAGGCTATATGGAGATTACCGATCGCACGAAAGATCTGATCAAGAGTGGTGGCGAATGGATTTCTAGCGTGGCGCTGGAAAATGCGCTGATGGCGCACCCGACAATCGCCGAGGCAGCCGTGATCGCCATCCCCGACGAGCGCTGGTCCGAGCGGCCGCTGGCCGTCGTGGTCGGTCAACCGGGTGGCGATGGGATTGATCAGCAGAGCTTAATCGATTACCTCGCCGCCCAATTTGCCCGCTTCTGGGTACCAGAGCGGATTGTGCAAGTTGAGGCCATTCCCAAGACCAGTGTTGGCAAATTTGACAAGAAGGTGATTCGCCGCCAGTTCGCGGAGGGGGTATTGGGGTAAAGATGGTTATACACGCGATTGTCCCCATTCGCTCTAGTTGATTGAAGAAAGGGCAGAATAAGATGAACATACGGCTACAGCATATCAGCGTGCCGCGCCCGCCAGGGAGTGATGTGGCGGCGCGGCACTTTTACGGTAACGTACTTGGGTTGACAGAGTTAACCCCACCCAAAGCGCTAGCCGATCTCCATGTGATCTGGTATGGCTTGGGCGGTGATACCGAGTTACACCTCTTGACAGAAGAACCAATGGGGCAGGATCATTCCGGTCGCCACTTTTGTTTGGCGGTTGATAATGTCGAGGCGTTGCGCGAACGGCTGGAAACGGCCGGTGTTGCCGTAGTCGGCACCACACGTATTCCCGGCCGCCCACGCTACTTCTGCCGCGATCCCTTCGGCAACATGGTGGAGATTACGACGGTTGAAGGGGATTATCGGGCGCTGGAGTAGCAGGCGGCAGGTGGCAAGTGACAGGTGATTATGACTAGTCGTTTGTTTGCGCTCCGTAACAAAATTTTTTTTATCCGTGTTCATCTGTGTCTATCTGTGGCAGCTTCCCAAAAGGATCCATGTCCGTCTCCCGAAATCTGGATGAACCACAAAATTTTGAAGCAATAGAAAGTATATCCTTGTGACAACGAAATCAACATTAACCCACCTCGAATGTGGCAAGTGCGGTGCCACTTATGAAGCCAATCAACTGATCAATCTCTGCCCCGCCTGCAATCGCCCACTCCTGGCGCGCTATGACTTGCAGAAAGCGGCAGAGACCATGACAAAAGAAGCCTTAAAAACACGCCGTCCCAGCCTCTGGCGCTACGAAGAAGTCTTGCCGGTTCAACAGGAGGACGCGATGATCATGCTCGGCGAAGGGTGGACACCACTGATCACCGCGGAGCGCCTGGGCGCGGACATTGGCTGCGCCAACACGCTGATCAAAGACGAATCCTTGAACCCGACCGGCAGCTTCAAGGCGCGTGGCTTGGCAATGGCGGTTAGCCGTGCCTATGAACTGGGTGCCAAAGAGTTGGCGATCCCCAGTGCAGGCAACGCCGCCGGTGCGATGAGCGCCTACGCCGCCGCGGTGGGGCTACCCGCCTATGTTTTCATGCCCAGAGATGTGCCGAGCACTTTTCAAGTCGAATGCAAAGAGTTGGGCGCGCAGGTGACGCTGGTTGATGGCTTGATCAATGACTGTGGGGCCAAGGTCAAAGAAGGCGTGCAAGAGTTTGGCTGGTTCGATGTCAGCACGCTCAAAGAGCCCTATCGCATCGAAGGCAAAAAGACAATGGGCTACGAGTTGGCCGAACAGCTCGATTGGACGCTGCCCGATGTGATTATCTATCCAACCGGGGGCGGCACGGGCTTGATTGGGATGTGGAAAGCCTTTGACGAGATGGAGCAGATGGGGCTGATTGGCAGCAAACGGCCACGCATGGTGACCGTGCAGAGCACCGGCTGTGCACCGATGGTGCGTGCCTTTGAGCAGGAGGAAGAGCACGCTGAGTTGTGGCAGGGGGCCAAAACGGTGGCCGACGGGCTGCGCGTGCCAATTGCCGTTGGTGATTTTCTGATCATGCGGGCCTTGCGTGCAAGCGGCGGCACGGCGATTGCGGTGCCGGACGAAGAGATGTTGCACTATACCAAGGTAATGGGCAAAGCAACCGGCATCTTCCCGGCACCAGAGGGCGCGGCCTGCCTGGCGGCGCAGATTCGTCTATTAAAACAGGGTTGGATCAAACCGGATGAAACGGTTGTCTTGTTTAACACAGGGACAGGTCTCAAGTATGCTCATTTATGGGTATAAGGCTATCCCGAAGAAATAAGGCAGAGAGCATTCCACCGATCGACATCTTCAATTTGTCTGATTGCATGCTCGAATATTCGCTCATCAGCCGAAAGTGAGAGTTGTGTACCAAAGCGGTGCATCATGGCCTTTAGCAACTCACACTTTTCACAGATGAGCCCGAATAGTATGCACAAAAAGCAAAAGAAAATGCGCCAATAAAGCTCTTATACTGCGGTTGAAATGGGAACCGGAGTTTTGCCGGGGTAGAAACTCCGGTTCCCATTCAGAGCTGAGTATAGCCGACCAGCTTCACGGCTGGTCGGCCTTTCCCCTGTTCGATTCCCCAATCGTTTAACCGGCTCCCTATCGCGGCTCCAAATGCACCAACGCTTCTCCCACATTCGGCACGCGCGCCCGGATCGCCTCTTGCAATTGCGTGCTTAGATCGTGCGCCTCCGCCAATGACAACGTGCCATCGACTAACGCCTCGACGGTGATAAAGAGCCGCCCTTCGACTTGGCGTACGTGGATCTCGTGCGGGTCGTGCAGATAGGGGATGCTTTCGGCGGCCTGATCGACGGCGGTGACGACGCGTTGATGCAGGCCGGCGCTGACGCGTGCGGTGGGTAAAACCGCGACGTTGGCCGGCTCCAGATGGCTGTGGATTGCGGTCAGTTGGGGCAGCCGCTCCAGCAACATCTGCTCTAGCTGATCAACCAGATCGTGGGCCACCGCCAGCGTTAAGTTGGGATCGACGCCGACATGCAGGTGCAGACTCAAGGTCGTATCAATCGACTGCACCCACCATTCGTGGATCGTCACGCCAATCTCCTGTGCGGCCAATTTAGTAGCGGCGTAGAGATCGGTGGCATCATCTGGCCCGCGTTCAGCCTCGGCGTGGACGGTGACATCGCCGACGCCAGGCAGCGCCAGCAAGCGGCGGCGCACCTCGTCGGCAATCGCGTTGGCTTCGGGCATCGCCAATTGAGGGGAGACGCGCACGTGCAGGTCGATGGCCACGTTGTCGACGGGGCCGCGGCTACGGATGCGATGATAGCTCTCGACCCCGGCTACATTGGCGACCACATCACCGATCTCCAGCGCATTGAGCGGCGCACGGTCGACCAATGCCGGAATATTTTCGCGCACGGTATCAACGCCGATCTTACCAATGACACCGGCCACCAGCAAGGCCACCAACGGATCGGCCCACGCATAGCCAAGCAGCACAAGGCCCAAGCCAACCATTACAGCCAAGCTGACCCCAATACTGGCAATTGTATGACGGGCATCGGCGCGCAGCACTTCGCTCGCCAATTGATTGCCCTTGCGCAACTCCCACCAACCGGTAAAGCCTTGCACCACGCTGCTAAAGACCAGTGCGCCCAAGCTCCACCAGTTGACCGTCACTGGGGGCGGGTTGAAGAGGCGCCCGATCGCGCCAGTGGCTAATTCCCAGGTAGTGACGAAGAGGGCTGCAGCGATAAAGAGCGCCGCGAGCGTCTCGAACTTGCGGTGGCCATAGGGGTGTTCCTCATCAGGTGGCTGGCTGCTAATGCGCACGGCAATCAACCCAATGATATTGGAGACGCCGTCAAAGAGCGTGTCCAAGCCATCGGCTACTAAACTGAGCGCGCCCGTCCACAAGCCAACGCCAAGTTTGGCCGCAGTCGCTAGTAGGTTGAGTAAAAAGGTAATTAGCAAGACATATTGAATTGCTCGATAATCACGTTGCATCGCTTATCCAATCATACTCTTCATCAGTCAGACTCTTATTTTGCCTTACTTGATGAAGGTAACCAAACTATTGGGTCTAGGTTTATCGGCAATTTGGTCTAGCAAAAGGCGTTATACCAATCCGTAAGTTGCTATATTTTCGTAAACTTGTGTTAATCCAATACAATTACTTGTATACCACATTGATCTCTCGTTATGGTTTTACAATAAAATTTATAGCTAAATTTTAAGATAAGCACAGGAATTAGTTCATTAAAGTAAGCTGAAAAGCGTGTAAACAATTTGAATTCTTGCTAGATTCTCCCTCTAAGTCACCTATTTTATACGCAATTTGCCCATCAGCCCGTTGTTTAGTTTTAAGAATTTCTTAGGAATCGATACAGCTAGATTTAAGACGCTACTGTTATGCTCTTGTATATCTTTGGGTATCTGTTGTTGCGTTAATCGCCCGTCATGTTTGACATAGTGTTGGCTGATTATCGTGATATGCTCTACCAATACAAATTCAGTGAGCCGGAAATGCTTTACCGCTGTTCGAACGTTGTTCCGCTCAGACCATGGGAGACGAGTACTATGCACTATGAAGCCAGCCGTCAGTTGACTATTTTACTTGTTGAAGACAATGAGATGCTTCGCGAAGCGATGCGTGATCTGGTGGAGGCGCTCTATCCAAATTGGCAGGTAGTCGAAGCCGAAAATGGTCTGCAAGGCATTGAATTGGCGCAAAAAGCTCATCCCGATCTGATCGTTCTAGATTTTAATATGCCCGTCATGAATGGGTATGAGATGGCACTGCATCTACAACAGCGGCCAGAGACTAGTCGAATTCCACTTATCTTAAATAGTAGTGAAGATGTTAACAATCCATTCATTGTACGGCTACGAGCGATGTGCCGCACGGTCTTGAACAAGCCATTTTCTTTAGGTGATATCGAACATGCCTTTAGCGATGTCTTAAAGCAACCAGCCGGCAACTTACGCGAATTTTCCTCTGGGTTGCAGACTGCAATGGCGTAATCTTCTTTGGCAAAGTCGGATAGTCTACCGCTCTTATTTTGTTTTCGCCTATAGCAACTCTTCGGCTTGCTCTGCAAGGGGTCGAGCAACTGTCGATAGCAACACTGTCCAACCCCTAGAAAACCAAAGAGCTTTACCCTTTGGAGATGGCATCGCGGGGCACCACAGAAATGTGGTGCCCCGTTTCTTTTGCAATCCCCCGGCAATCCCCCGGCAATCCCCCGGCTATCCCCCGGCATCCCCCGGCAATCCCTCGGCTATCCAATTGGGCATATGCTGTGCGCCGATTGCCCAGGCTGCTTTGGGCCAGATGCCCAAGGCGCGCGATAGCAGCGCGTTACGTCAGCGTAGCCCTACTGAAACAAAATAAAAACAGATAAAATCATTAAAACAGTTTTATTTGACAAAATTGTCATAAAGGGGTATACTGCTGTCATCAATATGGGTGGCAGCAGTTAGTAACGCCTAGTAAGCAGCCGCAAGCTGTTTCGGGAGCGTTTGGAAGAGTTTCCAATACATTACCACCCTCATTTTAGGAGAAATATGACTATGTCACCTGGCGCCCTACAAAATCGTGAGACCGCCACCTGGCAAATCATTGAATACATGCAACGCAACGGTTCGGCAACGATTAAAGATTTAGAGCAACTACTGGGGATTACGACCACAGCGGTACGCCAACATCTCAATACGTTGCAAGGTGAAGGGTATATTGAACGGAAAGCGGTTCATGCCGGTGTTGGTCGTCCCCACCACACCTATGCGGTTACAGCAAAAGCACAAGAGATCTTTGCCTGTCACTGTGATGATTTGGCCTTGACGTTACTGGAAGAGGTTTTTGCGCTGGAAGGCAAAGAGCGTACTGCAATGTTATTGAGCCGTGTAAGCAATCGGTTGGCCAATAAATATGAACGTTCTGTACGGTCAAATCTACTGGTGGAGCGTATGGGTGAACTGGCTGGTGCTCTTTATCAACGGGGCGTGCTTACCGATGTGCAGACCCATGATGATAATACCTTTACCTTGCATACCTACAACTGTCCCTACCACGAACTGGCTCAAGACCATCGCGAGATCTGCGAGATGGATGAAGCAATGTTGCGACAGGTGCTCGGTTCGGATGTAAATCTAACCAATTGTATGATGGATGGACACCAGGGCTGCTCGTTTGTGGTCTCCCAGAAGCCGTCACCCGCCTGTCCTTAAAGTTAACCCCAAAGTTAACGTATCGTTAAGCAACGAAAGTTCGGTCTCAATGTTACAGAAAAAGCCACTTGCGCTGCGTATGCTGAGATAGAGCTTGGTTTCAATACAAATAGACTATATGGCTCTCAATTTTGATATACTCAACAGTTTGCGACGTAAGCAGCTGCTTTGTAAATCGTAAAAACAAAATTCAAAGAAAATTGTCCGAAATTTTTATTTTTAATGGTGAGGAGTACTTCGATGAGCGTTCTTGAAATCCGTAATCTCCACGCAACGGTGGAAGATACTGAAATTTTAAAAGGAGTGAATCTCACCCTGCATAGTGGTGAAATTCATGCGTTAATGGGGCCAAATGGCTCTGGTAAGTCGACCTTAGCCTATGTCATTGCTGGGCATCCCCATTACAAAGTCACCGAGGGTGATATTTTAATCGATGGTGAAAGTCTGCTGGAGATGGAAGCGGACGAGCGCACCAAAGCCGGTATTTTCCTAGCCTTTCAATATCCGGTCGCTGTGCCTGGCGTGAGCGTCGCCAACTTCTTGCGCACCGCTGTCTCCAATGTGCGTGGCTATACGGATAAGACCGACAGCAACAGCAGCGGTGTGATTGGCAGCAATTTAATGCCGATGCGAGACTTCCGTCGTGAGCTTACAGCAAAAATGAATGAATATAATGTCGATTCAAGCTTTGCCCGCCGTTATCTCAACGATGGTTTTTCTGGTGGGGAAAAGAAGCGGACCGAAGTCTTGCAGATGGCAATGCTTGAACCCAAGTTTGCCATTCTCGATGAATCAGACTCCGGTCTTGATATTGATGCGTTGCGCGTGGTTGCCGATGGCATCAACAAACTGGCGACGGATGACCGTGGCTTTCTCATGATTACGCACTATCAACGGCTCTTAAATTATGTCAAGCCCGATTACGTCAGCATCTTTTATGGGGGACGGATTGTACAGACCGGTGGCCCCGAAGTTGCCCAAATGCTCGAAGAGCGCGGCTACGGTTGGGTAGAAAAAGAGTTCGGTGAAGCAGAAGCAGTGGCAGCATAAGGAGAAGACAATGGCTACACAAACTGACCAACAATATCTAAGTGGTGTTAAGCAAGAATATCAATATGGCTTTCACGATACGATGGAAGCCGTTTTTAAGTCCGGCAAAGGGCTGAATCACGCGGTTGTCGACCAAATTTCTGATCATAAAAATGAGCCGGATTGGATGCGCCAATTCCGTCATGAAGCGTTGGATATTTTCTTTTCCCGTCCGATGCCCACATGGGGTGCCGATCTCAGCGGCATTGACTTTGAAGATATTTATTATTATCTGAAGCCAAGCGCTGGTGCCGAAAAGAATTGGGATGATGTGCCGGAAAGCATCAAAAACACCTTTGAGCGCTTGGGCATTCCCGAAGCCGAACGCAAATTCCTGGCCGGTGTTGGTGCGCAATATGACTCGGAAGTGGTCTACCACAGCCTGCGCGAAGAGTGGGAAAAGATTGGCGTCGTCTTTTTGGATATGGATACCGGTCTGCGCGAGCACGAGGAACTTGTGCGCGAATATTTCGCCACCATTATTCCTGCCGCCGATAACAAATTTGCCGCCCTCAACAGCGCGGTTTGGAGTGGTGGGAGCTTTGTCTATGTGCCGAAGGGTGTCCATGTCGACATTCCCCTGCAAGCCTATTTCCGCATTAACCAGGAGAACATGGGCCAATTTGAGCGCACACTGATCATTGTCGAAGAGGGAGCCAGTGTCCACTATGTGGAAGGCTGCACCGCCCCAATCTACAGCAGCAATAGTCTACACAGCGCCGTCGTCGAAATTATCATCAAGAAGGGTGCGCGCTGTCGCTACACGACGATCCAAAATTGGAGCACCGATGTCTATAATTTGGTGACTAAGCGGGCCGTCGCCTACGATGGGGCCACCATGGAGTGGATCGACGGCAACCTGGGCAGCAAGGTCACGATGAAGTACCCGGCGGTCTATATGATGGGGCCAAAGGCGCATGGCGAAATTCTCTCAATCGCTTTTGCCGGCAAAGGCCAACATCAAGATGCCGGTGGCAAAGTCGTGCATGGCGCGCCCTATACCAGCTCGAAGATCGTCTCCAAATCGATTAGCAAAGATGGCGGTCGCGCCAGTTATCGCGGCTTGCTCAAAGTTGGCAAGGGTGCGCACCACAGTAAGAGCAACGTTGTCTGCGATGCGCTTTTGCTCGACGAGGCTAGCCGCTCCGACACCTATCCCTACATTGAGATCGAAGAAGATGATGTTGCCGTCGGCCATGAAGCCTCGGTCAGCAAGATTGGTGAAGAGCAGCTCTTCTATCTGCAAAGCCGTGGCATTGGCGTGGATGAAGCCGCCGCGATGATTGTCGGTGGTTTTATTGAACCACTGGTGAAAGAGTTGCCGATGGAATATGCCGTTGAGATGAATCGTCTGATCCAACTGCAGATGGAAGGCAGTATTGGGTAAAAATGTGAAACGTAAAACGTAATGCATGAAGCGTGAGACGTAAGTGGGAATTTACGTTTCACGTTTCACGTTTTGCGCAGCACTGCTCAAAAATTTGGAGAGAAAACGTGACTGTACTGGAAAAAGAAGCTGTTGGAATTGCCGTTAACGGCACCAACGGTCACTATAAAATTGAAGTACCAACCGGCTTTAGCGAAGCCACGGTACGCGCAGCGTCGGCGGCCAAACAAGAGCCGGAGTGGATGCTCGAACGGCGGCTGGCGGCCTGGCAAACCTTTGAGAATATCCCCTGGCCCAAGCCGACCGATGAAGATTGGCGGCGCACGCGCTTAACCGGCTTTGATCTCAAAAACTTTCGTCCCTTTGCCCAGCCAGGTAAAGCGGAGAGCGCATTGACATCTGGTTTGCAACAAGAACTAGATGAAATGGATAGCGCGGCCAGCCTGATCTTTGCAGAGGGCGGCGTACGCTATCGCGATGTCAGTGAAGATCTGGCGGGCAAGGGCGTCATCTTCACCGATCTGCAGAGCGCCGTGCATGAGCACGCAGATCTGGTCAAACAATATTTTATGACCGAAGCGGTCAAGCCCGATCATAATAAGTTCACGGCGCTCCATGCCGCGCTGTGGGACACCGGAACGCTGATCTATGTACCCAAGAATACCAAGGTCGAGCTGCCCTTGCAGGTGATTCTGCACCACGGCAGCGGCGTTGGTGGCTACCATCACACGCTACTGATTGCCGAAGAGGGTGCTGAAGTGACGGTAGTTGATGATCTACTTGGCGGCGAAAATGGCATGCAGAGCGCGGTTGTTGAGTTGATCCAACGCAACAACAGCATTGTTCGCTATGTGAACTTGCAGGACTTTGATCATTCGCTCTGGAACTTTCTGACCGGGCGTGCCATCCTGGGCAAAGACAGCGATCTGCGCTGGATCCAGGTGAGTTGGGGCAGTCGGCTGACCAAGGCTTATCTTGACCTCGACATGGCCGGTCAAGGAGTACATGGCGAATTGCTGGGGATCTACTTCCCGACTGGCCGTCAACATATTGATCACCAGACGCTACAACTCCACCGTGCGCCAAACTGCTTTAGCGATCTGCTCTTTAATGGAGCCCTCAAGGATCGGGCGCGCAGCGTCTATATGGGCCAAATTCGCGTCAAAAAAGGTGCCCAGAAGACCGACGCCTACCAGCGCAACGGTAACCTGATTCTCGACAGCGGTGCGCGGGCAGACAGCGTCCCTGGCCTGGAAATCGAGGCCGATGATGTGCGCTGCACCCATGCGGCGACCGCAGCGCAGGTGGAGGATGAGTATGTCTTCTATCTGATGGCTCGTGGGCTGTCCCGTGCGCAGGCTGAGCGCATGATCGTGCAAGGCTTCTTCCAGGCGGTGCTCGATCGGGTGCCGGTGGAAAGCGTTGTGGCCAAGTTGGAACGGGTGATCGAACGCAAGATTGGCGGGTAGTTCACCAGATGGAATTGTAATGAATCCATTGCAATGAAAACAACGCCCAGATGAATGGCATTTTCTCCACATTGAGAAATGCCATTTTTTTCGTAAAAGCGCTATACTATTCGGTGGTAAAATACGCAACAGAGGAAAGAGATTATGAGCATTGAAACCAAAGGCTATGCCCACCCCGAAGTTCTGGTCAGTACCGATTGGGTGGCTGATCATCTGAACGATCCCAAAATTCGTCTAGTCGAGAGCAACGAAGATATTCTGCTCTACAACACCGGCCACATTCCGGGGGCCATCAAAATTGACTGGCACGCCGATCTGAATGATCCGACCGTGCGCGACTACATTGACCAAGCGCAATTTGAAGCGCTGCTGCGCCGCAACGGCATTGACAACGATACAACGGTCATCTTTTATGGCGATAAGAATAATTGGTGGGCGACCTATGCTTTTTGGGTCTTCAACCTCTTTGGCTTTCAGAATGGCAAGGTGATGGATGGCGGACGCGCCAAGTGGATGGCCGAAGAACGCCCGGTGACGCGCGACGTGCCCAGCTATCCCGCCGGCAACTTCACGGCCAACGAGCGCAACGATGCGCCGATTCGCGCCTATCGCGAGGATGTGCTCGAACATCTCAAAAAGAATGGTCCCTTGGTCGATGTGCGCAGCCCCGGCGAATACAAGGGTGAACTGCTGCATATGGCTGACTATCCGCAAGAGGGGGCCCTGCGCGGTGGTCACATCCCCGGTGCCAAGAATGTACCGTGGGCCCGTGCCGCCAACCCGGATGGCACCTTTAAGAGCGCCGATGAATTGCGTGCGATCTACGAAGAGGAGCAAGGGCTCAGTGCAAGTGATGAGGTGGTCGCCTACTGCCGCATTGGCGAGCGCAGCAGCCATAGCTGGTTTGTGCTGACCTATCTGCTCGGCTACGAGAATGTACGCAACTACGACGGCTCGTGGACCGAATGGGGCAACGCCGTCCGCCTGCCGGTGGAGCGATAAATCTTTTCATTTCGTAGGGGCATGATATATCGTGCCCCTACAAAATGAAAATGTACGTTGATTGAATAAGATCATTATGAACAAACTCGAACAGATTCGCGCCGACTTTCCCATCTTACAACGTCAGGTCCATGACAAGCCACTGGTCTATCTGGATAACGCGGCCTCCAGCCAAAAGCCGGAAGCGGTTTTGCGCGTGTTGGATGAGTACTACCGGCGTTACAATGCCAACGTCCATCGCGGTGTCCACACACTGAGCGAAGAAGCGACGATGGCTTATGAAGGGGCGCGTACCAAGTTCGCCAGGTTTATTAACGCCAAGAGCACCAAAGAGATTATTTTTACGCGCGGTACCACCGAAGGCATCAACTTGGTGGCGCAGAGTTGGGGGCGGGCGAATTTAAAGCCGGGCGATGAGGTGCTGATCACCGAGATGGAGCACCATAGCAACATTGTGCCCTGGCAGATTCTGCGTGATGAACTCGGCTTTACGTTGCGCTATCTGCCCATCACTGACGAAGGGCTGCTCGATCTCAGCCAACTCGACCAGCTCTTGAATGAGCGGACCAAATTGCTTAGCTTTGTCCACGCCAGCAATGTGCTCGGCACGATCAACCCGGTGGCTGATTTGGTGGCGGCAGCCCGTGCCGTTGGGGCCAAAATTTTGCTCGACGGCGCGCAGAGTGTGCCGCACATGCCAGTCGATGTGCAGGCGCTTGATGTCGACTTTTTTGTCTGTAGCAGCCACAAGATGTGTGGCCCCACCGGTGTCGGTGTGCTCTATGGTCGGCGCGAATTGCTCGACGCCATGCCTCCCTTTATGGGCGGCGGCGATATGATCCGCGAAGTGCGCATGAGTGGCAGCAAATGGAACGATCTGCCCTACAAATTTGAAGCCGGTACACCGGCCATCGCCGAGGTAATTGGCCTGGGCGCGGCGGTTGACTATTTAACGGGCGTTGGCATGGATTGGGTCCACAAACATGAGCAACAGCTAACCCGCTACGCTCACGAATGTTTAAGTGAAGTGGAAGGCTTACGCATTCTCGGGCCGGGGCCGGAACAGCGGGGTGGCTTGGTCGCCTTTGCACTCAACGATGTCCATCCCCATGATATTTCCGCCGTGCTGGACCAAGCGGGCATCGCCATTCGTGCTGGCCACCATTGCGCTCAACCGGTCCATGATCATTACAACCTTGTCGCAAGTGCACGCGCGAGCTTTTACCTGTATAATACAACGGCGGAGGTTGATCAGTTGGTGGCGGCGTTGGAGGATGCGAATATCATGTTTCGCTAAATAGAGGTAGGTGTAAAATGATTACAGATGTAGTATCCAAACCAATTTATCAAATTCTAAATACACTTACCGGCGAGCCAAGAGTCGAAGTGGCGCTACCACTTGCACTAAAGGAATTGGTGCATTTGAAATTGCAGGAAGCAAACCTACAACGCAGTACTTTCGAGGAGCGCTATTATACAAATTTCGCTACCTTCAAGCTCGCCTGGTCTAATCAGCCAGATAACCAAAAACATAGCTATGAAGTTGAACAGGATTTTTGGGAGTGGGAAGCTGCTGTGACCGATGAGGCGCGTTACAATGAGATGCTTAAGACTCTGTCATGACCTTATTGGATTTTGAACAACAGATCTTTGCTACGGCCCTCGCTTCAAAGATTTGCGATATTCCCTCTGTTGCCCGCTTAACGGCTACGGCAATTAAGTTACAGATTCAAACAACGGTCAGTAGTATATTGATGTCTTTTATAATGAGCAGACCGGCACGACAGCCTATGCGCTCATTGATCAAGGGCAACGTATCTTTGGTGCTGACAATACAGGCGGTTGGCATCAACATCCCTTTCATGCGCCTGCTTCCCATGATACGTTGATGTCACCAATGACTTTTGCTGAATTTGTTGCTCAGATTGAAGAGCACTATAGATCTGATGAACTAATGGATACTAAATAATGGACGCACTCTATCGCGAGGCAATCCTCGACCACTACAAACACCCCAGACGCAAAGGGCATCTGGAAAATCCAGATATCCACTACCACGATCACAATCCCTTTTGTGGCGATGAGTTGACCATCGAACTCAATGTGAAGGATGGCATTGTCGTCGACGCGGCCTTTGATGGTCGTGGCTGTTCGATCAGCCAGGCGACGGCCAGCATGTTGATGGAAGAGATCGTCGGCAAATCGCTGGATGAAATCAAAGAATATGATAAAGAATACATCCTTGATCTATTGGGATTTGAAATTGGCCCAGTGCGGCTAAAATGTGCACTTCTTTCGTTAAAAGTATTAAAAGCAGGCGCTTATGGTCTCGAAGAGTGGCCGGAATAGTCCTTTTGCTACCAATGGGCAGCACCGGCATCAAGACAATCATTCACAAAATGGCTATACCAAAGGAACATCTATGAGTTTTCAGCAGACCCTCGACCGCCATCTTCAGGCCGTCGAAGCACACGATATTGACACCTTCCTCGACACAATTGCCGACGATGGTAGCCTGACCATGATCCTGCCCAATGGCAATCTGCTCGATAATTATGATGAAATTGTTGAATTGCATCAGGAGTGGTTTGCCGACGAAGAGTGGCAGATGAGCACCGAACTTGTGAGCAAACACGAGTCCAGCGAGATGGCGACGGCGTTGCTCTTGGTCAACTATGAAGATGTTGACGAAGAGGGTGGCCCGGTACAGTTTCAATATTTCTTGAATCTTATTTTTGCCAAGCGCAATGGTAAGTGGCTGGTGATCCACGATCAAAATACAATTATCGACGTTGATCCCGAAGAAGAAGAGGACGATGAGTAACTTTGTCAAAGTAGCAACAGTAGATGAGATCCCTGTCGGTGGCAGTAAGTTAGTAGAGATCGATTATGTGCGGGTGGCGCTCTTTAACTTGGAGGGAGAGATCCATGCCATTGAGGATGTCTGTACGCACGATGGCGGCCCGTTGGTAGAAGGTACAGTTATTAACGGCTGTGAAGTCCAGTGTCCCCGCCACGGTGCCCGCTTTGATATTCGCACCGGGGCCGCCCTGAGCTTCCCAGCCTTTGAAGCAACCAATAGCTACATGGTCAAAATTGACGGCAATGATGTGCTGGTCGAACGGCCGGTGTGAGTGGACAGGGTAGACAGGTAGATAGGTATCTACTGATGTACCGATTTACCGATTTACCGATGTACCTGTCTCCCTTTTTCAACAAAGGAATAATGAATGAGCAAGCCAACATCTGAGCAAATTTTTGCCGTGATCAAAGAAAAAGTGCGCGATCCGGAATTGATGATGAATATTGTCGATCTAGGATTGGTCTATGGGATCGACGTGACAGAAGAAAATACCGCGGAAGTGACGATGACCCTGACCAGCCCCGGCTGCCCCGCCGGTCCAGAGATCATCACCAATGTACAGCGGGAGACACACAATGCCTTCCCCGCCCTAGATGAAGTCAATGTCCACCTTACCTGGACCCCTTTCTGGACGCCAGATATGATGTCTGATGACGCCAAGGATGAGTTAGGGATCTTTTAAGAGAGGAAGACAATTTTCTTCTTCTTCTCTTTCGAAAGGGGCAACCGATAGAGGCAGGATCGATCCTGCCTCTATCGGTTGCCCCTTTCGCGCGCCTATTGATGAGCAGGAAAGATCCACAAGCGCTGTGGATTCCCTACTTATTCATCCTTCGCCCGCAATAGTGCCCCACCGAGCATATGGGCTAATACCGGATTTTGGGTGACCGGCAGATTCGTCAGTGAATCGGCCAACGCGGCACATTGCTCTGCCAATGGTTCTTCTCCAGCGAGATAGAGCCAACTTGCCTGCACATGTAGCCCAACTTGTAAGGCTACCCCCAATTGCGGACCGTCGCTGCCACGCTCCATCTGTTTCAGCAGCGCGTTGACCAGTTCTTGCTGCGGCAATGTGTTGCGTTCGTCACTGGCAAGGATAGTCCCGTTGTGCAATTGCCAATGTTCCATGACGGGATGTTGAAAGAGCCGTTCGGTAATGGTGGTACGCTCCACCGCTGTCAGCCGTGGTGCCATCGCTCTGTTGATCGGTGAGCTATACTGCCAACGCGGCCACGCATGAGTGTCGAACGATGGCGGCACAAATTGCCAGATCAGGTCATTGTATAGCTTGTATTCGTCAACGCGATCCTCTTCTGGATGTAATGTCTGCCGCCGTGTGAGGGCTTGTTGTAACAGCCAACGTCCATAGTCAAAGGGCGCTTCTAACATCGCCGCGGTGTGGCCACTATCCATCGTCACTGTCACCAACGTACCTAGCGGAGCCGGTTGTGGTAAGAGGGTTTTATCCAACGTTTCGGTACCAAAAAAGTGCGTCATCCCCAGTAGTTCATTGTGCGCAAAACCCAAGAGGATCCCATCTACCCCTGCATCGAGAGGAGCCCGTAAGAGCCAAACGCTTTGTCCACCATTGGGGTCGGCACTGCTGAGCAGCGCACGCCAGCCTTCAGTGGACGGTGGGGTATACGCATGACCGCCAAATCTGGCCTTACGTTCGCTGCGTTCGGCTTGGGCGGCGAGGTCGTCGCGCAGTGCAAAGCGCAGCGTGTGTAGCGCGCGGGTGGCCCCAATGGTACCTGCCACAGCGAGAGCTTCTAAACGGCTAAGCGCACCCTTAGTTACGGTACTGCGCGCATCTTGGGCAATTAACCGCAACAGTTCAACCCGCTCTTCCGGCACCACCCGCTCCAACATATCGATTACCATCCAAGCTATCGCTTCCGGATGTTCCTGCATCTGCATGACATATTCAAGCAGCACGTGGCGATTATAGCGCGCCTCGTCAAGCGCTTCACGCAGGCTTTGAAAGGCGATCTCTTCGGTATCGGTCAGATCGGCTAGCAACACCTGAGGTAGTTCGGTGCCGAGATAACGATGGGCGATCGATACCGCGGTAAGGCGCGCCTGGGGAGGGAGGCCACGATTGGCCGCCACATTACGCAACGCCGGCAGTACTTCATCTGGATCAAGCAGCCCCGCAATATGACCCAATCCCCCACGGACTTGTCCGCTAGGACTATCGAGGCGCTTAATCAGCGCGTTCAACACACCGTCAGCGGGAAAGGTGTGGACGATACTTTTGGCCGCGTCGCGCAGCGCTAGATCCGATGTGGTCGTCGCCAGATCGCTAAAGGCCTGCTCTAGTTGGCGCCGCTGTTGAAAGGTGTTGATAATCTTGTCGCTCATGGGAATATTATAGCACACGGGTTCCAAGTCGTCATTATAAAAATGGGTTTGCTTGAAAAATGTCGCTGATCGTTTTATCTACTAAATTTGGTAAATTTCTGGCAAAAACTGGCTATTCTGGCGGTGACTATTGAGCTAAAATGGCGAGGTCTCTATCAACAATGTAAAACGCTGTTGAGCCCAATCTGTAAAATTGAAAAGGAGAAGCTATGGGGTACCGTTTTAGCCATCTTCGCATCCTGCTCATTGGCTGTTTGGTCTGTCTACTTTTTTCTGATCTGAGCAGCACTGGCGCGGTATTGGCTGCGCCCGCCCAACAGCCGCTTACCATCCCCAACCCGATTCTCTTTGTCACCCAGGTACCAATCGTCTCGGATTTCACGACGATTGGCTCAACCTTTGGTAATCATCTGGGCCAAATGAGTGCTGTTGGCCGTGGCGGCGATCTGTGGATTCGATACCCTGATGGGACCCTCAAAAATCTAACCGGGGCAGCTGGATATGGCATTGCCACGGGCTTACAAGCGGGAGCAAACGCAATTGCCGTGCGCGATCCTGCGGTTCACTGGAGTGGAAGCAAAGCAATCTTTAGTATGGTAATGGGGGCACCAACCGAGCAATTTGACAGTACGGGGCAAGACGCCCGCTGGCAGCTCTACGAAATCAGCGGCTTGGGCCAAACCGAAACACCGATTATCACCAAAGTCGCCAACCAGCCGACGGACTTCAACAACATCAGTCCAATCTATGGCAGCGCGCCCGATGGGCACCCGCAGATCATCTTCACCAGCGATCGCCCGCGTAACGGTGCCGTTCACCTCTACCCACAGTTGGATGAGTACGAATTGTCGCCGACCGTTACGGGACTGTGGAGCCTTGACCCCACTACCGGTGACCTGCGACTGCTCAACCACGCGCCTTCAGGCGATTTTACGCCCACGATCGATTCTTATGGCCGGCTCATCTTCACCCAGTGGGACCACATGCAGCGCGACCAACAGGCCGACGCTGATGATGACGACAGTAAGGGGGACAATCAATGCAACGATCCCGGCAACCGCTATGGCACTTTTAACTATAGCGATGAGACAGCCGCGGCCACCTACACATTAGGTGTGCGCAGCGAAGTTTTCCCAGAGCCGCGCACCTGTCGCCAAGATCTGCTGGCCGGCACCAATATTCTGGGCCATGACTTCAACCAATTCTTCCCCTGGATGATCAACCAAGATGGCACAGAAGGAGAAATTCTCAACCACTTGGGCCGCCATGAACTGCACAGCTACGTCGCGCGGGCCTTGAACGATGACGACAATCTGGTCAACTTCGAAGGCCAACTCAATCGCTTTAACCCTAACCCGATCCTCAACTTCTTCCAGATCAAAGAAGATGGGCTCGTCTCAGGTCGCTACTATGGCATCGACGCACCAGAGTTTGGCTCCCACGCCGCGGGGCCGATTGTCAGCCTTGATGCTCCTCCAACCCTTGATGCGGACCACATTAGCGTCACCTACGTGACCCGCCGTGTAGATAACGATGACCCCACCCATCCTGGCCTCTTCCGTGAACCGCTCCCGTTGAGCAATGGCACACTTCTGGCTGTGCACACTGCCGATGTCGGCGACGATATGGGGGATGGCTTCACCAATTCTAGTTATGAATTTCGGATCAAAGAACTAACCAAAGACGCAGATGGCTTTTGGCGGGCCGCTACGCCCTTAACTAATGCCATTGCCAAAAGCATAAGCTATTGGTCGCCGGATGAATTGGTCACCTACGCAGGCAACCTGTGGGAGTTGAACCCCGTCGAGGTGCGCAGCCGTGCTACGCCGCCGTTAACCAGCGCGCCGATCCTCGCCGGGCCCGAAGGGCAGATGATAACCCAAGCGGGTGTTGATTTACCCACCCTCAAAAATTATCTCGTCCAGAATGACCTCGCCCTGGCCATCGTACGCAACGTCACCGAACGGGATGATTTTGACTTTCAACAGCCCTTCAATCTGAATGTACCCGGTGGCGTAGAGACCCTCAATCCTAACTTCCCTGGCACCATCTATGGGGTCACCAACCTGCAATTCTTCCAAGGTGATCAATTGCGTGGGTTGACTGGCTGTTGTGGCGACGAACCGTTGGCCGGGCGGCGCGTGATTGCCCAAACGCTGCATGATCCAGCCGCCGTACGCGCCAATGCCGCGCCGCCGGCTAACGCAGCGACTGGCCAGATGAAGGTGGCCGCCGATGGTTCGGTCGCCCTCTTTGTCCCTGCACAGCGAGCCCTCACCTGGCAGTTAACCAATAGCAGTGGTGCTGGTGTCGTCCGAGAACGCTACTGGATCACCTTTCAACCGGGAGAGATTCGCACCTGCCCCGCCTGTCACGGCCTGAGCGAACGCGATCAGGCTGGCAACCTGGCGGCCACCAATGCACCGCAAGCCTTATTGACATTGCTAGAGCAGTGGAAGGGTCAGCAGGGCGATCAACCGACGCCGACACCGACAGTAGTTGTCACGCCAACTGTGACACCCACGCCAATCTCTGGTTTGGATCAAAAAGTCTTCCTACCGATCACCGTACGGTAGTTGGGGTCCCGCTGCTGAAAGTTGCCTGTAACCACCACGACGCTGGGCAAAATAAGCCAGTGGGTGGCGGGCTTCGTGACTCTAGTACTATTGATAATACGGCATTTTGTCGTAGTCAATGGTTAGGGGATGACTGTATAATTATAGTTATGCAGAAAAATAGAGGCGCTGTGTAACTTTTAGGGATTACGCCAATCGGTACTGCGGCAATGGCAGGAGACAAATGTGGTAGATCAAACTTTATATTTGTTGGTGCATACACAACAGATCACGCTGCAGCAGTGGCACACTTTGTTGGTACAGATGCCAGATGAGATCAATCTCAGAAATGCGGTTTTGCTTGTAGGCACTTGGCTGGTTGCGCGATGGCTTACCAAACTCACATTGGTTGTCAGGCAACCTCAACGCTCATAAGCTTGTATTCTGATCCATAAATATAAGGAAACCGCAGGCTTTTTGCCTGCGGTTTCCTTTTTTATTTACACCGAGGGAAACAATCGTAAAAAACTTGTTTTAGACGGGAGAGCGTCGACCCATGATCAGAGAGACGACAAATAGGATCAAAAAGACGACAAACAAAATCCATGAAATATTGGTTGCTGCTCCTGCAATACCGCTAAAGCCGAGGACTGCTGCCACCAACGCTATTACTAAAAAGATAATCGCCCAGCGTAACATAGCTTCTTCCCTTTCTCTTTGTCTACTTGCGAGTGCCTCTACAAATTGCTTGTTTGGAGAGTACATAGCAAACTACGCTGCACACGCTCTACAAACCCAAACCGACACTATCAACAAGTAGCGCTGTTGTTTATTGTTCACCACACTATAACAAGCGCACTACCATGACGAGTCGCTTGCCTGAGCTACAGTGCAGCGTGTTTTCTTAGGATAGCAGAAATTTTTGAAGAGGAAGATGAAGCGGGGTACAGATAAAAGATACAATGCAGGCATAAGGTCACGATAAACTTAGCGTACCTACATCGAAGCCCTGGTAGATTAGCGTTACAAAAGCGGTTGCTACGTGTTGATTACCGAATCGTTTATTTACCGCGCTGCGTCTTCTCCAATGAAACATCCTCTTGGTCAGTTGCGCTATAGAGCACGTGGCTATATTTGATCAGCGCTACAAAAAAGACACCGCCAACCGCATTTCCCACTGTAGCCCAGAGCAGAAAATGAGCAAAATCGCCTAGCGTAATCCCCTGGCCAGCAAAGAGCCCTGCCAAAACTTCTGCACTGCCAACAATTGAGTGATGCAACCCGCTAAAGCCAATTGCCGTGGTCACCAGCCAAACCAGGACGATCTGGCTGATTGTGTCGCGGCCAGCGGTAACGAGCCACGAGAGCAGCCCCATCATCCAGCCGGCGAGCACGCCACTCAAGAGAATGACCCACCAGGCATGAGCAGTGACATGCTCAGCAATGGTGCCAAATGCTTCCACGTTGACAACCCCCAACGCCGGCGCAATCACTGTGATCAAGGCCGCAAAGATCGCAACGCCGGTCAAATTCGCCACATAGATCACGCTCCACAAGCGAATAAGGCCGGTAATCGATGCACGGCCATTGAGCACCGGCAGAACGGCGAGCGTCGTATGTTCTGTAAAGAGCTCCGACCGCCCAATGATCACAAAAATAAAGCCAATGGCGTACATATTGGCCACCATTAAATTGACAAAGGGTTCGGCAATTACACCGCCAAATTGCGAGAGGGTAACCGCCATCAGGAGCAGACTAAAGCCCACATCCATGCCAGCCGACAGCCCAGAGAGAAAGAGCCCTGGCAGCGGACGTTCGATTTCGCCCAACCCTTCCGAGATCTCCTGCTCCAGGATCCGGCGCGCTGGTTTACGGGGCTCAACCTGATCGATCTCCGCCTGTTTTGCCGTTGATTTCTCTTCTGGATCTTCAGGCTGATCTTCGTCAAGTTGATCCTCCCCGGGTTGATCTTCATCAAGTTGATCTTCGTCAAGTTGATCTTCCCTGGGTTGATCCTCTCCCGCTTCTGCATGTTGCGTATGGCCATCGGGTTTGGTCAATAGTTCTTGTGCACTCTCTTGTCGCTTGGCTGCACTCACAAAGTTCCTCTTCTTTCCGTACTGCTCTCAGACAGTCACTTCAATCGGCGCGCAATGTATAGAGATAGGCGCCAATATCGAGAATATCCTGCTCGGGCAGATTCAGATTAGGCATGGCTGTCTCTGGCGCAATTGCCTGCGGATCTTTTAGCCAGGCAATGAGATTTTCCGGCGTGTTGGGCAGTGAACCGGCAATGTACTGCCGCTCTGCCCAGGCCATCAATGGGGGCGCGGCCCAGGCTTTCGGACCGCTGATGCCTGGAATAACATGGCATGTTGTGCACCCATGCTGCTTGGCAAGCACGCGCCCCTGTGTAACATCGCCACCGGTAATCAACGTCATGCGTTCGCGCGTCGCGGCAGTGCAGGCGGCAAGGCCAATCAGCAAAAGGGGTAACACCAAGGCCAGGGCGACAAACGATCTCTTATGGTGTGCAGCGGGTAAGTTAGTCATCTTTGGAAAGGTTTTCTGTGTCAAGCGGTTGGCCGGGGGCAGCAAGCGTATCAATCAGCCCAGTAATCAGTCGTCCTTCCTCATCTTCGCTCAGACGGGCTTCGGGATGTAAGATCTCATAGTAAGGCAGTGGCATCAGATCCTTGGAGACCAATTCAACTGCATCTTCGACTTTGAGGGCTGCGGCCTGCTCTGGTGTCCATTCGGAAAAGTTCAAAACTGCACGACCTTTGACCACATCCTGCACCACCATCCACGAAACGGGGGCAACGTAGCTATACCAAGGCCAGATGCTCTCGTTGCTGTGACAATCGTAACAAGCACGACGGGCAAGCGCTTCGGTCGTCATGCTATCCCACCTGATTTCGGCAACCACGGGTGGGTTATCACGGCTAATCCCTAACGGCAGAAATTGCATAAAGATCAGCGCGCTAACAGCACCAACAATCATGCCAATCAAAATGCGGCGGTGGCGACGGTGAATATCTGGGACCCCGCGCTCCGTATACGCTTCCTCTGAGCTATCTTCAATGCTCTCTTCTTCTGCATTAGATCTGGCGGCACCTTTGTTGTGTTGCAGATTATCTTGTTCAAACGCTGATGTCATCCGCTATGCCCCTATCCTTTCATGAAACTGTTGACGAATTGGGTGATTGAGCGGAGGCTGAGCTTGTCGAAGCCGCTACGGCTTCGACAAGCTCAGCCTCCGCCTTTGGAATGCGCTAACAGCATCTTTCATTCATGGCTGTTAGCCATTGCCCCAATAACAGCACAAAGGTTACTAAGTATAAAAACCCGACGGGGATCCACATAATGGTGCCGGCCAACTGTTGATCGGTGAGTGCTGTTAGTCCCCAAAGGGGGGCCGTCGGCAAATAGTGGGGGTAGAGGGGCCGGCTGGCAAATGTAAGTAAGGCCCCGAGCAAGCCACTGTGCAACGCGGTGGTAAAGAGCAGCAGCAGCGCAACCTCGATGCGTAATCCGCTTTGGCGACGGTAGAGCATAATCCACCAAAAGAGTGATGCTGTTGCGAGAAAAGTAAAATGCTCAAAGCGGTGAATCGTTTCATTGTGCAGCGCAGCCTCGTAAAAACGTGGCGCATGCCAGAGCCAGAGCGTGCCGCCATAGACACTCCAAACCACAAGTGGTTTTGTACCCCACTGGCAGAGCTTGCGTACCCCCGTGCGCCGCTGCCACCATTGTGCCAAAGGTCGTCGCCATGGCTGGGGTAGGATCCATAAGGCCAGGAGTGGCGGCATTCCCAAGAGTAGCAAGGGCGCAGCCACATCCATCAGTAGTAGATGTTGTGCCATGTGAACGGCAAAGAGCGCACTGCCCACCGCATCGATTGGGGAGAGCAGTGCCAATCCCAGCGCCAAAAGCCCCCCAGCGAAACAACCCACCTGCCACCGACTGACACCCCGCCCAATGTCGGCGCTGCGCCACAGGGCGTAGAGCCCACGCGTGTAGATGAGCAGCAGACTGATCAGCGCCAGGATCAGCAACGGATCGCCATTCCATGATTGCCAGAGATCATGGGGGGCCGGCGGGGCACCGCTATGCGCCAGCAGAGCCACTGGCCAGAAGCCTCCTATGGCAAAAACAGAGATGCAAAAGAGTCGATGTCTGCTCATGGCTCTGTTTCTTTTAGGCTATTCCAAGAATTAAATGATCCATGAAGAGACACGAAGAAAAGCAACTACTTATAAATACTTATTTTCTGAAGTGGCCTATACCCAACGACACGCTTGCAATGTAAAGATTGGGATTCCTGTAAAGAGAATCATCACTGTAAAGAGCACACTTAAGAGCAGACCACCAAAGGCCATAAAGCGCACCGATGTCTCGGGATTGGCTGTTGCATATTCGACATCGCTGATCGCTCGGCTGCTCCGTTGTTGTTGTTGCTGTGGTAGGGGTTGTCGCTGCCGCCAATGGCGATAGTTAGAAAGGCCGTTGACCAATGTACAAAGCGCCGCTGCCAGTGTAATAATCAAAACCGTCGCCGACAGCAAAGGCAAGCCACCAATCGTGCCTGCAAGCAATTCTGTGCGACAAGCGGCTTCTGCCAAGAGATAGACCGTAATGAAGTAGAGTGCATAGAGTATCGGTCCTGCTAACAGACCCTGCCAGAGTATCCGCGTATTCTCTTGTACATGACTTTCAAAGGTTGACTCTGGAACAACATCGATATTGTGTGGCATATAAACGTCCTCTACTTCAAAACGAATCATTAAATCCCATATGGTCCTACATAAACCACCCCCATGGCGATTAGCCAAAATATAATCACCGCGCCCCACCAACTCCCTGTGACATTGATGGCGACATGCTCGCTGGCGCTGTAGCGCCCCTGCCAAGCCCAAACCTGGGTATAAAGATTCTGTAGCAGCCCAGCAATCACCAATGTAAAGATAAAGCCGTTGATCGTGTAATAGAGCGAGCCATACGCATTGGTGCCAATCGAAAAAGGCACCTGACGGAAGTCGTTGATCAGCAAGCCCAGTGCCGCTGCCCCCAACAGAAAGACAGCCGCCAAGCCCAAGCGTAACTGACCCTGCCGCGCCGCTTCAATCCCGCGCAATGCCCAACGCATGGCACCACCACTCAACAGGAGTAGCAGACTGCTCACTGCTGGCCAGAGCAACCCTGGATTGGCAATCCCATCCGTTGGCCAGGTGGGGCTCTCGACACGGATGTAGAAGTAGCTAAAGAGCAAGCAGGTAAAGGCAATCGCCATGATCAGGATCAAGAGGTTCATGGCCCACTGCGATACAATGCGGCTGCCGTTGATGCGAACCGGAATCCCATGCTCCTGTTCAAAGGCTAGCTCTTCTTCCGTACTGCGCAATTGATCCGGCCAATGCCAACCCGCCAACCCAATTAGCATAATAATCAGCCCAATTGCCGCCGCCGTACGCAAGCTGAAGATCTCCGAGCCAAAGATGGCAATCAAGCCGACTGCGGTTACAAAGGGCCAAATTGACGGCCCCGATACCCGAAAGATCTCTTGTGGACGGGCGTCGATGGCTGTTGTTGTCAGCGCCGCCCGCCATTCGGTAGGATAATGCGAAAGCGCATCCATCAGCTTGGCCACGCGATCCTCATCTTTGGGGTGCACGGTCGCTTGGTCCCAGAGTGGATGACGGCTGCGGACAACTGGTAGGTCGGCAAAGCCGTAGTTGGGCGGTGGCGAAGTGGTGGCCCATTCCAGCGAATCAGCATTCCATGGGTTGGCAGGTGCATCTTCACCGTGATAGATGCTGTAATAGTAGTTGATAATAAAAAGTAAGACGCCAGCGGCCAACAGATAAGAGCCCAGCGTCGAAATCAGATTATAGATCTCCCAGCCAAACCCTTCGGGGTAGGTGTAGATCCGGCGTGGCATCCCGAGCAGCCCCAAAATGTGTTGGGGAAAGAAGGTGATGTGAAAGCCAATAAACATTAGCCAGAAGTTCCATTTGCCGAGCCGTTCGTTCATCATCTTGCCGTGAATTTTCGGGATCCAGTAATAAAGTGCGCCAAAGATCGGGAAGATCGAGCCCCCCAGCAGCACATAATGCAGGTGGGCCACGATAAAGTAGGAGTCGTGGACCTGCCAATCAAAGGGCACCGCACCAACCATGATGCCGGTGATGCCACCGAGGACAAAGATAAAGAAGAAGCCCATCACAAAGAGAAAGGGGGTCTTCCAGATCGGTCGACCACCCCAAATCGTAGCGATCCAGGCGAAGATCTGCACCCCGGCGGGAATGCCGACCAGAATGCTCGCTACGGAGAAGAAGAACATAGAGATCTGCGGCAGCCCAACCGTAAACATGTGGTGTGCCCACAGCGCAAAGCTAATAAAGCCAGTCGCCACAATTGCGGTGACAATATAGGTGTAGCCGACGAGCCGTTGGCGGGCAAAGACCGGCACGATCATCGAGACCATACCCACGGAAGGGATAAATTGAATATAGACTTCGGGGTGGCCAAAGATCCAGAAGAGATGTTGCCAGAGTACGGGGCTGCCCCCAGCCGATGGATCAAAGAATTGGGTGCCAAAGTGGCGATCCATTTCCAACATCATGCTGCCGACAAAGAGCGGTGTGAAGGCAAAGAGGATCGAGAAGGCGGTGACCAGCAGCGCCCACGCCAAGACAGGCATCCGTGCCAAAGTCATCCCCGGTGCACGCATCCGCATAATCGTGATGACAATCTCCACACCGGCAGCAATCGCCGCCACCTCGGCAACCCCCAGCGCCAACAGCCAGAAATCGAGCGCAACTCCCGGTGAATATTCAGCCCCACTCAGGGGAACATAGGCAAACCAGCCCGTGTTGGGCACAGCATCAAAAAGAAAGCTGACATAGAAGAGAATACCGCCCATGACAAAGGTGAAGTAGCTAAAAACACCGAGCCGCGGAAAAGGCATCTCGCGATTGCCAAGCAGGAGAGGCAACAAAAAGATCGCAAAACCCTCCAACATTGGCACCACAAAAAGGTACATCATCGTTGAGCCGTGCATGGTGAAGAGTTCGTTGTAGCGCTCTGGGCCAATAAAGGTATTCTCCGCCACGATGAGTTGGGTGCGCATGAGCAGAGCCAAAAAGCCGCTGATCAGAAAGAAGACAAACGCCGTGACCATAATACGGCCACCAACGGCATCATTCTGTAAGGAGCGAAACCAGCCGATAAAGCCGGGGGGGTCGGCCCAAAGGTGGCTGAGTTTTTTACGCGCCTCTGCATCGCTCATCTGATCTTTGGCGAAAACTGTACGTGCAGATTCGCTTGATGGTGGATGGGGGGTGATTGGGGCGGGCCTATTTTCGGTAGATCTACCGGCAGATCTACCGGCATCTAAGGAGCTGCTCACGTCAATCCTTCTCCTACTCCAATGTTGCTAAGTAAGCCAGCAGTGCTTGCAATTGCGGACCGCTTAAATCGCTACTCGGCATGAGATTCCCTGCTTTGATATGTTGCGGATTGAGAATCCAGCCACCCAGACTTCCAATATTATTCTCTAGGATGCCAGATGCCAAGGTGCGGCGGCTGGCCAAGTGAGTCAAATCAGGCCCCAAACGACCGGCGGCGTCGGTACCGGCGATCGCATGGCAGCTAGCGCACGAGGCATCCATAAAGATCTGCTTTCCTTGGCTTGCTAATTTGGTGATTGGCGCGGACGGTGGTGACTGCTGTGCTGTCAACCAGGCGTCGAATTCCGCCTGTGGTTGAGCGATCACGAGGTAGAGCATGTTAGCATGTTGGATGCCGCAGAATTCCGCACAGAGTCCCCAATACTCTCCTGCTTCCGTAGCCTCCAACCAAAAGCTATTGGTGCGCCCTGGGATCATGTCAAGCTTGCCATGCAGTTCCGGCACCCAAAAGCTGTGAATGACATCTTCCGAAGTTAGCTCAATGCGCACCGGCTGCCCAATGGGCAGATAGAGCTCGTTGGCTGTAATAATGCCTTGGGCCGGATAGCGCACCTCCCACCACCACTGATGGCCCACGACCTCGATCGTTAGTGGCTCGGGGCGTTGTTGCCCCGAAATCGACCAGAGCGTCTCAAGCGTAAAGGCATAAACGGCTGAAAGCACCAGGGACGGCATGACAATACCTCCCAGGACAATCATCCGTGTACCGCCGGTGGTGGAGGGCTCTAGCGTTTGTGCTGCCGCGGTGAGTGGCTCACGCACGTCCACGGCTACTTTGTCACTGCGTCGGCGTCGGTAGGCGAGCAACAACAAGCCCATTACGCCGACATAGATTACCGTGCCGGTGATCAACATGAACCACCAGAGTTGATTGATTTCCACGGCCGCGCGTCCAGCGCCGCGTAAGGCAGAAGGCGCTGCATGACAAGCTGTTAACCAGCAAAGCAATAGGGCTGTCGTGAGAAAGTGACGTAAAAAGTTCATGGAGGAACCGTATAGGAGGTAGTGCGATCAAGCAATAGGGAACGATACGGCAAAAAGATACAGAGATCGCTTACATTTGCCACCGCTATTTTTGTATGGCAATCCTCTGTGTAGCTCAGTATTGCACATGGGTGAGAATCGCACATAAGTAAAAGTGGAAAAATCTATGCGGCATAGGTCCGGCAGTAAGAATTAGAGAAGTGCTGGTGGGGATTTGTGCCAGCTTCTATACCATATGTATGTATCCATCACTATGGTTCGCTCAAGGTTTACTGCTATGCTTGGTAGGCAAGCCACTTTAAGGAGGTAATGTAATGCTACGCAAACTACACAACTTGCTTGGATATAAGGTAGAAGCACTCGATGAGCGTATTGGTTCGATCGATGATTTTTACTTTGACGACCATTCCTGGACGGTTCGCTATGTAATTGTTGATACTGGTTCTTGGTTGGTTGGCCGTCGCGTGCTGATATCGCCGGAAGAAATTAAAGCGATCAACAGTGCTCCAGAAACAGTAAGTATCAATTTAACCAGAGAACAGATTGAAAACAGCCCTACGATTGAGACGGATCAACCAATTTCGCGTCAACATGAGATGGAGCTACAGAGCTACTACGGGTGGCCGGGCTACTGGACGGTTTCACCAATGATGGGAATGCCGATGATGACAACACCGATGGGGATTCCAGCTGGGGTTGCCGAAGCAGAGGTACTAGAAGGCACGGAGAATGAAGCACTATCTGGCGCTTTACCGTCGACCGGGGACCAAGGAAAAGTTGTCGATAGCAACCTACGCAGTATACGTGAGGTAACTGGCTATCACATTCACGCCAGCGACGGCGACATCGGTCACATCCAAGATGTTTTCGCGGGAGAAAATGATTGGATTATCCGCTATTTTCTTGTTGATACGCGGAATTGGTGGGCTGGGAAGCACGTTTTGCTCGCCAGAGATTGGGTCAAGAACATTGAGTGGAGCGACCGTTCTATTACTGTCAATGTATCCCGTGACCAGGTGAAAGATAGCCCTGAATATGATCCGCATGAGCCGGTGAGCCATGAGTATGAGTCGGCTTTACACAATTACTATATGTTCCCAGGGTACTGGGTTTAGTTCCTGGCAGAAATCGGGGTTCGTCCGATCCCCGATTTCTGCTGAGAGCTGACAATCTCTGGTGAGCCTCTAACCTGAAGTCGATGAAGCAATAAAGGGAGTTAAAAATGCGTAAAAAAACATGGTCAAAAACATTGCGGCAGTTTACAAGAAATTTGGAAGATACTTGGGATGATCTTATCAACGATGATACTTCCCAAATCGAGCGGGAGTTTAATCGCCTTATTGGGCGACTGCAACGTCGTCATGGCTATTCACCGGAGCACGCGATCGAAGAGTTACAAAATCAGTGGAGCACCTATAGCAAACGCACCAAAGCAATTGTCGAAAAACAATTGGAATCATTGCCGGGACGCACAAAAAAGCGGCAGACACGATGGCCTTGGCTCGCTTTGGCTCTCATTGGCGGACTTTACGGGGCATATAAAGTTTCCCGTTCTGTGGCAACGCAACTATCGACGAATGGCCCATCGACAAATGAGGATAGAAGGCCCAAAGCGAATAGCAGACCGCAAAATGCCAATAGTGTCGATGAGCGGTCGTTAGAATCCTTTCCTGCGAGTGACCCTCCGGCGACATGGTAGCGCAGCAGTTTGCGCCCACTGGTAATAGGAGTTACGCACTTCTCTGGTTGGGGTGCGTCCCATTTTGGGGGATTACACAGAAGGACAAAATTGATCGTCCGGCGTAATCCCCCCAATGTGGTACGCACCCCTCTGGTTGCGTACGCAAAAAGCCTGCTATCCAACCGGCAAACTGCGTAACTCCTAGATAAGTATGATGCACTTGTCATTCTGTTGGTCACGAGCGGGTGCTTCCTATTTTGGGGAACTCATTTGATCGTGCGGTGTAATCCCCAAATGTGGTACGCACCCCGCAAGAGTACCCTGCAAGATCAGTTGTATTATACTCAATTCAGCATGAGAACCGAAGTTTGGTGAAAACTAGAGATTGCAGATTGGCGACTACCCACGCCGCTCTCCAGTCTCTACTCTCCAATTTCAAAACGCAGGTTTTCATTTTGATTTCAGTATAATTTGTAGCACGGAAGTCCAATTGAACCATCAGCAAAGAAGGGATAGTTGTGTGAAAGAGAGAGTAATCATTGCACGGATGAAGCTGGTGTGGAAATTCCACTGCCTGTCGTGGCGTCCATTGACGAGTGCTGCACTTTGTTGTGTCCTGTTGGCTCTGCTCGCTGGATGTAGCAGCGCTACCGATAATTCGTCCGCAGCCCCAAAGGAAGGTCTCTTGGCCGCTAATTCGCTCAGCCCTGTTGAAGAAGAGCAGATCAAAAATGTAGTATCCGATTATTTTGTGCGCGACAGTGGTGTTCCGTCCTATGAGGTAACAATCGAAAAGGTTGAGCAGGATTGGGCACGTGTCGCCATTTCTCCAGTTGGAACAGAGAATTCAGAACCGAACCTCGTTTATCTGCAAGATCAGGCCGCGACGGCGATTGAAGCGCCCACTGCCGAGGCGAATGCGAATCCTGGTAATATTGCGCCAGTCGACACCACGTCGGGGTGGGTCATCATTATCGGACCGCAGGTAAATTTTACAGCTGAAGCGTTAGATGCTGCTGGCGTTCCCTCAGTGATCCGCAAATAGAGAGGTAAAAATAGAATTTTATAGGAGAAGATTCTATGATTCGTGTACTCGTAGTGCACGAACACCGACTAATTGGCGACATGATTACCGCTGTGCTCCGTAAAGAAGGGGAATTCGAGGTTTCACGTTGTATTCATAAAGTCGATCGTGTTATCGAGCACTTAGAACAGATATTGGCGGATGTTGTACTCGTTAGCATGACTCTGCCGGATAGCTCTGCCCTCCCCCTCGTCCATCGTATTTGCGAACGGTTTTTAGACTGCAAAGTCGTTGTCACCAATCTGATTCGCTCTAAAACAGCAATTTTACAATGTTTAGAGGAAGGTGCCGCCGGCTATGTTTTAGAAGATGAGTCATTGAGCGCACTGACGCATCGGATCCATGAGATCTATCATGAAACCTTTAAAATGTCTCCGGATGTCGCATCAGCCCTAGTCAGCCGCCTTGCCGAGTTAAAGCGGCTGACGACTAGTCTTGGTGGCACACAGACCATGCGGATCGAAAGTTCGTACAACGAGCTAACACCGCGCGAGCAAGAAGTATTGGAACTGTTGGCAAAAGGGCAGACCAATCATGAAATTTCGGAAGCCCTTGTGATAGAAGTCGGCACAGTCAAAAATCATGTGCACAACATTTTCCGAAAATTAGACATCCATGAACGGCAACATGCCGCTGTCATTGCCCAGCATATTTTGTGAAGTACAGCCACTTCTGATGTGAAGAGAGTCGCGTGATCGTATGGTCGCAGCGTCACGAGATCTGGACGTCTCGACCACGCGACGCTGCGACCATACGATGCTTGTCATCGCTATTGGTGCCGCCTAGGCATGTTACCTGTTTTGTAAAAGAAATGATAATCGGTAATCGTAGGTCACGCTTGCAGCGTGACAATCTGCCAAGTCACGCTTGCAAGCGTGACAATCTGCCAGGCCGCGCACGAATTTCGGTAAACGCCGCGTTGATACGACCCTTGGCACAGTACAACTGTGCCAAGGGTTATCTATCATTACTGATAGACTAATCATTTACAAGTCATCCATAGTAGCGTTACTTTTACATGAGAGAGGCTCTATGACTTTTAAGGATTTTTATCGATTAGGCAATATGTCAGTCCGAAAGTGATGCGGCAACCATAATTTGTCACCAACAGGGCGGCCTCTTTTCCTACAGTTGCCCTGTAAACACCCCTTCTTTCCTCACCCTTGCTTGTTCATAAACATTTGTGGGCAAGCGAGGGCCCACCTCTTTTTGGGATTGAAGGATTTATTCCAGAGTCTCTATTTGTTTTCAGAAGCGTTTGGCATACGTCTAGCCCAAACATCTTTCCGGCGTCCATCTCAGAGAGAAAGCGACTGAGAGAAGTGTTGTTTTGGTTAGAATCTTAAAAATACTGACCTATAGACAAGACAAATCAAAGGGGCACAATGGTAGGAGCATCCGCTTGTCGGTGCCCTGCTTGCACTTGATTAGTGCTGGGGCTCTGTCTTACTTCTAAAAATAAGTTTGGAGGAACTGTAATGAAAACATATCCCTATATGATTCTCGGCGGCGGTTTGGTAGCTGGCTATGCAGCCACGGCTTTTGTAGAAAATGGTCTGCAACCTGGTGAGCTGTGTATTCTCTCTGCCGAAGCATATCCTCCTTATGAGCGACCACCCCTCTCCAAAGGCTTTTTGGCTGGCAAAAGTTCAGTCGATGAGCTGTTGATTCACGAGGTGGATTACTATACGGAGCATGGGATTGAACTACGCCTAAACAGCCCCGTACAAAAGCTCGATTTCCAAAATAAAAGAGTGCAAACGGCAGGGGAGACCATTGGCTTTGGAAAGCTATTGCTCGCTACCGGCTCGCGCGTGCGCTCCTTAGATCTGCCAGGCGCAGAGGCCGAGGGGATCTACTATCTACGCCAAATCGAGGATGCCGAACGGATTCGTTCGGCAGCAGCGGATAGCATCAATGCGGTCGTCATTGGTGGTAGCTTTATTGGGTTGGAAGTCTCCTCGGTGCTCAGCAAATTAGAGGTTGAGACGACATTGGTCTTCCCGTCAACCCGCGTCTGGGAGAAGCTCTTTACAACCCGCATGGCCAACTTTTTTGAGCGCTATTACCAAGATCATGGCGTCACGCTGATAAAAGAGACAAAGGTAACCGGCTTTAGCACCAGTGAACATGGTCGCCATCAAGTCAGCCTCTCTACTGGCAAGGAACTAGTGACCGATATGGTCGTTGTTGGAGTAGGTGTTGCACCCAATGTACAGCTCTTTAAAGAGAGTGCTCTCGAGCTTGATAATGGGGTTGTGGTCAACCGCTACTTAGAGACGAATATAACAGATGTCTACGCTGCCGGTGATATCGCCCGCTATCGCGATGCACTTTATGGTGACAAATTGCGGCGTATTGAGCATTGGGATAATGCGATGAGCCAAGGGCAACATGCTGCCCGTGTCATGTTGGGGATGCGTGAAGAGTTTATCCATGTGCCCTACTTCTTTTCGGATGTCTTTGATCTTTCGTATGAATATTGGGGCGACGCCGAGTCGGCCGTAACCGTTGTGCACCGGGGCGACGTCGATAGTGGCAGCTTTAGCACATGGTGGCTCAACGAAGCGGGGGCCTTAGTAGCAGCCTTTGTTATGGATCGACCCGACGAGGAGCGCACTTTGGCCCCCCGCTGGATCAAAGAAGGCAAGCAGTTGAATGCCGCCCATTTAAAAGATAGCGATCGACCGCTGGAAACGATAGGGGAGTCCGTTGCCTAGTACACTGTGAGATAAGTCATAAGCGGTAGCGCCGGTTGAGAAGCCCCGGCCGTATGGGGCGTATCGAAACCAAGCGGGTCGCGCCCAGTGGGCACCCGCTCACTCCCGTTTCGATACGGCTGCCAAAAGTCGCAGTCTACTCAACCGCCGTTCGCTCGACCTATCAAAACTTAGTTGACAGTGTACTACCTAGTTTCGCAACAAGAACTAGTACACCGCGGCGTAAATAAGCCTATAGTACCCTAGCTTAAGGCGGGTCCGTGACCCGCTGGATTAAGCTATTGGTCTATTTAGGCCGTCACGTACTAGCTATACTCAAATCAGAATGAAACCCCTAGTTTCGGCCAGCGTGCGTCGCACTGACGGAAGCATCTAGCGGACTGGAAGCAGTTGGCGGTCAGTGCGACGCACGCGATCCCGTTGGTCCGCAAAACTCCGGTT
>DAOUCA010000210.1:0-38178 GCA_034432375.1 Caldilineaceae bacterium
TTTACTGGCCCGGGCATGCGCTGGTCTCGTAAGGGCTTACAGCGCCTTATCCCGATTCGCGCAACTGTTCTTTCCGATTCTTTCGATCTACTTTGGGCCTCTGTCTTCAACTCGCCCACAAACTGAGATGCTCCCTGATCCAATATTGAGTTCATAAAAAAAAACCCGCTAAATGGTTAGCGGGTTTCTGAGTTTTGGACTAAGGTTATTGCGTTTGCACGGGGTGCTCTGGGCGCGGCTGATGAGCGAAACAGCTTACAGAGGATTAAGGCACAGCACAAAAGTAAATGCCGATGGAATCAGCAGCATCAATATGCCATCTGGCAGTGCGCGGAAGTATGACTGAAACATACTCGGTAAATGTTTGTTCAGTTATGCGCAATAGGGGCATGGTTATCTCATCATCGGCAAAAATTGTATTCACGCGCTCGTCATCATCGTCATCAATGATTGCAACGTGTAAAGTTATATCACCGGGTAAATCCCCCAAGTCGATTACTTCATCCCATCCACGGATGAAGCTACACTCCCCAGTACAGGCCCAAACACGCTCCGGTGGCCAAATTAGACGGGTAGACTGATAAGGAGAGTTCCATTGGTTTGTAAAATGGAACGGCTCAAATTTTTTAAGGATAAATTGCTCTTCAGGGTCAGCCAAGCGATACTCACCAGGCCCCTCCCCTAAGTAGCGCAAAGCGGGCAAGATCGCCGCACCGGTTGCATCAACTGGGCATACCGCAATTTGGGTGCCAAAGTAGTGGCTCGGATCCGTATCGCGCACAACAGTCGCAGGGGTTGCCATATCAGCAGTGGTTGTTCCCGTGACAACCGCTGTGTTTGTATATTGCCCCAACTGCGCAATACCGGTGACGCTACAACGCATGCTTTCGCCCACGGCCAAAATCGTTTGTGGGCAGTAGACGGTTACATCGCCCTCGCGGTCATCGACTAAGGTGATGGACTCCAATGCAAGCGCACCAATATTGCGGACAATATAACTCCATGTAATTGGAGCACCCGCTGTCACCAGAGGTCCAGGTAGAATGTCGGCATCCTCCCCATTGGTTAGCTTTTCCAGCTCGATTGCGGGTTGACCGATCCCCAAATAGTGACTGGGATCTTCATCGGTAACCGTTAGATTGGGTCGTACAGAATTGGCAGGGGTTGTACCCGTGACAACGGCCGTATTGGTATATTGACCCTGCTGAGCAACCCCTGTGACGGTGCAGATCATCTGTTCGTCGACAGCTAAAGTGGACTGTGGACAGTTCGCTGTGAGATCACCCTCGCGATCGTCAAAGAGCTGAATCGCCTCTAAATCAATTTCACCAACGTTGTGTACCAAATAGCTCCAGGTAACTAGGTCACCCGCGGCAACCAGTGGACCAGGCAGCGTATCAGCATCCTCCCCATTGGTCCACTTTTCCAGATCGATCGCCGGATCGCCTACAGCATAGTAATGGCTCGGGTCGGTATCAGTAACTTTGCGGGGTTCGCCGGGCAATGAGCCGGGCACATTGCCGATGACCGTTGCCATATTTGTATAGGCTCCTTGCTGCGCAATCCCAGAGAGCGAGCATAACATGGATTCGGCAGTTGCCAAATGATCTTTTGGACAATTGGCGATGATATCACCTTCTCGGTCGTCAACCAATGATAGATCAACAAGCGGAACTTCCCCGATATTCGTGACTACATAAGTCCATGTAACCACATCACCGGGATAGAGAATAGGGCCTGGTAGCAGATCAGCATCTTCGCCGTTGGTCGCCTTTTCGAGATCAATCGCCGGCTGCGCAATCGTATAGGTCACTGACACCGCAGCTGCGGCCGCAGTACTAAAACCCAAAGCAAGATTGCCCGCTCCCGTTGCTTGGGAACGGCCAGTAGACCGAATTCCTAATTCTATGTTGCCAATGCCTGTAAAAAGGCTTAAATTTGCGGCATCCGTGTAGACCACATTTTCGGAGACAGCGATCCCGACAATATCAGTAATCGTTGCGCCGGATGTACCAGCGAAATCGAGCGTATTGTCAAAGCGCCCGAGTTGGCGTGATTGCGTTGCACTAGGGCTAACGCGCATAATGAATGTGCCATTGGGACGCTCCAATTGAAGATCAGCGACACTTTCGGCAACTACTAGGGCAGGCGCAGCATCTAAATTTTCTAGCCGTGCTGTCCCATTTACCTGGCCCACCAAAACAAATTCGATCTTTGTTAATACACCAAGCGCTGGATCAAATAGAGGAACAGAAAGTTTTTTGTTCCAATTGGTGGGTTGTAGCGGTACTTCATCATGGTAGGAACGATCATCCGCATGTGCCCATTGTGGCATGAGCATAATCCCCATGCAGAGGATAAGCGCTGATAGCAAAAGATGCATTATCGGGCGGAAACCAAGTGAATTCATGATCAGTCCTCAGCAGATAGATTATCGGACAATCAACGGCAGGTAGATTGGATGCATTCCACTTCGTCCGCCAGGGTCTTCTTGGATTACTGTCGGTGGGAAATTGCAATAATGCGCTGGATCGGAATTGGTTAGATTGCCAACTATAATTGTCCCAGTATTGCGATACGCGATGGCTTTCTTTCCTGAAAGCCCAGGATCACAGCCGGAGACAAGCGTGATATTACTGCTATCAAGCAGCAAATTACGAGCAATACCGGTTGCAAAGAAACGCCACTGTTCGCCTGGTGCTAAGATACCATCGCCATCATCACTACTGGTGTCAAAGAGAATGGTCAAAGTCGGGTCATCATCCAGCAATGTTACTTGCCCAGCCGTAAAAGAGATATTGCCCGTATTTGTTACTAAATAGCTCCATGTCAACGTAGTACCAGCGAAGACAAACGGTACGTCAGGATCATCGGGGCCATTGGCATCGGCGTTATTGATCAATTTCGCAAAGGCAATACTAGGCGCAGCGCGACTGATGGTTGGGTTGCAATAATGACTCTCATCCGTTTTGTGTATACCCCGAATTTCGACGGTTACTGAATTTTCATACGCACGTAGCACTTGAGGATCAAGCAGACCATGACAACCATCGACAATCAAGGTACCCACTTGGGGCAATCGTAGATCGAGTGCTATCCCAACCGCGTAGTAACGCCATACTTCACCTGGGTTAAGCAGTCGATCACCATCATCGCTGGCAGGATCAAAGATCGGTGTCACATTCGGATCGCTGTCTGTAACCGAAATGTCAACCAGTGGAATGGTCATGGAACCTGTATTGGTCACGAAATAAGTCCAAGTAACAGGAGCCCCTGGAAAGAGGGACGGGACATCGGTCCCATCCGCGTCGTTGGCGGAGTGCTGATTCGTCAGCTTTTTGACGGTAAAGTCAAGCGGTAAATAGGAAAAATAGGTGGTAATATTGGCACCAGCAGCCTGGGAGCGCAAAATGGCATCAAAATTCCCTGGACCAAGAATCGAGGAAGCGCCTGTAGCGGTTATGGGGAAGCGCAAGGGCTGCGAACCATAAAACCACGCCAAATCCGTGCTATCTGAGTAGACCAATGAAAGTGTTATCGACGTACGCATATCGAAGCTAGCACCTGACGTGCCGCCAAAATCGGCAGTACCATCAAAGGGTGGCACAGAATCAATGCGACGTGCATGGGGGAAACTATTTAGGAGATGTCCATTGGGCAACTCTAAATTGATACTAATAGCATGTGAACTGGTAATCAACACGGTTTCGTTACTAGTATTTTCGTAGCTAACCGAGCCAGCAATTGGTGTTTCAAAAGTCACTGTGATACTTGTAAGCTCTCCCCATTTGGGGTCAAATGCAGGGATCGTGAGCGTATCCACCCAGTTCGTATTTTGCGATGGAATTGTGTCTGAGAGCACAATGGTTTCCGCTCGTACAGAATTGTACGAAAACCCAAACCACAGTAGTACAAAAAGTAGTAGGACAATTGTGCGCTCTGCATAGCTCTTTATATAGCCCTTTGTATCAATCATCACATTCTGCCTGATCATGGTGTCTATTCCTTGATCCATAGGTATACAACACTGTTTGTTACCCTACTTTACACTGTTTATTTTCACACTCTGATGCTTTTTACTCTCTCTGCTCAAGGGCCCACAAACCTCGCCGGCAGCGCTCCCCAAGGAACCAAAGAAAAGTAGACCTGAATAGTTACGAACTCATGTTACGAAAAAAGAACCTAACTCAACCGGCGATCTGCGTAAGTTCTATTCGACACGCTTTATTTTCACTCAAGTGCGCTTCACTCAAGTGCGCTTCACCTTAGTGTGCTCCATATTAGCGTCCTTCCTATTGGTAAACCGCAATCTGAGATTGTCAGAAATCAGGCTTCTTGATGTGAATGCGACTGAATCTTCACCATCTACCCACAATTCAGATGTTGAGTTATTGAGCAACCATTGTTACATGCGTAAATAGGTTGTAAATAAACACAGTAGATGACAGCGAGGAAAAGAAGCAGTGGGAGATCACTCTGAATTTAGTTAAATCAAGTTTTGCAACCAATGATTTGACACTGCGACAAAAAGCAAAAACCCTTTAGTTTCTAGCTGGCATTCTCTGAGAAATTGCTGCCAAAAAGGAAAAACTTAGCTTTACAGTGGGCACAAAATGAGATTTTTAATCACAGTAATCCTGAGATTTTCACAAAAAGGCAAAGGAAATTTGTTCACGGCGCAATAGTGTAGGTTTATAAACTAAACCTACACTTAAGTATAGTAAAAGTCGGCGACAAATGATATAGGTGCTTTAACGTAGGTTCCGTTTACAAACTTGTGTAACGCCGTTACCACTCGCCGATCAACATGTAGCGTCCTTATAATGCTCCCATGCTATTCCAATCTTTGTTCAAACCGACGCATGGGGTTCCAGCGCTTCTCGAGACATCGCTTTTCACGCTGCACTCGCCTTGAGCGGAGTGCAACGGCGACGCAAAGAGACTGTTAAATTCCCGCCCAGAACGGCCGATTTTGCTGAACGGTTATGATCTGCTCCGCATAGATGAGCGAAAAGCAAAGGAAGGATGAAAAATGAGTTGCAGAGAAAAAGAGAACAAGATACAATCTACCAGGACAACTTTGTCTGATGTGGCAATGAATGGCTGTGGCACGCCAGGAGTCACAAAGAATTGAATGAGCGGGCGGGGAAACTCGCCAAGTGGGGTGGAACCGCCCTGGTCTTCTGGGGTCCCCACAACTAAAGCACTCGTTATGGGCAGCAAGCTTATTGACTGTTTTTAAACAAAACGCACTTTAGTTGTGACCCAGCAAAGGAAGGACCTATGCAAATTTCACCCAGCAACGATGAGCGTATTCCATCAAAACCCATTTCTCTTGAGACTCTTGCTGCGTTGGCAAAACGGCGCGGTTTTGTCTTCCCTACCTCGGAAATTTATGGTGGCCTGGCGAATAGCTATGACTATGGACCATTGGGCGCACAACTCCTCAAGAACATTCGTGATGGCTGGTGGCGCGATTTTGTGATTAAACGCGATGACATGGTCGGGCTGGATAGTGCCATCATCCTCCATCCACAAACATGGGTCGCCTCTGGTCATGTCGGCTCATTTACTGATCCCCTTGTCGAAGATAAAGTAACGCATAAACGGTATCGAGCCGATCATTTGATTGAAGCTTGGTTGGAGAGCCATCGGCAGAGCGACCAGGCCAATATCACCGATATGAAGACGGCCGATATGGCTGCGTTTATTCGCGAGCATAAGTTAACTAGCCCCGATGGCAACCCGATTACAGAACCAAAGGATTTCAATATTCTCTTTGAA
This sequence comes from Caldilineaceae bacterium, assembly GCA_034432375.1. GTDB lineage: Bacteria > Chloroflexota > Anaerolineae > Caldilineales > Caldilineaceae > JAHBVH01. The sequence goes on from DAOUCA010000210.1 coordinate 5,785, forward strand.
ACGGGCATCGGCTCTGTGGAAGGAGAGAAGTCCATTGTCTATTTACGGGGCGAGACAGCGCAAGGGATCTTTACCAATGTTAAGCAGATCCTCAATTCGACGCGCGTCAAACTCCCCTTTGGCGTGGGCCAGATTGGCAAAAGCTTCCGCAACGAAATTACAACCGGCCAATTTATCTTCCGCACCCTCGAGTTTGAACAGGCGGAGATTGAATATTTCTTTGACCCAACTGAAACCCCTTGGCAACCGCTCTTCCACCAATGGCAGGATGCGATGTGGCGCTTTGTGACCAAGCGCATGGGTATCCGCGCCGAGAATCTGCGTTGGCGTCAACATAGCGATCGCGAACGCAGCCACTATAGCACAGATACCTACGACTTAGATTACCGTTTCCCCTTTGGCTGGAAAGAGCTGTGGGGCATCGCCTATCGCACTGACTATGATCTGCGTCAACATATGGCTCACTCCGGTCAGTCCCTTGAATATCTTGATGCCGGTACGGGAAAAAAGATTGTGCCGCATGTCATCGAACCGGCCGTTGGCATCAACCGAATCTTTCTCATGGTACTCTGTGACGCCTATTGGGAAGATCGCGAGCGCAGTCGTACGGTACTAAGGTTGCAGCCGGCATTGGCACCTTATCAAGCGGCGATCTTTCCCTTGGTAAAAAACAAACCGGAATTGGTTGGTCAAGCGCGTAGCCTCTACGAAGCGCTTCTGGAAGAGATGGCTGTCGCTTGGGATGATCGGGGGAATATTGGCAAACGGTACCTGTCCCAAGATGAAATTGGCACCCCTTTTTGTATCACCGTCGACTACCAAACGCTCGAAGAACAGACCGTAACCGTCCGCAAGCGAGACGATGCCAGCCAGGAACGGGTCTCAACATCACAGCTAGTGGCCTATTTACGGGACCAGCTAAAAGCTTATTCATAGAATTTACGCATGACGCCGGCTGAGTAGTACGCTTTAATGCGTATCGAAGCCAAGCGCTGCATAAGTCCTGATCCAAACTATCTGAGAAGGAGTTAGCACTGTGCTTATTATTGATGCCCATCTCGACTTGTCGATGAATGCGCTGCAATGGAATCGCGATATCTTACTCTCGGCGTATACCATTCGCACGCAAGAGCAGCGCACCACTGGCAAAGGTCGTGCACAAGGCACCGTTGCCTTGCCGGAGATGCGCCAAGGACGTATTGCGTTGAGTGTTGCGACGCTGATTGCGCGTTCGACAGGGCGGCCTGCGCCCTATATTGACTTTCATTCACCAACCCAAGCCTATGGCATGGCCCACGGTCAGCTTGCCTATTACCGCGCATTAGAGCAAGCAGGGCATATTCGCATTCTTGTCGATCTCGCCGGTCTTGATGCACACATGGCAGAATGGCAGGCGTGGGATACCGCACATCCAGAGCCATTGACATTGGAAGGGGCCAGCAAAACACCACCCCTCGGCTTTGTGATCAGTATGGAGGGGGCCGACCCGATCCAAGCGCCAGAACAGTTGGCGGCGTGGGTTGACGCGGGGTTGCGCCTAATCGGCCCAACTCATTATGGACCGGGGCGCTATGCCGGTGGCACGGCAACGGAATTGGGACTAACGGCGCTTGGGGCACCACTGTTACGCGAAATGGAGCGCCTGGGCGTTCTGCTTGATCTAACCCACATGTCCGACCAAGCCTTCTGGGAAGCATTGGAGCATTATCACGGTCTTGTGCTCGCCAGCCACAACAATTGCCGGGCACTCGTGCCTCATCAACGGCAATTTAGCGATGAGCAACTCAAGGCGATCTTTGCGCGCGATGGCGTCATTGGGGCGGCTTTCGACACATGGATGTTGCACCCTGGCTGGGTGGTCGACCAGAGCAGCAATGCCGGCATTACAATGGAAACCGTGGTCGATCACATTGATTACATCTGTCAATTGGCCGGCAACAGTCAACACGCGGCGATCGGCACCGATCTCGACGGCGGTTATGGCCGCGAACAGAGTCCAGAAGATCTTGATACGATTGCGGATCTACAGAAGTTGCAAGGGATGTTAGCCAAACGTGGCTATAGCACGGATGATATTGCAGCCATTCTTCATGGCAATTGGGTGCGCTTGCTACGACAAGCGTGGTCGTAACAGAATTCGTACTCAATCACCGCATAGAAACAGATCCAATTCAGCAATAGAACGGAAGAGTACAGATATGCAGCAAAACCCATTTAGTCTGCCGGGGCGCTTTTGGAAGGGCAACCTGCACACCCATACGACACGCTCAGATGGCGCCTTTAGTCCCGAAGAGGTCTGTCGACGCTATCGAGAGAATGGTTATGATTTCCTAGCCATTACTGATCATTTTCTCCCGCGCTACGAGTTCCCGATTACAGATACGCAGCCATTTCGCGCCAACGATTTCACGACAATCCTGGGCGCAGAGTTACACACCGATCTGACTGAGATGGGTGAAATCTGGCACATTTTAGCGGTCGGGTTGCCCCTTGACTTTGCGCAGCCAGCCGCGGAGGAGAGTGCCGCAAGCTTGGCGGCGCGTGCCCGTGCGGTCGGAGCCTATGTGGCCGTGGCCCATCCCCATTGGTATGGCTTAACCGAACGCGATGTCGATGCACTGGGCATGGTCGACGCCATTGAGATCTACAATGGGGTTGCCATCGATCACAATGACCACGCCGACAGTTGGCACATGGCGGATGTTCAGTTGGGACGCGGACGCCGTTACCTCATTTGTGCCACCGATGACTTTCACGGCACACGCAACCGCGCTGACTTTCGGCGGGGCTGGGTGATGGTCAAGAGTGAAACGCTCGAGGCGAGTGCACTCTTGACGGCTTTAAAAGCGGGCCACTACTATGCCAGCACTGGTGCAGAGATTCATGACATTGTCATTGAACCGGGCAAGAAGCTCACCGTGCGCTGTTCACCGGCTAACTATGTCTTTATCAGCGGCAAAGGGAGCAAATCGGCGGCTGCGCAGGGCAATGGGGCGATTGAATTTGAATTGAGTTTGGAAAATTGGACGAGCCCCTTCTGCCGCGTTACGGTGCGGACAGCCGATGGCAAACATGCCTGGTCCAATCCAATTTGGTTCTAACAGCCATTTTGGTTCTAACGAGTACACCCCGGCCTACATAAATGGGCCACGCAATCCTTGTATTTGCAGGGCAGATGCTGCCCGTTTCGTAGCCGTGGTATGTATGGCCAACTGCATGAGGAGAGCAAGACCAAAGGAATAGTGATCCCCATTCGCCAAACGCGTTGTGCATGGCTATTTCCACGCAACACGCAACACGCAACAGGAGTAGATTATGAGTGAAGTAGGCTTACCATTGGCAGAGGTCGAGACCCCGTTCCTTTGGACGGAGATTGACTGTTTGGAACGCAATATCAGCACGTTAGCGGCCCATTTTCAGGGGGCGGGGGTCAATTGGCGACCTCATACGAAGGGGATCAAGACGCCGGCCATTGCACACAAACTGGTGGCTGCGGGCGCGATTGGGGTCACCTGTGCCAAGCTTGGCGAAGCAGAGGTAATGGTCGCCGCCGGGATCCGTGACATCTTGGTGGCCAATCAGGTTGTTGGCCCACATAAGATTGCGCGATTGGCCCATCTCTCTCGCTACAGCGATGTCAAAGTGGTCGTTGATGAGAGCAGTGTCGTAACAGCCATTGGCGAAGCGGCCACCAAGATTGGTACCACGGTTGGGCTGCTCGTCGAAATCAATACAGGGATGAATCGCGCTGGGGTACAACCGGGGGAACCGGCCGTCGCATTGGCTAAACAGATTGCAGCTACAGATGGTGTCCGCCTTGCCGGCTTGATGACCTGGGAAGGGCACACACTGAGCGAAACCGATCCAGCCCGCAAGCGTGAACAAATTGGTGTGGCGATTGCGCTGTTGACAGAGACAGCCGATAGCTGTCGGGCAGAGGGATTACCGATTGAGATTGTCAGCGCTGGCGGTAGCGGCACCTATCAGATCACCCCTTTCTTGCCAGGGGTTACGGAAATCGAAGCGGGTGGCGCGGTCTTTTGCGATATGACCTATCAAGGATGGGGCATTGATCTGGAAGCAGCGCTCTTTGTGCGCACGATGGTCACCAGTCGCCCAACACCGACACGGATTATCTGCGATGCCGGCTTTAAGACGTTGCCACGCGGCTTTGTTATGCCAAAGCCGTTGGGCATTGAAGATGTCACACAACTCTCCTTTTCAGCCGAGCATGGGATCCTTACATTAAGCCAACCGAATACCACCTTGCAAGTTGGGGATACCTTTGATTTTGTTGTGGGCTATGGGGATGCCACGGTCTTTTTACACGATCAGATCTACGGCATACGGCAGGGGCTAGTGGAGGCGTGCTGGCCGGTGTTGGGCCGCGGCAAGTTGCGCTAGCTTCTATACACGAGTCAAGTTCAAAACCCGAGTCTTACCTGACAAACGATGAAACAACGCTCCCCAGCAGTAGGTTGCCCAATCCACAGGTAAGACTCGGGTTTTCATGCTAAATTCGTCACCATTTAGCCATCCGGCGCTTTGTCCTGAGCCGGACGAAGGGCTTGGCACGTTGAAAGCGTCTTCAAGTCCGGCAAGTTGAAGACGCTTTCAACGTGCCAAGCCGATAGACAAGAGGCAGGCTACGCAGTTATTAGGAGGTAGGGAGGAATTTATGCGACTAGGGATTGTTGGGATGTTGCCGAATGATTTTCGGGCCATTACCCATGCACATTTAGAAACGTTACAGGCACTTGGGCTAACAGCAGCTTCGTTCCATCGCGATGGTGAGGCGTTGACGGATATTACCAGTGATGATTGTTGCCGCGTGCGCACAATGTATGACGAGGTGTCGATGGATCTGGCACAATTTGGCATTGGCTATAAGGAGTGCCTCTTTGATCCTGATCCAGCAGTGCGCACCCATGTTGTAAATAAAATTAAGCGGGGGATCGAGGTCGCCCATGATCTGGGTGCACACTACTGCCTGATCCGCACGGGGAGTTTAAGCCCGCGCGGCAGCTATAGCCCGGCGCGCGCAAACCATACGCAGGAAACGCACGATCTTTTGATTGAGTCATTGCGCCATATTGCGGATAAGGCAGAAGCAGTGGGTCAGGTGATCGTCATTGAGACGCATGTGCTGACAATCATGAACTCGCCAGAGATGAATGTCACAGTTGTCAATGAGGTAGGGTCCCCCCAAATCCAAATTGTGATGGATTATGTTAACCATTTTCAGACGCTGGAACAGGTCTACAAGAGTGCAGAGCGCATCCACCAGATCTTTGATACAATGGGGGCGGTCTGTCCCGTGGGACACTGTAAAGATATTGCCGTGAATGAAGGCTTTGTCGTCCATCTGAGCGAAGAAGTACCGGGTGATGGCGAACTTGATTTAGCAACAATGGTACAGCGCTGGCACGCGCTGCGCCCCAATGGCTATATGTTGTTGGAGCATCTGAGTGCGAAAGAAGGGATCGACAACTCGGATCATCCTGGGCAGAAGTTGGGCTGGTCGCCACGGGAGATGGCGACGTTTGACTTGTACGCACGGGCGGCGCGCCATGTGCAGCGGATTGCCAAAGAGGCTGGTGTGCCGATTACATAGAAAAGAGCGGGTTACTTTGTTTGGCAAAGTAACCCGCTCTTTTCTACTAAACCATAATTAGCGTTTGACGATCGGTAAAAAGATAAGATTATCCCCTATTCCTGTTGGTGAAACCGGCACCAGAGCAAAATCGATCGTCAGATTGGAATGGGCATCGGGTGTGTCACGGCCATCTGCACCAGGGAGACCAGTGACAGAAGTTACTTCGCCCATGGGCGCATCATCGCCCAACACGATAACCCCACTGCGGATGCCAACCGTGGCGACATTCCCTTCATCCAGCCCGTTATCATTTTGATCACCCCCATTATTGGGATCGCTCTCCTGATCAGCGCCGGTGCTGTGATCGTACGCAGTTAGCACGCCACCTGCGGCAAAGTTGCTCGCCGCAATCCGAATGCGATAGCTTCCTTTGGTAAGACCGGCAAAGATATAGTAACCACCTTTGGTTACGGTTGTGCGCCCTGTTGGCGTGTCATCACTGAGCAACAGTTCCAACAGCACACCATCGGGCACACCAATCGGTTTGCCACTGTCGTCGAGATCGATCTGTCCATCGTTATTGGCATCCAGGCCAATAAAATTGCCAATACTATAGGTATGTTCTGGGGAGACAACGCCAAAGTCAACGGTGAGATTGGAATGGCTGTCGGTGGTGCCTTGGCCATCATCACCGGCATTACCGGCTTGGGTCGGGCTCTCTGCCGTTGGTTCGTTTGCTTCAGTCAGTGCAATTTTGGCGCTGGTAATCCCCTCAAGGGCTGGATCACTGCTATCTAGCCCATTGTCATTCTGATCGCCATCGCTATTCGGATCGCTCTCTTGCGCTGCTCCGCTGCTGTGACTGTAGTTAGCAATCAATCCGCCTGGGGCAAAGTTACTGGCCGCCAACCGCACGCGGTATTCACCGTTATCGAGCCCTTTGAAGAGATAGAAGCCATTGCTTGTTGTTGCTGTCTGGTCAAGCTTTGCACCGGCACCGTCAAGCAACTCGAGCAAGACGCCATCGGGAACTGCTGACTCGCCATCATCCACTAGCCCATCATTATTGGCATCAACCCAAACATAGTTGCCCAAGCTAAGACTAACCTCTTGTACATTCACCAACCCACCAAACCACGGCCCGGGGTTTTTATCGTAGTCATACATGCGCACACGCCAATAATATTGGGGTGCTGTCAATTCAGCAACCGGGGTGTAGACGGTGTTGTCAGTCTTATTTTGATTATCATCCCTAAGCAGGGAACTGAATTGTGGGTTATCGGCAAGTTGAACTTCGTAATAGGCGGCACCTGGAAGTGGTTCCCATTCAAAGCTGGTGGCCTTTGTAAACGGCGTATTTCCAATCGGTGAGATCAGATTTGGCGTGAGATACTCTTTATAGAATTGCTGGGGAGCACTAAAGGTGCCAGTTTTGCCATTTTCATCAATGACAGCAACGCGCCAGTAGTAGGTTCCATCGGCGAGGCTGTCTTTGCCGGGAATGGTAAATGAGGTCGATTGTGTCGTAAACGTGGCGGGTTTACCAAAATTGGCATCGTAATCAAGCTCTAGTCGATAGGATGCCGCGGCCACCCGTGGTTGATTGGTTGGCGTTAGGACAGCCGTCCATTTGAAGGTGGGTTGCTCATTGATAATCTGCCCACTGAGCGGGGCAAGCGGCGTAGGGGTCACGGACTGCTTTACAAAAGACATCGTTGGTGTCCAACGACCCATCACATCTTTTGAACGGCGCATGGCGACACGCCAGTAATAGGTACCATCCGGTAACGTCTTCAACGGTGTATAGCTGGTTCCATCGACTTTAACAGTTGTCGGGCTGCTAAAGTTGCTGTCGTCATCAATCTGAATCGTGTACCCGGCAGCCCCTTCGACACGATCCCACCAGAAAGAGGGGGTCGTCTCGGCCAGATTGCCGGTTGAAAGCGTTGGATTACCGACTAAGCGACTGCTGAGTTTAAAACGCATCGCAGGTGACCACGAGCTATAGTCGAAGGTGGAAACCACTGAACCATAGCGTTCATTACGCAGGCGCACCCGCCAGTAGTAGCTTTCATTATCCTCATATGCCTTGAGCGATTGGAACGTTGTCGTCAGGAATGAGAAAAACGTCGCCATTTTTGATTCCGTAAGCTCCCAATTTTCCACGATATCCGTAAACTTTGCGTCGCGGGCAATTTCGACTTCATAGCCATCGGCCGAGTCAAAAGAGGGCATACGCCAGCGTAGCGGAGGCATATCTTCATAGACGATTGGGTTGCTCAGCGGCGTATCAAAGGGATAGAGGGGCATCAACATATCCGATACAAACGCTGGTAATTGAATTGTATTGTCCTGCTGCGGTGGGATGCTATCAAAAATGCCATCACTATTGCTGGTACTGCTGCTAATCAAGGCAACGGCAAGACTGCCGGAGAAATTTTCAGCGTTTGTGCCAATTGATGTATATGGAACCAGCAATTGGATTGCTTGGTCCGAAGGTGCATACCAAGCATCACCGCCCAATGCAGCTAAACTCTGCCCTGGGGCCCAACTGCTCCCACCCCAACGATAGACCGTGGCATTGGCAGGTATGATTGTATTACTTGTCCTTTCAACCACAATCATATATTCGGGCAGGTACAAATTGGCGACGGTGATTGGTTTGCTCATCAGATCGGCTGTCGCGCCAGAGCCGGGAATGTGATCTGTGTCGATATAAATGGCATAGCGCACCGGCCCACTGACATTAGGGCTGACATTGAAGGCAAAGATCCAATTATAGTTGTCCGTGGCCGCTGGATAGTTACCTGCTCTCAGATCAATCCGATTGAGCATGATATGGAGGTCGCCCAAATCATAGTCACCCTGACCCTCGGTTGTACTCGTCGCCACATAGGTAAGGTCAGACCGATATGTCGCCGTTGACGCGGTAATTGAGTCGGGATAGGGTGGGGTCTGAAAATCATACTGATTGCCACTGATGAGATCTTTGGAGAGATTGAAGCGACGCACCTCGCTCCAGCCGCCGAAAGGTACATCAAGTGCGCTTTCGGCACGCACACGCCAAAAATAGGTGCCCATGGGCATCACTGTGCGGTTCCCTTGCCAGGGAGCATAGTTGACAAATTGGGGCAGCACCTCTTCCACGAGTTGATTGAAATTGCCATCTTTGGCAATCTGCAACCGATAATGCGTTGCGCCCTCAACCGGTGACCAACCCAAAAGTGGGGGTACAGCGACTGCTTCAAAGGCATCATCCGGGAAAATGGGGGTGATCGATGGCGTGAAGGCGCGTTCAGGCACAGAGCGATCAATACGCGTCTCCCAGACTTGGTCGACACCTACCTGCATACCATCCGCTAGCATTGCACGTACCCGCCAGTAGTACATTGCGCCATCTTCGAGGTTTGTAAACGGATGGAGCGAAGTGGGTGTTGCAAAATTGCCTGCCGTCTCGGTTTGAAAACGAATGTCACTGAAAAATGCATCGGCGGCAACAGTCACTTGATAGTACTGCGGAATTGAGACCGTATTCGTAACTGTCTCAAATTGAAGGCCGGAATCCCAGGCAAAGAGGGGCCAGGCAATGGTGCGATCACTATGAACAGGTGTTGTTACGCTATCCGGTTCATAGTATGGCAGTGGATAGATGAGATTGGGCGAGGCAGTATAGCCATAGCGGAATGAGTTATTGTTGCTCCATGGCGTATAGTTTCCTTGCGCATCAATGCCACGCACTCGCCAGAAATAATCGCTGCCAATATAGACTGTCGTTTCTTCGTGCTTGACGATGGAAGCAGTCGTCACATTGTAAAATGGCTCGTCGAGGAGTGGTTTATCATAGGAAGTGGTCTCATCAACTTGAAGTTGATATCTTTCTGCGCCTGGAATCGGTGTCCAGGCAAAGAAGGGGTTGGATTGGTTGATGACACCGTTGACCGGCGCTAGCTGTGTGGTCTGAAAATTCCAGCGTACCCGAAATCGGCGGACATCACTCCAGGGGGTGCTATTCTCTTCGGCATCAATCGCTTTGACACGCCAGTAATAATCCTGATCGTTACTCAATGCCTTTTCCGGGGTGTATTCGGTATTAACTGTCTTATAGCTACTACTAGAGCCAAAATCCGACTGTGTGCTGATCTGCAATTGATAAGTTTCGGCAGCTTCCACAGCCGTCCAGCTAAAGCGGGGCACAAAGGCAAGATCAGTATTGGGTTCAGGTGAGAGTAGTTGTGGGGCAAATTGCCAGTTAAATTGGAACGACCAAGTGGCACTGGGCGCTCCATAGGTGCCAAGCGCATCGATCGGTTTCACGCGCCAATAATAGCGATTATTAGGCAAGCGTTTCAGCGGGGTATGGCTGGCTTTGATCGTTGTATCACTGTAGACGATGACACTGAAGCTTGGGTCACTGCTGATCTCAAATTGATAACGGGCTGCCCCCTGAAATGGTTGCCAGGTAAAATCATTATTTGTAAAGGCGAGCCGCTCACTGCCATTAGGCGGGGAGAGCAACTGGGTGACAAACGTACCTTTGTCGCTCCAATCTTTGATGAAGCTACGTACAGGAGAATAATTTCCCCAGGTTACTGAATCGGTGCCGGCACGCACACGCCAGTAATAGGTGCCATCCGGCAACGCACCGTAGGTAATATAGGTGGTATTGGCCGTTTTGGCCCAAGCGATGATTTGTGCAAAGCCTGCGGTATTACTGATTTCAACATGATAAATCACGGCACCGGCCACGGGTTGCCAGGAAAGCCTGGGCACCCCAACCGGTGGGTGTGTACGCCCTGTTGTTGTGACGCCATCTTCTGGCGCAATCATGACGGGGGCTTCCAATGCAACGACAGCCATCGCTTCGAGAGTTGGGGCGGCGACAACAATCGCCGATTGCGCCAGCAGTAGAATTGGCTGTAGTACCAACTGCACAACCAGACAAAAGAGCACCATCGCAGAGCGATAGAAAGGTGCTGGTTGTTGGCATGGCTTGGATTGACGCATGTTTACTCCTTTTTAAGACGAACTTTTGGTTCAACAGGAGCTCAGGGGGTTGACCCGCTTTGGCTTCGACAAGCTCAGCCGCCGCTAACCATTTGTCAACCCCTGAGATCCCAAAGACAGAACTTTTCTGCCAATAAAAAATGCGCGTTGTTCATTGCCCCAAACGCGCACCTTTAACTCTCTGCTCATCAGTAACATACCTAGGCGGCACCAATAACAATGAAATCTTTTGCCACAGATGGACGTAGATAAACACAGATATTTTTTCTTCATCTGTGTCCATCTGTATTTATCCGTGGCTTATTTTCTCATCAGCCGCGCCCAAGGGCGGCCGGTGAAAGTACAATCATTTTGCTAGCGCTAAAATCAGTGGTTTTCACAGGTTGAACAGATGAGCCTAGCGCTTCAATCGACAGCAACATCTCAATTTAAACTATCCAGGAAGTTCCCGAAGACACACGAAGACACGCGAAGAAAAGACAAAGCTTCGTGTGCTTCCTGGATAATTATTTCTGCGGAATGGCCTTAACGAAAGATTACATAGCGCGTATATGATGCCTACTCCACAGAAATCAGCAACTGATCGCCGACGGTACAGTTGGTGCGCGCGGTGGTGCCACTGGGCAACTCAACGACAGAGGAGGCCGCTTTGCGCGTGCGTCCAATGCGCCAGGTACGCATACTTGGGTCGATATCTACCACGCAGTTGTTATCATCAATATAGAGGATATCGATGGGTATCCGCATGAAGTGGGTATGCACACTGTTACAGCCGGCAATGAGCAGGCCATCCCCCGCGGGCAAACGGCTCACGCCCATCAATCCACGAAATTTGGTAAAAAAGTTATCGGCAACTCGTCCCTGCTCAACCACAGTGGTACTGCGTGTTAGATTTTCAATGCGCAACATAAGCTTGCTCGTTCTTTCTATCTAATGTCCACGAAGACACACGAAGACACACGAAGACACACGAAGGAAAAGCAAATTTTCATGTTTCACTGTGGACGATTATTTATTTGGATTAGACTAGAAGTTCGGGTTCATGCCGAAGATCTGCGGTGGCAATTTGATGCCGGCATCTTCAATTTTTTCGTTAAAGCGTGGTCGCAGGCCGGTTGGTCGTAGCCCACCAATGATCTTGTTATTTTCATCGATACCGGTCTGTTCAAAGACAAAGATATCCTGCATCACAATCGTCTCCCCTTCCATCCCAAGAATTTCAGAGAGTTGAATGGTACGGCGGCTACCATCGCGTAGACGGGCAACTTGGATGATCACATCAATCGCCGCGGCCATCTGTTGACGGATGGCACGCAAAGGCAACTCAACACCGGCCATCAACACCAATGTTTCGATACGATTAAGTGCGTCACGGGAGTTGTTGGCGTGGACCGTGGTCAGCGAACCATCGTGGCCAGTATTCATGGCCTGAAGCATGTCGAGCGTTTCGCCCGAACGACACTCACCAACGACGATACGGTCTGGACGCATACGCAGGCTGTTCACAACCAATTCGCGAATCCCGATTTCACCTTTGCCTTCGATATTGGCCGGCCGTTTTTCCAGACGCACGACATGGGGCTGCTGGAGTTGCAACTCGGCGGCATCTTCAATCGTGACAACACGGTCATCTTCGGGAATAAAGCTAGAAAGCACGTTAAGCATGGTTGTCTTACCGGAGCCAGTACCACCACTCACAATAATATTTAACTTGCCGATGACACAGGCTCGCACAAGTTCGCCAAATTCCGGTGGAAAGCTACCAAAGCGAATGAGATCATCGACGGTGAAGGGATCTTTACGAAATTTACGAATTGTAAGCGATGGTCCAACCAGTGAGAGCGGCGGGATAATGGCATTGACACGGGAACCATCTGGCAAACGGGCATCTACCATTGGCGACGATTCGTCAATGCGCCGGCCTAGTGGAGCGACGATGCGTTCAATCACTTGGTTAACATGGTCGTCGTCCAGGAACTTTACATCGGTCAAATGCAATTTCCCCTTATGCTCCACGTAGATCTGATTCGGGCCATTCACCATGACTTCCGTAATGTCATCCCGATCCAGCAAAGGCTGGATCGGACCGAAGCCCACAATATCAGCAATGATCATATCGAGCATACGGGTGCGATCGACACGGCTGACCACTATATTGGCGTTGGCCAATGAGCGGGCATAGATTGGTTCAATAATTTCACGCAACTTGGTCGGCGGTGTATTGCTACCGATATTTTCTTCGACCAGATAGCGCTGCACTTCTTCGCGCACTTTGCGGAAATCACTTTTAAGTTCATTGGGCAGCGTATAGATCCCCAAATCAGCCAAAAAACTATTGCCCCCTGGTTTTTCTGCAGGTTTGTTTGGCGCTTTGTTCTTCACAGGCACAGGCATTGTGGTTTTGGTCGGTGCCGCCGGCTCCATCCGTACATTTGGAGGTGCCGCTTTTGTTACGACAGGAGTTTTGCTACGAAATAGTGCCATGGTTGTTATTCCTCATTCTGAAGAGCATTCATCGTTTGTCGTACGTGCTCTGAAATTGTTTAGCGAATAAATTCTTAGCGAATCCAGACCGGATCCCAATCTTCCGAATCGTTGTTGCTAATATTATGTTGATTTCCACCATCTACACCCATTATCCAGATCTGCCGTGCGCCGGAGCTATTGGAATAGAAGACAATCTGTGTACTATCCGGAGAAAAAGAAGGATGCTTGTCCCATGGCCAATCGTTAAAGGTCAATTGGCGCTGATTACCACCATCAGCGTCCATCGTCCAGATCTCATCATTCCCCGTATGATTAGAGACAAAGGCAATCATCTGGCCATTAGCGGACCAAACGGGGTCATACTCAGTACCAATATAATCAGTCAACATAATGTCACGATCCCACGTAGAGGGCAGGTCTGATCGTACTTTGAAGATGTTAGTACTCGCCTGCTCCGACACTTGCTGGACATATAAGAGTTGTTGCCCATCAGGTGACCATTGTTGTTTCTGGTAAAGATCATTCATCTGTTGGATCAGATCCATGGAAGCAGGCTGTTGTTCACTGCCATCTGGCTTCATAATATAGTAGAGTTCACCGCCATTGCGGTTGCTGCGGAAAGCAATCCAACCGTGATATTGGGCCAGGGGATCAACGGGAGCCGGCGGCTCGGTTGGTGCGGCCGATACTGCTGGGGCACTACTGACGATCGGTGCGGCCACTACGACCGGTGGCGGTGCAATTAAAGCCGAGATCTCGTCGAGCCGTTGTTGTGCTGTGCCATTACTATCGAATCCAAGTGCAATTGCGCGTTCATAGGCAACCTTTGCGCGTTCGAGATTGCTCTGCTGAACTGCTCGCTCACCTAGGCCAATATAGGCGCGGTAGAGTAGCTCTGCCACGTAGCCACCAAAATACTCAGGACGCTTTGTATAAATTTCATCAAGCGTCTGCGCGCCCTGCTCATAGCTCTCTTGCTGTACCATATTCTCTGCAGCCATGAAGGCTTCGAGCATCTGGCTTTCTGTCTTCGCGGCACTATCATTGGCATTTAGTTGCAAGCTCTCGTGGAAGTATTCCTGGGCCTGCTTGATCAGGGTGCTGTCGCCTGGCCGCACAGAGACGATCTGCTGACCGGCTCCTAAATAAGCAGTTGCCAGCCGGTCGGCAACTAGATCGGCCTCATAGTTATCATCAAGTTGGCGCAATTGTTCATACTGCGCAATCGCGCTAAGCCAAAGTTTATTGGTAAAGGCAAACTCGGCATCAGTAAAAAGTTGCGGTGCTCCCGTTTGTGCTTTGAGCTCATCAATCCGAGCAGCAACATCGCGATACCCAGGAGCTTCGCTTTGCAGTGCAGCCAGCAGTTCCAGCGCTTGTTGATAATTACCGGAGTCAATCCGGTCGATTGCCATTTGATAATCATTGGCAAGCTTCATTTGGCGCTTGGTTTCTCCTTGGCCTTTGAGTGCTTCCGCATTCTTTGGATCTTGGCCGAGAACTGATTCAAAAAGATCCAGAGCGTCGCGGTACTGGCCGGCGGTCAATGCTGACTGTGCCTGAGTTAAAAGCTCTTGCTGTTGATCCGACAACGCATTGACACGCTGAATTTTGCCATAAAAGAAGACACCACTAATCAACAAGGCGAAAATGACAGCAACGGGAATGGCAGTTTTCAGGGCTTTGACTGGAAATTGAAAGCCCTGGATCCCCTTTACCTTATCGCCCCAGTTACTTTCCATACTAGAACGGAACGTCGCTTCTTGCAGCAACGCTTCCAGTTCGGTCGCGTTTGGGTAGCGCGATTGGAGGGCGCGCAACATAGGCACAACACGTTCCCATTGCCCTTGCTGCATATCGCGTAACACTTCCAAATAGTCACGGTCTTCGGCATAATGGTTCTCAGGGCGGGCGCGCGGTGAACGCGTGGTTACTAATTCAGAGGAGACATCTGCATCTGATGCAGCGTGACCGGACCGCGCATAAGGGTGTACATATTCTTCTTGACTGTCTTCGACATTGTTTTCGGCATACAACTCGGCATTTTCGTTGGTTTGTATATATTCTTCTGAATTGTCCTCTTCGTACAGTTCTGTTTCTTCGTTCGACATGGTCTTTCCCTCTCTAGCTTTACTCAATAAACTGCGCCCGCTGCGATTTTGCTGCTACAATAGAAGCAGTCTCTAGAAATAGATCTTCTTCCTTTCAAAAGGAAGATTACGTTTTTGTTTATTTTTCTTATAAAAATCTTCAATTATCCAAATAGCCTTTACGGATTGATGCGGTCTATTTGACTATTATGCAATTGGCGGCAAATCCCTTTAGAAATAGTTACGTTAGCTTACTTTTAAGCAAGTTTACTTCTACACTCTAATGGTATTTTCGGTAGTTTTTAATTACAGTTTTCTGTCAACGGGATCTATGGGGTGAGGAAGAGAGGAGTCGTCAAGTGGGTTAGGAAAGTAGCGGCTTGGAAATGGCAATATATCTCCCAATTGGGAGATATATTGCCATTTCCAAGGGATCCACAGACGGGACATTACTTAAATGCGTTCATTAGACGTGGGACTGCTGGCCCAAGAATGATGGCAAACATGGAAGGAAAGATAAAGAATACCATGGGAAACATCATCTTTAGGGGCGCCTTAGCCGCTGATTCTTCGGCCCGCTGGCGTCGACGAATACGCATCTGTACCGCTTGGGTATGCAAAACATCTTTGATGGCAATCCCTAGACGGTCAGCCTGGATCAACACGGCAACAAAGCTGGCAATATCGCCCACACCTGTTCGTTCGGCAAGATTGTGTAAAGCATCGGCGCGACTTAGACCAACACGCAACTCACGGATAACCTGGCGCAATTCATGCGCGAGCTCATTATCCCACTGAAAGGCAACTTTTTGAATCGCCGCCTCAAAGCCAAGGCCGGCATCAACACAGATCGACATCATGTCCAGTGCGTCAGGCAACATCCGTTGGATCGCTTTTTGACGTTGCCCAATCCGGCTTTTGAGCCAAAAGTTGGGCAGATAAAGGCCAACCATAAAACCGGCCAACGAAAAGAGCATTGCGGAAGAAGGCGGTTGGTTGATCCCATAGAAAAAGTAGGTAATCGTCGTTGCGCCAATACCACCTAACACGCGAATCCCCATGAAATCGGGTACCGATATCTTATTTGTCAAGCCAGCTCTGATCAGATCACTCTGCAGTTGCTCCAAATTTTTGCTCGGCGTGAGCAAGCGTCCCAACATCGTAAACCGCCGAGCCAAAGGCATGAAAATGCGGTCGGTTGACGATCTTGCCATCTCCAGGTCACGCAAGCTAGCCGGCACCAAAGCCGCATTGGACATCGCAGCAACTAACATTGTGTGCTTACGATTGCGAGCAGAACGCAAACCTAACATTAAGGTAAAAACAGTGCCCGTGACGAGCAGGCTGATTAGTAGGTAGGTAGTGGTCATCTTGTTTTCCTCTAAATACAACACAATCTATTGTATACGATACTGGTCAGATGCCTCACACACGTATCTAGAGCCAACGATACAATTTTAGAGGCCCTTATATACTCACGAGCAGCACAGATAGGAACTCATTATTCCTGCAAAGAGTGTTACTGTCTGGCGCTCGTTGGTAAAGATATGCGGCGGAAATTGCGTTTTTCTCTTTGGAAATGGTGCACTTCAGCTTGTCGCCCTCATGGGCGATCTTATCGATAAATCAGATAGACTTTGCACAAATCTTCCAGGAAGCTGGCAGCCTCCTGGAAGATGGATAGGCAAGGATTGAACGACTTTGACCTGGTTTGTCTATTAGAAATCAACTTTCATGACCATCTGCATCGTAATATTACCCAAAATCACCATGATTACAGAAGCAATCGGGATCAACATCGGCCAGCCGGGCTTAAATATCTCCATCATATAGTCAGGGTTAATCAGCATCAGAAACGTGCCAGTGGCAAAAGGCAGACCGGTCAGTACCCAGCCAGTCGCACGTTGCTGTGAAGTCATGACACGAATTTGCCCTTTTAGCTTGATACGTTCGCGGATTGTTTCGGCAATCGTCTCTAGCACTTCAGCGAGGCTGCCACCGACCTCATTCTGAACGTGAATTGAAGTGACGATCAGGGAGAGATCCTCATCTTCCATACGGTCAGCCATGCTATCGAGTGCCGCGGTAATACTAAAACCCAATGACACTTCCTTGATGACACGGTCAAATTCAGATGCAATTGGATTGGGCATTTCGTCTTTGACAGCATTGCACGCATGTAAAAGACCATAGCCAGCACGCAAAGAACCGACCAGCATGCTGAGCATATCGGGGAGTTGATTCGCAAAATCACGAGAGCGCTTGGATCGGTAGAAATTCAAATAGATGCCTGGCCCGATCCATCCAATGATTGACAGCAAGAGACCACCAAAAATAGTGCCTGAAATTACCCAACCGAGAAAGAGCAGAAACGCTGTTAAACCAAAGCGAATCATCAAAAATTCTGCAGCACTGATCTTGATATCAGCAGAGACCAATTGATGTTCCAGCCGCGCCGCCATGGAAAGGCGACCAAGTTTCTGATTGACTTGCCGTGAAAGCGCTTGCCGACGGCGCAACTCAATATCCTCTGTACCAAGAGATGCAGAGAGGCGACGGTCTAAGTCACCGCTTTCGCGCAGCCAACGATAGATCGCCGCAAAGATCAAGAAAACCGCGACCATAATAAGGAGAGGTATCAGCAAGATATTCATAGACGCTCCAGATAAATGTGCAATGTTTCAATCACATTAAACAAAAAGATCCAGGTCCCTAGCACAAGATAGGGGGCATAGGCCAATGTTTTACCCCGCCGAAAGCGGTTGCGGACCAGCACAACGATGCCGGCTATCCCGCCTACCAGAATTCCAAGAAACAGGGCCACCATTACACCAGAGAGGCCTGTAATCAGACCAATAAAACCAGCCAATTTAACATCGCCCATGCCCATTGCGCCTGGTGCCAAAAGAGCCAGCAATAGAAAGAAACCAAAGCCAGCAACACCGCCAAGCAATGTTGAAGTCAAACTTGGGGTGCCCATTAAGATATTGCCCAGTAGTACAAGTGGTGCCGCGAAGAGCAGCATACGGTTCAATACAAGACGATGCTCAAAATCAATTACAGCAATTGCCAGAAAAAACCAAGCTTGCATTGCCAGCACCAGTAGCGTTACAACGGAATCTGCCTTGCTCATGGCAAGTAGACCCAATAGAATGGCTATCCCAAAGACAGCAGCATAGCGGAATGGCAAAGCCGGACTCTCAGCCTTTGTCAAAGATCGGGCAGGGAGCTTGATCAACAAGGATTGGCGCACTACAGATGGTAGCGCCCACAGCGGCACCAGCCAGGTTTCAGACAATGGTCGTTGTGTTGGCAATGCATCCGCTAGCACGTTGATAGCCCAGCCTGCCCCCAAACTGAGAAAAATTATCCAAACGACACTCATGAGTTTGCCCAGGAAAATTTCATAAAAGAAAAGAGGGATGACCGCTTTTCGACAACAGCAGAAGGTATAATAGCCCCATTCACTGAAGCTACACGCTCCACCAATGCTTGAAGGCGGCGCGTCAACAGTGCCCGCGGATGGCTTAGAATGAAGGGCACGCCTCGATTAAAGGCAAAGGTCGCCAAGGCTGAATCTTCTGGGAAACTGGCCACGACGGCTTCTTTGAGTTGATCATGAACCACGCGCTCATCCAACCCACCTTGCGTGCCAGCACGGTTCAAGACAAGATGCAGCTGTCCTTCAACCACATTCTCATGGCGCAGACTTTGCAGGAGAATACGCGCATCCCGTAGGCTCGCAATATCTGAACCAGTCACGAGAATAATATCGTCTGCCAGTGTCAAAATTTCGGATAGCAATGTATCAGCGACCGAGGAAGTATCGACAACCACGTAATCGGCTAACTCACCCAGGATTTGTAGTGTTCGTACCCAAGTATCCGTCGGTAATTCCACCATATCGCTGGGATCAAGCGGGGCAGATAACAGGCGAACTCCGCTTCCGTGATGTTGGAGCAAGCCTTGAACCAAATCTAGATCCAAATTTGGTTCCTCATCCAAAGCAGAAATCGTATGCCGTGGATATAAATTCAACAGCAACGCCAGATGGCCTAAAGCGTGATGCGCTTCGACAAGAATGACATCTTTCCCAGTACGCTGCCGCAGGCCGACCGCCATATTGACAGCAATCGTGCTACGCCCCACGCCACCCTTTAAGCTTGTCACCACAATCGTTTTGCTCTTTTGTCGAGAGGAAGCATGGTGGGTAGGAACAATGGCCGTGGAATGGGTTGCCGGTGTGTTCGTGGCACGCGTACCGCCGCGACGAGCCCGTTCTGTTGTTGCGATAAACTGGCGTGGATCTAAAGGGAATGCAACAAAATCCACCGCACCAGCAAGTAGTGCATCTTGCAATTCCACAATCCGTTGTGGCGTTGCCAATACAACGAGAGGGACTGTAGGAAAATAGGTTGTCAATTCCTGCAGCAATAAAATTGCACCCGTTACATCAAGGTCAATCAGGATGAGATCGATGCCTTTTTGTTGAAGTAGCCAGCTACGTGGCTGTGATTGACCCACGCACGCTAGCAACTGCCAGCCTCGCTCAACCAAGATCTGGTCAACGACCTGGGCACGATATTCATAGTCAGTTACAATGGCCAGTTGCATGTGTTCCGTCCTATCAATCTATCAATAAATCGAATCATTGTTCAGGCTAACGTATAAGGATTGGGAAAACGGCAGGAGCGACTTGAGCTATCCGCGCAGATGTTGCCGTTTCCAACCAGAGTGAAGCACAATTTCAATTGATTGAGGACTTATGCCAGTCTCGGCTTTGGTGGGCGAAGGTACAGCTTACTCACCGCGACCGGCACAAGTCTCCTGATTATTTAGGGAATGAACGGAGCACTTTGCACCATACCAGTGCGTACCAGCTTTATATTGTAGCGATCAGCGAGATAGAACTGGTCAACAGCAACGACATCTGCCACGGTATCGTCACCAGGAGCACGTACGGCAAGATCTAACTCACCACCCACGTCGAGGATATGGCGAATGGCCAGGGCATCCTGCGTATCGATTGCCAACAAAATTGATTGGCCTTCAGCGTCCGACGTACGGAAGACGCCGCCTTCGCTGCGCCCATTGATCGCATCTGTACCTTCATCCACATTGGCTACGGGCAAAATAATGGCATAAACTTCCAGATTTTGCAGCAAGCCAACACTGGTCGGCATTGGGCCACCACCTTGATCACGCATAACCTCGACCTCGAAGGTTGCCAGCAGATCAATATGATCGCCAGGACGTACCAAACGATTGGAGACTAAGCGGGAAGTGGTTGGCACGGCAGTTACAATCTTACCCTTCGGGACTGTCAAAGCCACTTGTTGTGTAACAATTTCTGGTGTAACAAGTTGTTGTACCAGAAATGGCTCATTACCAAACATATCAACAGTTGACATCTTACCGATGACTTGGTCAAGGGTAGTTGCAGCTCCTTCAGGAATTGAGTCAATTGGTAATTCTCGGATTGCGACTTCGGCTTCACCAATTGAACGACGGAATGGCACATCAACTACGGCTACAACAACTGGCCGTGTATTGACGTTTGCTTCGCTGCTCGGCACATTCTGACGCAACAAACTAAGGGTAAGAACACCCGCCAATCCAGCAAAAATCAACGCACCAATCCACCAGATAAATCCACTGTTTCTCATTGTTCTCTCCGTATGCTCAAACAATATGCTCAAACAATATGCTCAAACGTCTAAAAAGTGTAGGTTGCTAAAAATTAGACAATCCTAGCGAAATCAACATTTAATTTTTCAAAATCTCCATGCTTGATAAGGTTACTTACGCAAGTCTAAAGTTATCACATATATCTGTTCGCAGGCATTACAGATAGCTGTCGACAAATTGCACCTTGTAGTTTTTTTAGTGAAATACTCGAGAAAAAAATAACGATTCAATAGCAACGCACTACCGATCTTGTATCAAACAGAAGATGCTCTTCCAAGAAGTAAGTTTCAGAGCATTCATGATTCTTCAGTGCATGCTGGCTAAAACATAGCTTTTGGGCTTCTTACAGCAAAGACATGGAAGAAGTGGAAATCGGAAGGGTATAGCACTGTTTGTCGGCCAAAATCTGCAAGAATCCGGCGATCCAAAATGATGAATGACCTAAACGGAAGGTATACAAATATCATACAGCCGTTTAGGTTCTTTACAACCGCAATTGGTCTTATCTAGAGGGGCCCAAAAGAGCCTATAGGAGGGTGGCCTTACTCAGTCAAGTGTCACTGCCAGATACTTCATGCTCTGCCAAGTATCCGATAGTGGAGCCAGTGGCTGCTCACGATTGGTAAACGGCGAATGGATTACCAAGCTTGTCGGTAATCCATCGGGTGGCCATTCTCAAGGGGCTGCGTAAGACACTCCTTACGGCGAATTAGTTCAATCATGCAATACTTTTATCGTTGTTGTTGAACGCATGACAAATGAAGCTTGTTTGGTAATTGCACCGAACATCACCGGATAGGTATGCTCGAGCCGCACCGTCACCATATCCCCCTCTTGGTAGGCAGGTTTGTCCGGTTCGGTGATAATCGTAATATCAGATGGGCTTAACCCAATCCGGTCAACTTCTTCATTGATGCGTGCAATCATACCAGCTCGGTCATTTGGGAAATCAGCAATCCAAAAACCACCTTCACGTACAGCATTTGCCATACCGATATAGGTATTGAAGCCATTCCCAAAATCAAATACACCGAGCACCAGGAGCAGAAACGCGGGAAGCACGAGAGCAAGCTCAACCAGGCTGGTACCATCTTCACGATGCAAACGTCGTTTCATTATATATAACTTCCTCTCAACGAAGATTCTCTACAAACATGCATTTAAACTGAAGATGTACCTTTCTTACCCCAAAAAGCTCAGGTAAAAAAAGTACATCTTCATGGAATATCATTCTGTCTTTTTGCAACTACTATCGCAGAACAATCAGCATAAAAACAAGATGTAGGATTGACACCTCTTAAAAAGCTAACGTTGCTATTAGAGTGCAATCGTACGGGGTATAAGAACTGGTTAACACATGATATGCTGTTGTTTTCTGCAAATCATTATTCACTCAAAATTTCGGCTATCCATCCAATGGTGGATGCCCAGTCTATAATTGGACACCCGCCATTATGGTTCTTTAGAAAGCGTCAACGATTCGGGTGAAGACATCGCTGATACCACCCTGAAGGGTGCCCAACCCGGCAATCAACGCAATCGCCACCAGCGCAATGATCAGCGCATATTCGGCCATCCCTTGACCTTCTTCGTTCTTCAGGCTTGCAAGATAGGTGTTCACCATCATTAACATTGTCATTTTCATTCTGCCCTTTCGCTCTTTGTCTCAATGTCTCTATTGCTAATACTTTACTTGGGTACTACTCGATACTACTTGGTACGATGCCAGCCGTTCTTTAGAAGGCGTCAACGATTCGGGTGAAGACATCGCTGATACCACCCTGAAGGGTACCCAACCCGGCAACCAACGCAATCGCTACTAGCGCAATGATCAGCGCATATTCGGCCATCCCTTGACCCTTTTCATTCTTCAAATTGGCAAAAACCGTATTCAACACCATCCAAGTTGTAAACATTATTTTTCCCTTTCTGTAGTAGATATTACTATAAATAACAGGCGATTGAGAGTATGCCTGATATTCACTTCTCACCCCATGGTGCAATATTTATGGGTTAGGGTACCAACATGCTAGCACTACCGTGAAGTTGGATGGGACCACCCGCAATCGCACCGATATAGGGGGTAATAAAGCTAAACTGATATGTCACATCCACATGAATCACTGTCTGTGTTGCACTACCGGAAGACTGAGACGATACATTCGCTTTGCTTTGGTCAAGCGTGATAAGTTTACCCAAAGCCGCAGCTTCGATATCTTGTCCTGCTATGAGACCGGCTCGAGCACCTTCTTGTGCAGCTGACTGAACCATGTTGTTGGTGTAGACATAGCGCCCGAAATCAATCATGGCGAAGGTTAAGGAAAGCAAAAGTGATAGAACAAGCGTAAATTCGATGATTGTCGATCCAGTTTCATTTACAAGCTTGCCGGTAATACGCTTCATCATGCTTCTCCCAACCAGAATTATCTGTCCAACTCAGAAAAATCAATTAGAATTGTGTTTAAATGTGAGCTCGATAAACCGCAAACAAAACACTCTGTTATTTCACTTACTTTTCATTTAAGCACGCTTTTAGATTATCATTGATTTTTGCGAATGTTCATTACAGAATTCTGTCTTAAAGTCCTAAGCTTGATAATCAAAACCGGAATCTGTATGCAGAAATAGCGATATAACGGTGGAAGAATATTCTTCAGGAAATTCGCCACTCATGCTTACTTTTAAGTAAGGTTCCGTATCAAAAGTGTACCACTTCCCATTGGGAATAATCGTTACAGAATCCTGTCTAAAATTGGTCCTATAAAATTGCAATTTACCCAATCCGTTTTGTAACGCTGTCAACTGACCTTGTGGTTTCTTGTGCAAGAATCTGGCATGTTAGAATGAAGGGATGACAATAGAAATAAGTTCCAAACCATTACCGATATATCAAAAAGCATTCACCATAACTACCCAGATGACGGTCCGTGAATATTTATTGACGCTAACTACAGAGCAGCGTCAATTTATGCACATTCGCTTGGATGAGGTGCGTCTTCCCCCTGGCCAGCAAGAGTTTCTTCTAAACTATCCGGATATTCTCAATTTCGTAATGCTTGTTTCGGACGATGCGCCGGAAACAGCGGTTATTGTACCCATTGTCCAGCGTATCACAGCGACATCACCACGTTTGACACTACGTATCATACGAGATACAGATGATCTGACAATGCTGGAATCAGCTGTTGACGATCTAGTTACTGATGATGAAACTGGACTCGATCTACCACTCTTATTCTTATTTGATGAGGAGTGGAATTACCAGGCCCAATGGGGACCACAACCGGAGAAGGCCGAGGCGTACCTTGATCAATGGCTAGAGCAGCATCCAACTTATGAAAGTTTTGCGGAAAGTGAGGATTTAGAAGAGCAAGATTTATATTGGCAGTTGACTGATCAACTGTTATATGAAATGCGAGTGTGGTATAACAGTGGGCTAGATAAAGAATGTATACGAGAATTAAGTGAGTTGCTCGCTACACTAGTCGACGATGATGGGCCTTGATGATAATCCTTCAACCCCTTGCAAAGTCTGTTTTGCCTAGGGTCAGCCCTCGTAGTAGCCCCCAATACACCAAATACCTTATAGCTACTCTACTTCTGGCATGATATACTGGCAGGAGTGGTATAGTGATATAGAGTAGGCGGGAAAATAATTTGTGTTACGATGTATAACGATGTGGTTGAAACTTATTTTTAATAGCATGGATATTGACGATAAACGGGATGCCACGCACACAACCAATAAGAGCAAGGCATGGTCAGTACGTGGCAACATTCGTCATCGACAGTTGTACAGCTATGGTTTTTTGTTTTCTATCGTAGTTATACTTCTATGGGGTAGCTCACTATGGTCACTACCCCTTTATGCCGCAATGAGACTTAATTATTTTGATGTGCTGGTCAATGCCGAACAAATCACATTAGAATGGAGTACAGCCAGCGAAAACGAGCTTTTTAGTTTTGAGGTGGAATGTAAGAAAGAGGAGGAGCCCAATAGCCAATACCATTTGATCGGCCAGCGCCTTGCACAAGGAAACAAAGATCATGGTGCGATCTATCGTCTTGATATTGTTGATGGGCTAGAAGAAAACACCAACTACTGTTTTCGACTACGTGAGATCCCACTTAATCACGAACAGGGAGAAATTATTGATCGCTGTGGCTATGGTCTTAATATCACGCCTACACCAGATATCACGCCTACACCAGAAATAACACCGACAGAGACCGTCGAGCTCACATCGACAACCACAATCTCTTTTACGCCGACGATTTCACTGGTCATTACGCCAACGGTTGAGGTGACAGCGACTGTAGAACAGCCTCTCTTTCTTACGGAAACTCCCCTGCCTGCTGAAACAGCGACATCTACAGCCTCAATTGATGGACAATCGTTACCGGGACAAGTCACACCCACCGATACCGATACACCGCTGAGCCCGACCGCAACGGCAACGGCTATCGCTGAAAGCCCCTTGGTTCCTCCCACACCTACGGCAGGTACGCCAACCGATACCAATCAATCATCCGCAGCAGCGCTTGATGCGCAGACTGCGTTTACAAGTAATGCGGTTGTAGCAACTGACATTGTCTCTGTAACAACTTCTATTTCTCCAACAGAAGTTATAAATACAGCGGTCGTTGTTGCCAACCCACCCTATATTGTGTTGACAGTTACACCTACAGACGAAGCACTGGCTATTGCATCAACCTTTACTCCATTCCCAACAGTAGCGATTGATACCGAACCTAATTTAATAGCGGCAACGTTACCCAGCACACAAAATATGATGATCCTACTATTGTGTGGCGTCTTTTCAGGGGCAAGTGGGTTAGGGATTCTCGGCTTGGTGACCACATTATTATACATGCGCTCACGAGCAGAAGAGCAGCAACCGACACGTAAACAGTAGTAACATAGGTTGAGAGGGCTTATGGCTTTCGTGAACGTCGCTCTTCAAAGGAGGGGTTAGGCCACTCTTCGTCAAAGCGCGTAACACGATCATGTTTCGCCTGACCACGCATATTGTTACCGTGATTAACAGGCTCAACTTCAAACTCGCGGTTCTCGTAGGGGATATCCAAAGGAATTGCACCGAACTGCTGTGTGGCTGGTTCCCCTTGTTCAAGGGCATGGAATAAAAGACCTAGAGGAATACAGCAGAGCATGCCACTTAAAAAGCCCCATAAACTCAGCGCCAACACACCAATCGCCTGCGCCTGCAACTGTCCAGGGAAATCAAACTGATACCCACCAACAACAAATAAACCAGAAACCCCCTGGTTAGCTACGCCCAAATAGCTATTTAACCCAGTCATTTGCCAACCACTGCCCACCACACCATCAGCAAAAATACCCACTAATAAGAGTCCAACAACCGCTGGAATACCGCTTGAAGTAATTACTCCGGTAGCGTCATCGAGATGCCAAAACCCTTCAATTACGAAAATCGCAAAAGGAATCGTGGTTCCCGCCAGCAGACCAATCGTAAAGGCCACGCCAGGCTGAACAAAAGGACCAATGGCCAACCCAGCCACAACCCCAGCAATCAACCCCCGCGCACAGGTAATTGGCTCACTTTGTCCGGTGACAAACCAAGTATAGAGTAATGGTGGGATAATACCGCCGGCGGCAATTAAGATACTATTGACACTTCCTCGCATCAATGCCAATTCCCCCAACCCATCAACCTGCAGCGGGTTCGACCATTGCCACCCCAACCCCCCGGCAAGCACAAACAAGCTTCCAACGACGGCTAGCACGGGCAGATGCACAGGGGGCAACTCTAAATGCTCTAGCTTAACGACACGGCGGCGTGGTATCCAAACTACCAAGGCAGCCAAAGCGAAGCCTGCGCCAACAAGATGGACGGTACCAGCACCACCAAAATCAACTAGACCATGGCCCAATCCAAGATTACGGCCTAAGGCACCAAGCCATCCACCGCCTTGTACCCAGTTACCGGCAAGTGGATAGATAATTCCACCAAGCAAAAGGGCAAGTACTAACGTGACAATGGCAGGTGCGCGGCCCCGCAGTGCAACGATTGGTAGCGTTGCTGCCGTTACCACCCACGGCAAGTGAACGAGAAAGAGGGTGTATGTTAGTGTAGAAACGTTTGGTCCCGACAGAAACCAACCACTTAAACCGGCAACACCCCACCCAGTTCCCCAATTTGTTGAAAGTGGACTCCACTCCCAAACGAGTTGTCGTAAACCACTATTGGGATAGACCAAGCCGACTCCCCCAAAGTGCAATGCAAAACCGATTGCCCAATAAGCAAACGCAGCAAGGCCTATTGAGGCTAACCCACCAAGAGCAGCATTCCATGCATAGTCAATCTCTAGGCCAGCAATGCTGATCAAAATAAAACCAATGGGAACCAAAAAGGCGATTGCGGTAGTGAGGAGAAACCAATAGAGGGGCGTCGTTGTGACAGCATCAAGAGAAGTAAGCTGGCGCGTAGAAAGAGTAGAATCGAGTTGCGATGGTGCACCATCTTGTGCCCAAAGAACGGAGGTAAATGTAAATAGTAAGAGCAATAAAAGTAGTACCAGGCGGATCAAACGATTGAGCTCGATCTTAGTCGCTCGCTGATCGGCAAAGATCCGTAAAATTGGAAATATTTCAAGCATATTGATCTCTTCTTTATCGGTCACTTGCTACAAAGTCGTCGGTTTGACCGCAGAAGGGTTATTATTACCAGCAATAATCTGTGGCTACCTATCCAACAAATTACGTTATATGGATGGCAAAGCGGCTATCCACAAAAGTAGTGTTCTTTTTCAACTGGCAATGCAAATGAATGGCAGTATGATACCAAACTTTGCGAATTTCCCAAAGTTACATGAAATTGTTATTGCTTTATCCGATTCACGCCGACAGACGGCGACTTTCGTCGCCTGTCGTCCGGGAACTAGCGGACACGGCTTTTATACCAATTATCTTCTGATCATTTAGTCTATTACCACACTCCAGTCAAGGCAGAGCAGCTACGGCAAATTAGTTACAGCAGTAGCAAACAGTAAAGGGGATAGCTATAGCCATCCCCTTGTCTTACTTATCAAATGATAGTTTGTTGTTACTCCGGTAATACGACCGGCAGTAGCCTCACTTGTTCAGAATCAGTCATCACAGTTGTAGTAAAGACCCATCCAAATTGTCCATTAGAAAGTCGAATTAGCAGCCATGTGCTATCAATTGTGCGCCCCACAGCAACCCACTGCGTCCCTGAGATCAAAATTTGCAGTACGTCAGCATTAACTGAAATATCGGCTCGCGCATTGACATTATAATTATTAGGGATTAAAACGATTGCATTCCCGATAACCGTTGTTGGAATTGCGGGTATGGTAGTTGATAAAGCAGTAGAAGTCGGCGGGAACGTTACCGTACTTGTTAGTACAGCAAGAGTTGCTGTTGGCGTGAAGGTTTGAACAATCACATCTGTACCTATAGTGGTCGGTGTAAGCGTCTTCGTAAGGGTAGCGCGATTTGTGGCCGTGGTGGTACGAGTCGATGTTAGCGTGCTTGTCGCTGTGCTCGCTGCCGTATACGTGCTTGTGGCTGTGGCTGTTCTAGTCAGGGTAGGGGTGCTTATGGCTGTAGGGGTACCAGTCGATGTTAGTGTGCTTGTCGCTGTGCTCGCTGGCGTATACGTGCTTGTGGCTGTGGCTGTTCTAGTCAGGGTAGGGGTGCTTATGGCTGTAGGGGTACCAGTCGATGTCAACGTGCTTGTCGCTGTGCTCGCCGGCGTACGCGTGCTTGTGGCTGCGGCTGTAGTTGTAGCTATCGTTGCTGGTACACGCGTATTAGCAGTCGGTAGAGGTACACTCATGAGTGTGCTTGTGAGCGTGGTTGTGGCCGTAATAGCCAACGTATGTATATTCGTAGATGTACTTGCTGGACTAGTAGATTGGCTGAGTGTACTGGCCAAAACAACTGTATTGGGAACAACTGTATTGGGAAAGGGCGTGGCCGTATTGGTAGCGGTTGATGAAAGTTCTGTCGTAGCAGTTCCGCTTGTTGTGATGGAGACTGTGGGTGTTGTTCTCTTTTCCTCGCTTGCCCGAGGTGTAACGGTGCTAACTGCGGCTGCTGACCTAGGGGGCATTGCAACTAAGCCTACTGGTGTTGCAGTGGGCGGTATTGCAATTGGCGATGAAATTGTTTTGGCCCATAACTCTGCCGGAGGCAACAAAGGTGCATTAGGCGTCAATGTCTTTACCCCCATACGCCCACGAATTCCTGTGGGCGAAGCAGTTGCTTTCTCAACTTGGATGGCTCGGTTCGAAAGGATGGCGGATGAGTTGATTGGAAAAGGATCACGCCCCATTGGCACCGGAGTCGACGAAGACGTTATAGTCGCCGGTTGAATGACAATTATGGCAGCTTCACGCTCTTCTGTAGAGTCATCCGCAGTTGTTGCCGTAGGTTGTGATAAAGCAACTTCTACGGGCTGAAAGGATTGGCTGTTTGGCAATATGCTTGGCAGAAAAGAATCAAACAACCGCAAAGAGGTAAATGCAACGAGTAACAGCATCATTGAGAGAGCAAGGGTAATTCTAGGTGATAAAAATAAGAGGGGATTACGCTTTACAACATTCGCAGAAAGGCTTAGTTGCGTGATAGCTTCATCCATTTCAATCCGAATCCACCCATAATAGCTCTTGCCCGCCTGTAGTCGACTTGCATCAACGATAACTGCAAAAACCATAGGGAACGGGCGACTTTTGTATAGTCGCCGGCCACTCGTGACTTTGAACCAACTCGGATCATTGCCATAGTGAAGTTGAAGATTGTTGACAACCCCACCATCATTCAGGATCTGAAATTGCAATGATCGTTGCAACCCCTTGGTAATCGATCCAAAATCTAAAAGGGTTGGTACGACAACGGGTTTAGGTGAAAGAGTAGAGCCTTGAGTAGATGCGCCATCAGGGAGCGGGAACGAGGAAGAGGGAGAGGAAGACAACCCACGTACGTCTGCAAGCAGCCCATGGTAAGCTTCCGCAATCTCTTTTAATTTTTGTTCAACGTAAGTTTTATCTTGTGGATTGGTAAAGCGATCAGGATGATAAATACGAACCAGACGCTTGTACTGAGCACGAATTTCCTCTTCAGTAGCATCCGTTGATATCTCCAAAATGCGGTGGTAGTCTTTCATAGGATAGCCGGTAAGTGTGTAAATGTAACAGTGAAGGTAAGATAGTTTAATGAGTAGGCATCAGTTGTTTACGTTCTTACATTACTATTTATCGGCAAATACCATCACGATCCTTCGTTCATGGCTGAATTTTGCATTTTTTGATAGAAGGGACAAGTCGATCTTTCTTTCCACTTAAAAAAGCATTTCTCCGTGTCACAGGCTTATAAACAGAACAGTAATCGAGCTACTGCAACAGAAAACTAGTAAATCGGCGTTGGCTTAGGGGTATCAAGATCTGCCCGTTTGTTTTGGGGATGCGCTATTCCTCACCAAGAGCTTCACGAGTTATCGTAGAACGCGCTAATTGCAATGAAGCAAGTAGTGATAAACTTAGTCCAATCAACTGTTTGATGTGCAGTCCTGCCCAAATTGGGGCATTATATTCAAATGCACCACCAAGGAGATAGACTATTCCACCGCCGAGTAGTAAATATAGAATGATGCGTGCCGCACCATTAGTCGTTGGCAAAGACAAGATGAAGCAAACCCATAAGGCTAGCCCACCTCCGTAATATAGCGCCACAGGATGTCGTAATTCGCCATAATAAGGTATGGCCCAAGGTAGTGAACTTTGTGTACCCAGTAGATCACCACTTAACAACTGGCCCGCCTGGATAATGGCCATCGCAGTTGCGGCACCAATAAGCAGAGCTGCTAGAACAGGTAGCGGGTGTAAAGCTCGACGCAATAGATACCCAAAAATTGTAAGTATGCCAGCTGTAAATCCAGGCCACACCACAAACCCACTTGGCCGTATACTGATTATCAACCGAGGTTCTGCTACATAAATAGGCCAAAACTGGATAACATTCCAGAGACGCGCTACAATCAACCCGATCAGAATCGTAAGGAGCCCTATATTCCAAATATCATCAATGGCTATGCCAACACGGCGCCCATATCGTCCAGCAATTTCTAGCCCAACGGTCGTTGCAACCAAAATGACAATCGGCGTAGTAGGGATTGTAAAGGGACCAAAAGGCAAGACAGGATACATTCTCTTCACTCGCTATTGAATTCCCACAAATTTGGCTTTGCTACAGGAGAGTAGGACTGGTGCAAACCTGAATGGGATGAATCATGAAAGGAAAAATTTATGCGTATTTTAGTTACTGGTGGTGCAGGCTTTCTTGGTAGCCACCTCTGTGATCGTCTAATTCATGAAGGCCACGATGTGATCGCCATGGATAATCTGATTACCGGTAGTACAGATAATATAGCACATCTCGCCGGCAATAAACACTTTGCATTTATTGAGCACAACATAACGGATTACATCTATCTTAAAGGAAGCTTGGATGCAATTCTCCATTTTGCCAGCCCGGCTAGTCCAGTTGATTATCTGGAATTGCCGATTCAAACCTTAAAAGTCGGGAGCTTAGGCACACACAATGCGCTTGGGCTTGCCTTAGCCAAAGGCGCGCGATTGTTACTGGCTAGCACGAGCGAAGTCTATGGCGATCCCCAGGTTCATCCACAAACTGAAGATTATTGGGGGCATGTCAACCCAATTGGCCCGCGTGGGGTCTATGATGAAGCCAAGCGTTTTGCTGAAGCAATGACGATGGCCTATCACCGCAGTCATGGTGTGGAGACCCGGATCGTCCGCATTTTTAATACTTATGGTCCTCGGATGCGCCTCAACGACGGCCGAGTCGTCCCCAATTTTGTAGCGCAGGCGTTACGCGGGCAAGCACTAACCGTCTATGGGGATGGCAGCCAAACGCGCAGCTTCTGCTATGTTAGCGACTTGGTTGATGGCATTTATCGCCTGCTATTGAGCGATGAAGCAGAGCCTGTAAATATTGGTAACCCAACCGAGACATCTATTCTAGAATTTGCACAGAAGATTAACCAATATACCAAAAATGAAGCAGGGATCATCTTCAACCCACTTCCCATGGACGATCCCAAACAACGAAAACCCAATATAGGAAAAGCGCAACGCATTCTGAAATGGGACCCCAAAGTAGATCTCGATCAAGGAATGAAAACCACGATTGATTGGTTTGCCAGTCGAGTATAATAAGCCTAAGGAGCGGGTTGTCTCCGATCAATGATCGGAGACGACCCGTTCCTTGTCAAACAATTTTTACACAAGTATGTAGCTAAAATTGTACGTAGCGCTCTGAAAGATATGCACTTTTGACCTCATACTTATATATGTTAGGGCTTAAAATCAAGACCATTCAAATAAGGGAATCAGGTGACTTCTGAGGCATACTTGTTGTGCGACCAACAGAAAGCCAAAAGGAGTCACCTGATGGGATTTAGATTACGTGAAGTCGAAGCAGAAAGCAAGTTTAGCCAGGAATTG
>DAOUCA010000211.1:0-87597 GCA_034432375.1 Caldilineaceae bacterium
GGGGCTAGGAGGGGGGGACTAGGAGGGGGGGACTAGGAGGGGGGTACTAGGTATTGTTTTTTAGCGTTCTTGGCGAAGTAGTGTGGTGTAAAGCGAAGA
Source organism: Caldilineaceae bacterium (assembly GCA_034432375.1). Taxonomy (GTDB): domain Bacteria; phylum Chloroflexota; class Anaerolineae; order Caldilineales; family Caldilineaceae; genus JAHBVH01. The sequence continues at coordinate 100 of DAOUCA010000211.1, forward strand.
GGGTAAGCGAACGCCGCGCCCTGGGGGCACCCGGTAGGCGGTCGTTTGCCGGTTGCCTTCTAGGCGCGAAACCAAGGCCGCGGGTCGCCCCATCTAGTTTCGATCCGAGTGCAAAGTGCCGCACCTTACTCAGCCGGCACTTCTCCACACTATACTCAGCTCTGAATGGGAACCGGAGTTTTGCTGGGGTAGAAACTCCGGTTCCCATTTCAACCGCAGTATAATTCGCCAAGAGCCTTTTTTAGTTTAATGAGCAGCGGAACGGCCGTTGGTACACTCCTGGCCTATGCCGCGCCCGTGGGTTCGACTTTCAACAGCGCGAGCATGATACTCGCCCAGAGGGCATAGGGCGCGACATACGCATTGTCTGAGTTCGGCCAGCCCGTCCAATAGTGGTAGTTGTAAGTCCGAACGTGTCGCTCTTCAGACATCGTGATCTCGATCACGTCGCGCAGGTAGATATCAATAGCCTGGTGGACCAGATCGGTATACGCCTTGTCTGTCGGTGAGGGTGGAATCCCATCCAGTTGATCGATCAGTACATCGTAATCCGGGTTGTTGTACTGGCTGTTGGCCCAGATGTAGTTGTTCGTCTGGCCTTGAGCGGGCGAGTTGAACTTGCTGTGGTAGTGCTGGAGTGTACCCCAAGGCTCGCGGCTGCTTCCACAGTGTACGATGATCCATATGTCGGCCTGGCCGGTCCGCACCGCGGCGAAGAATGGATCAGAGGTGGTGGCGTTGTACTTGAAGGTGACATCAAAGCCTGCGTCGCGCAGCTGCTTTTCGATGACCGGAGCCATGGGCCCCAGCCAGGCAGCACACTGGGCATCGGGCTGTAGGCGCGTACCGCCCTTGGCCCAAAAGCCCTCGCTGTCCTTTTCGTAGCCGGCTGCCGCCATTTCCGTATCGACCAGATCTTGGGAAGGATTGTCAGGTTTGTATTTCTCAACCAAATCAGCAACCATATCCCGGTATGGCGTGAGACCGCCAAAAGTCGAGAAGGGCAGAACCAACGGGACGGTTCCTCCTTCGTAGGCCAGGTCCACCATCTGTTGGCGGTTGATGGCCGCCTGCACGGCCCGGCGCACATGCACATCAGCCATTGGGCCCCATTGACAGTTGAGCCCCAGCGTATAAAGGCAAGCATCGGGGGCACCCCAGGAAGGCCCTTGCGCGTTCCAGCTATGGAGATCCGGATTTTGCGCCATGCCGGCCACAAACTCACCGGGCTGGACGGTCCAGTCGACATCCAACTCGTTGTTAATCATGCGTGCAAAGACCGCAGGGCCGGACCCAAGCGGAAGGAAGGATTGGCGTGTGACCTTGGACGCCTGCGAAAAGCCGCTCTTTACGCCCCACCAATTATCATCGCGGTCAAAGAACTGACCCTGCGGCGACGCATCGACCAACTTAAAGGGCCCGGTACCCACAGGCAACCCTTTCGCTGGGTCGTAGTTCTGGAAGGTGGTCCAATCTTCGTTCTCCCAAATGTGCTTGGGCAGAATTGCGATTTGGATTTCTGAGTTCTCAATAAAGTAGAAATAAAAGAAGCGGGGATTGGCTTTATTTAGGTTGATTGTCAAGTTCTGATCGTCATTAACGGTGACCTCTTTCACCCACTCCTTCATATCCGAAGAGAAGGCCAATTCAGGTGAGTCGCGTAGCTTTTCCAGAGTGAACTTGACATCGTCCGCTGTGAAGGGCTGACCGTCGTTCCATGTCACGCCTGGACGCAGGGCAACGTCAACACTCGTAAAGTCATCCGCTACCTTGTAACTCTCAGCCAGCCAAGGAATCTCTGTGCCGTCGTTGTGATTATAGTAGTAGAGGAACTCGAAGATCGTCTTGTTGAGAGGCCCGCGAATCCGTCCCAACCCGCCAAGCGAATAGGGGTTGAAGTTTGTCGGCTCGGTTATTTCCGTGTCGCCGCCATAGTGGACAAGTGTGTCTTGCCGAGTGACTTCGGCCTTCATACCGCTTGGCGGCACTGCCGCGCCACCGCCAGCAGGTGCGGACGCATCGCCGCCGGCCGGGGCAGCCGTTTGTCCTGCGCAAGCCGCGAGGAGCATGGCCGTGCTAGTGGTGCCAAGGCCAAGCAGGAAAGAACGTCGAGTAAACCGTGTTGAGTACATCATAGATACAACTTACCTCCTCCTAGTCATGGGTGCAAATGATACAGGGTAATACATAAAACCTTGGGCCTCTCCGAACTCCTCCAGGTTCAAGAGCAGCCTGCGCATCAAGTGCGCGCAACAAAGATCTCACCAAGCTTCTCCGCCGCGGCTACCGGTGAGTCGCTGTAAAGGTGACAGGCCGTAGCCCGATGGGGTGCTGTCTGATAGAGGGGTGGGGTTTTCTCGCGACAGATCGCCATCACATGTGGACAGCGATCGGCGAAGTGACATCCCTGTCGGCTCATCCCATTTCCGCTGCTGGCGCTCTTAGTCGTATCGGGGAGATGTTCCTTGATCCCCCAGGTGTGCGTGGGATCCGGTCGCGGGATCGAGCCGATCAATAAGCGTGTATAGGGATGCTCAGGCTCTTTAACGACCCGCTCGACGTCGCCGGCCTCGGCAACTGACCCCCGATAGAGAACAACGATATTCTCGCTGAGTTGGTAGGCCGTGGTCAGATCGTGGGTGATATAAATAAGCGAAATCCCGAAGCGGCGGTTCAGGTCACGCAGGCTTTCGATGACGGTGGCGCGTAAAGACGCGTCGATCATCGACACCGGCTCGTCGGCAATGATCACCCGCGGGCGCAGGAGCAATGAGCGTGCGACCATCACCCGCTGCCGTTGGCCACCGCTGAGTTGGTGTGGATAGCGCCCCAACGTCTCTTCCGGGCGAAGACCGACAGAGGTAAGCGCCTCCTCGATGAGCTTGCGTCCCTGCACCTTCGATTTGGCCAGGCGGAAATTTGCAACAGGCTCCTCAAGCACATGGTCGATGCGGTAGAAGGGATTGTAGACCTCGTAGGGATCTTGAAAGATTACCTGGACATCGCGCAGAAACTGACGACGCTGCTCCCGGTCTAGTTGTCGCAGATCAACGCCGCGATAACAGACCTCACCACTGGTCGGCTCGGTCAGGCCAAGGATCAGACGGGCGAAAGTCGTCTTACCGCTGCCGCTTTCACCCACAATCGCGGTGATCGTCGGCGGTGCTTCCGCAATGGCAAGCGACAGATCGTCCAGCGCGACCAGGGCGTTGTTCTGATTAAAGAGCCCGCCACCGAACACCTTGGTCACATGCCGAACTTCGAGCAGAGCGCTCATGACGCCTCCGTCTTGATTGAAGCAGCCCCAGCCACATCAGCCGAGTGCAGATGGCAGGCGACGTCACGGTTCGGCCGCACTGTCTGCAACTTCGGCTCTTCCACCTTGCACCGATCAAACGCGTCGGGACAGCGGGGATGAAATGGGCACCCCGTCGGTTTGTTGAGCAGAGAGGGCATCAACCCAGGGATACCTTTGGCAGCCTCCTTCTGTTCGAGCGAAGGCAGGCTGGCCATGAGTAACCTAGTATATGGGTGCAGCGGCTCAGCGAAAAGCGCCGCAATCTCCCCTGTTTCGATCAGGTCACCAGCATACATCACCCCAAGGCGATCGACCGCCTGCGCCATCAGCCCCATATCGTGCCCAATGAGGATGACCGAGGCACCCAACTCTGCCCGCAGGGTCTCCAGTGTCTCCATCACCTGATGCTGGACGACGACATCCAACGCGCTCGTGGGCTCGTCGGCAATGATCACCTTCGGTCGCAAACAGATGGCGATGGCGATGCAGGCACGCTGCTTCATACCGCCGCTCAACTCGTGTGGATACATTTCCGCGGCAGCGCGTGGGAGGCCGACGCGTTGCAGCAATTCGCCAATCCACTCGGTGCGTTCGCGCCGTGACAGCTTCACATTGTGGTCGCGCAGCGCGTCCTCAATCTGCCGCCGCACCCGCGTCACCGGGTTCAGCGAGTTCATCGCGCCCTGCGAGACCAGCGCGATTTCGGCCAGCCGGATCTGCCTCATGCGCTCCTCAGTTAATTCGAGGAGCGAGAGACCGTCGAGCAGTACTTGGCCGCCCTCGATCTTGCCGGGCGGGCGGATCAGGCGCATCAACGCGAGTGCGGCCGTCGACTTGCCCGAGCCAGACTCGCCAACCAGGCCAAGGCGCTCACCAGCGCGCAGATCAAAGGATATACCGTTGACTGCCCGCACCGCACCTTGGCTGGTGTCGTAGTGCACACGAAGGTTACGTACTTGAAGCGTACTCGAATTCAATCCACACCTCTGTGAAAATACAGTGAGTCAGTGAGTCAGTGAGTCAGTCGGACGGTAAGACAGTGAGTCAGTCGGTCAGTGCCTTCTACTGTCCTACTGTCCTACTCTCTACTGTCCTACTGTTTTGTACTGGAATCACACTTTGCTCTGGAGTCTGGGGTTCGCGATCTGATCCAGACCCTGGCTCATCAGGAAGAGCCCAAGAAAGAGGATGACAATAATAACGATGGGGGGCATGAACCACCACCACATCTGACGGATCAGGGCACCGTAAGTGATAGCCCAGTAAAAGGTCAGGCCCAGCGATGGCTTGGTCATTGGCCCCAGCCCAAGTGTTGAGAGGCCCACCGAGGCGAGGATTGCGCCAGAAATCGCGCCGACTAGATTAGCCGCCAAGTACGGCATCAGATTTGGTAAGAGTTCGCCGATGATGATTCGCAGATTACTTGCGCCGTTGAACCTGGCCACTTGGATATACATGCGCTCGCGAATGGTAAGCACCTGTGCGCGCACAGCCCGCGCCGGCCACATCCAAGCCAGCGCTGCGATGATCAATGCCATTGCCTCGACCGAAACGACACCCAACATCGACGCAACGATGATCAAGATCATCAGGCTCGGTATCGTCAGCAGGATATCCACGATAATCCGGATCACCTCATCGACGATACCGCCGGCATACCCGGCAATCAGCCCCATGAGTGCACCGACGGTCACACCAAGCACACCCGCGATTACCCCGATCTCCAGCGAGGTCGGGGTGCCATAGATGAGGTCCGCCAATACGTCTCGGCCCTGTTGATCGGTTCCCAGCCAATGCTCGGCAGATGGGGGCTGCGCCGGTCGCCCAGCACCTACTTCCGACATTTCTTTGGGCACGAATAATTGGCCCACCAGGCCAAAAAGTGAAATCAGCGCGACCAAAATGGCCCCTGCAATCAGCAAGCGATAGCGGCCCAGCGCTTCGACGAACCTACTCTCTTTCCTTGCCATTACGCTCCCTAATAATCCTATTTTGTTTGCAACTGCATTTTAGCTTTGTCGATATCTGATGCGTGGGTCAATCAATGGGTAGACCAAATCTAGCGCGAGCAACACGACGCCGATCGAGAGGATAATAAAGAGCGAGATCCCCTGGATGACAAAGTAGTCATTGCCGGCAATCGCCTTGAAGAGGAGATTGCCCACGCCTGGGTAGCCAAAGATCACCTCCACCAACACGGCCCCCGACATGACCATCGCCAGCGATATTGCCAGCGAAGTCACCTGCGGCAGCAGCGCGTTGCGCAGCGCATAGTCCATAAAGATAGTCCGTGGCTTCAGCCCCTTGGCCTCCGCCATATGAAGATAATCCTCGCCCAACGTAATGGTCATCATCGCGCGCATCCCCAAGCCCCAGGAGCCGATACCGCTTAGCACAATCGAAGCACCCGGCAGAATAGCGTGACGGCCAATGTCGAGGGCCATCTGCCAGCTTAGGGTTAGGTTCGCACCGGCGGTGTATGCCCCGCCGACCGGCAGTACGCGCCAGCGCATGGCGATCACATAGATAAACAACATGCCCACCAAGTAGTATGGAATGGCCGATAGTGTCATAAAGAGCGGCGATAGGCCAAGGGCGATGCGGCTCGTTCTGGGCCAGGCCATCAGCGCGCCAAAGAGCGTGCCGAGGACAAACGCAAAAAGGGTGGATACGATCAGCAGGCCAATCGTCCACGGGGCCGAACGCGCGATCATATCGAGAGCCGTCTGTGGGTAGTAGGCCACGGATACGCCAAGATCCAGGTTGAGCAGATCGCGCCAATAGTTTAGGTACTGCTGCCAGAGCGGCTTATCCAGGCCAAACTTCTGATTATAGATCTTGATCAGTTCCTGAACCTGATTCTCATAAACACCGCCTTGGGCAGCGAGCTGGTTCATGCGGGACTGGATGGGGTTCGTCGGGCTGATGCGGGGTATAAAAAAATTAAGAGTCACCGCGGTGATCACGATGAGGAGAAATATTCCGATCCGTCGAGCAATATAACCAATCGTCACGCCTGCCACCTCTAATGAGATTCAGAACCTTGTATCGGGCAATACCCGATGTTACGCTTATCACCTTGAGCATCCAACGGACGCCAAAGCGCCCCATGAAGTAGGTGTCACAGTCGCCAGCTTGCCGGCGGCAGTCGATTCGTTTCTTTCAGAACAGTTTACTATGTGGGATGGCGGTCATTATACAGCCGCCGATCCGGCTTGTCAAATGTCCAAAATACAGCCCAATTGCGCTTTATTGCGCCTCCTTTTGGGGACAAGTAGCGTGCGCCAGAAGACGGTATTGGAATTGTCTCACACAGAATCCAGCCGATTATGCGGCCCCTGGATCACGACAAGGATCTCTGCCGGCGCCATCTGTTGCCCCGCAGCGAACGCCTCCACCTAGCGTTCGCCCCTAGGCATCCGCGGCCGCTTCAAGTTGATTCGTCCGGCGCAAAAGATCAGCCCGCGCCGCGCGATAGGGATAAAATTCGTTCGCCCGATCTGCAAGGGAAAACAACAGCGACAAGCCGTGTGCAGCACCAACGGCCGCTGGAAGGATCTGCTTGCGGCGGAGGAGTTGGCGCTTTATGCGGAAAAGGCGGCGCAAGTGTTGACGCCGGATTGCCGACCGTGGTTGGAGCAAGGGCGGAGCGTGCTCGAACCGGCTACATAGTGGCCTTGAGTGATGTGACCAATTTCGTTGCAAACGCCTCCTCTAGCGTCATCTCCCGCCCGGACGCGAAGGCTACAGCAAAGACCGCCGGTTCCAGTGCCCCCTGCACTGCTGCCAGCGCATCGTCCACGGCGGGACGCGTCACTCTGTTCCCATGATAGTGAACTTTCCGCCGCACCTGTTCGGCCAGCCCAAAGCGCGTGGCCGCCCGAATAGGCTCCCGTTGCACGGTCGCCAGGCGCGCCGCCACCCAGAGGCAATCAACCACCTCGGTGCTCAGCCAACGCAGCTTGCGTTGATAGCCCATGCTCTGGGCCACGGCCTGCGTTGCCTCGTCTAACTCACCCTCGGCGAAGGCAATTTCCGCCAGGTAGCCATAGATGCGGGCCAGAAAGACATCGTTTTTCAGGTCAAGCCAGAGTTGTAGCGCGGCGTGCAGGATCTGGCGTGCTGTCGTGACATCGCCCAGATAAAAGGTGACGAGCCCCAACTTCGGCTGCCAATCTCCCAGGCTCATGCGATTGCCCACCGCGGTCGCAATCGCCACCGCCTCTTGTAACAGTCGATGCGCCCGCGTCAGATCGCCACGCAGTAGTGCCAGATGGCCCAATGCGCCTAGGGAATAGGCGATCATGTCACGGTTGCCCATCTCTTCAAAGAGGCGCAGACTCGCGTCGGCCAGCTTTTCCGCATGGTCATAGGCACCCGTCTCATCAATCAGGCGGAGCGCATAGCGGAAATAGGTCATGGCGAGGAGGTTGGTGCGGTCGGCAAAGAAACAGAATTCCGCCCCTGGTCCCGGCAACAGGGCGGCTTGATCGAGCAAGGTCAGACAGAGATCAAAGCCGCGGCCCGCCTCATTGGGATCGGGCGTTGCATTGGCGAGATAAAACCAAGCCGCTGCACGTAGCAGCGGCGCTTGCGATGCCTGCTCCAACTGGTTGAGTTCAGCGGCATAGGCTTCGATTGGTGCGAAGGTATGCAAGGCCCGCCAAAACCGATAGAGCGTTAACAACAGCGCCAGCCGCAGATCAGGGGCCAGCTTGTGGCGCTGGGGCAACACCTGCTCCAGCATCTTGGCAACTTCATACCAGCGCGCCCGAATGTGCCAGGTGTGACAGAGCGCCACGCCCAACCAGGCCGCCGCGGTAAAGCGTTTTGTGTCGAGCACCCATTGCCAGGCGGCGCGGATATTATCCTGTTCCGCATCCAGCCGGGCAAACCAGGCCACCACCTCCGCTCCACGCACCTGCTGATCGGCAGTGCGGGCCAATTGTAGGTACGTATTGTAATGGCGTTGGCGGATCGTCTCCGCTTCGCCACTGGCGGCAAGCTGTTCCGCCGCATATTGACGCACCAATTCATGCATCCGAAACCGTTGCTGCTCACTCCGCTGCACCAATGACTTGTCGACCAATGCCAAGAGCAGCTGTTGGATCGAACGACTATGTGCGGTCAGCGTGTTGGTCAGCAACGTCGAGCTTGCAATCTCATCCAAAGCCAGAACTTGCACAGCTTCCGCCAATGTCCAGCCGCCCTGAAAGACGCTGACGGCACGTAAGACGCGCTGTTCGTCTGGGGTTAGCAAGTGCCACGATTGGTCAAAGAGGGCGTAGATGCTGCGATGGCGGGTGGGCAGGTTGCGCAGCGCGGTCGTCAGAAAATCGAGTGGCTGTTGCATCTGCTGGTTAATTTCGGCGCAGGACATGATGCGCACCCAACTGGCAGCCAGCTCAATCGCCAACGGCATCCCCTCGGCTTGGCGACAGATCGCGGTTATCAGCTCGGCCTGGCCATTGACCTGAAAATCGGTGTGCACCCGCTGCGCGCTGCGTACAAACAACGCGCCGGCATCGCCGGTCACCCCACCAACCAAGGAGAGGCCACCAATCGGCAACAGCCACTCTTCTAACAAGTGTAGACGCTGGCGCGAAGTGACCAGCACTTTGAGTTGCGGCGCGTGGTGGAGCAAGTGTGCGACCGTCTCGGCACCCGCCAACAAGTGCTCGAAATTATCCAATACCAGCAGCAACTTGCGCGACTGCAAATAGGCAGTGACCTGGGCTTGCAAATCGCTGCTGACCGTCTCCAGCCCCAGGTTTTGGGCCAACGCCACCAGCAGCAGGTCGGCAGCAAGCTGCGCGGCCAACGCAACAAAGCAGATACCGTCGGGAAAGCGCGCTCCCTGCTGCATGGCCGCGGCAATGGCTATGCGCGTCTTGCCCACCCCGCCGACGCCCAGCAGCGTCAAGAGGCGGCAATCTGGATTGGCTAACAACTGTTCGATTTGCGCCAGTTCCGCCGTGCGGCCGATGAAGGGGGTGGATTGGGGGGGGAAGCGCGACAAGGAGACCGGGAGACTGGGAGACAAGGAGACGGTTTTCCTGTCTCCCGATCTCCTTGTCTCCTTGTCTAGTGCCCCTGCTCGGATCTGCTCTGCCACCGCTGCCGTCGTTTCATCGGGCGTCACATCCAACTCGGCGGCGAGCAGTTGGCGGCAGCGTTCATATTGGGTAAGTGCCGCGCTACGTTGACCGACTTGTGCCAGCAGGCGCATCAGCTGACGGTGGGTCGGTTCATGGGCGGGATCGAGTTGCAGCAAGCATTGCGCGGCGGCAATCGCGGCGTCTGGTTGGCCGCTATCTGTCAGTTGGGTGATCAGTTGCTGATACGCGGTCAGCGCCAGAATATGCAACCGTTCCCGTTCAAGCAACAGCCACTGTTCAAAAGCGGGGCTCTCATCGAGATAGAAACCGTCGAGAAAGGGGCCTTGATAGAGCGCCGTGGCCGCGGCCAGTTCACCGGCGGCAAAGTGGGTTTCAAAGTGCGCCACATCGAGCGTCACCAGGGCATTGGGGTTGAGGGCAAGCGTTTGACGGGTAATGAGCAAATAAGGATCAAGTTGTTGGCGCAAACGGTGGAGCGCCACGCGTAGATTGGCGCGGCCCTGTTGCTGTGTACGCTCCGGCCATAATAGTTCAGCCAGTTGATCACGCCCCACTGATCGACTCTGGCAAGCCAGATAGAGAAAGAGTGCTTGCACGGTGCGCGCTTCAAAAGTGATCGGGTCGCCATTCGCCTCGATGGTAACGCTGGCCGCGCCAAAGGTGCGGATTGATAGGGTGATCGACGCGGGTATATCTATTGCAGCCATACCGTGTTGCCCTTGCAAAGAGAATCGACCTTAAAAAATTCTAACTCGCGAGTTTGGAACGATCTCGTAACGATTGCAGGAATATTATAGGCAGCAGGCAGTAATTCGGCAACTCGCTTTGACGGAATCAACATAGGACTGACGCAGTTACTGGCGGCTGAGCTTTGTCCTGAGCCGGTCGAAGGGCTTGTCGAAGCCCGCCACCGCCTTCGATAAGCTCAGGCTACGGCGGAGTAGTTACAATCAACAAACAAAACAGGAGGAAACAGCATGACCGCACCACTACCCCAAATCAGCCGTACCTATCAAAATCACAATCTGGATAGCACGCGCTGGCAACAATTCCAGCCACGGGCGGACGATATTGTCATCTCCACTTCGATCAAGTCGGGTACAACCTGGATGCAGGAGATCGTGCGTCAGTTGATCTTCTGCGGGCAGCAAGCTGTCCCCGCGCGCGATGAAATGGGGCTGTGGGAGGTTTCGCCCTGGCTGGAGTGGCGTCTGATCCCACTTGAGGCGCTCGTTGGTACATTAGAAGCGCAATCGCATCGACGTTTTATCAAATCACACCTCCCTCTGGATGGCTTACCCTTCTTGCCACAGGTGAAGTACATCGTGGTGGGACGTGATGCGCGTGATGTTGCCATGTCACTCTGGAACCACTATGCCGAGTTTAACGACCAGGTCTATGAAGGAACCAACAGCGTGCCGGAACGGGTCGGTGATCCTTTTCCTTCGCCACCGCCGGATATCCACCAATTTTGGCAGGATTGGATCAGCCGCGGCTGGTTTGCCTGGGAGCGCGAAGGGTATCCTTTTTGGGGCAACCTCCACCACACCCAAAGCTGGTGGGCCTATCGCCATCTGCCCAACATTCTCTTTGTTCACTATAACGACCTCAAGGCCGACCTGGCTGGCGAGATCAATCGGATCGCCGACTTTCTGGCCATTCCGCTGGCTAATGACGCGCTGCCGTCGATCCTAGACGCGGTTAGCCTCGAAGCCATGCGCACCCGCGAAGATCGCTTGAATCAGCTCTACAAGTTCAGTTGGAAGGAGGGGGCTAAGACCTTCTTCTTCAAGGGCACCAATGGTCGCTGGCAAGAGGTGCTCTCGGCGGACGAGTTGCGGCTCTATATGGAGAAGGCCGCTCAGGTGTTGACGCCTGATTGTCGGGCGTGGTTAGAGCAGGGGCGTGTGGCGTTGCGCAAGGATTGAAATATAACGTAGGTGCGGTTTCTATACCGCACAAGCTTTGATGACCGAGAGCGTGCGGTATGGAAACCGCACCTACGTTTTACCTGATTATTTTGCAATGCTCATCATTCACCTTGGCTGTTCCTAAGCTCAGTCATCCCTACGGGACAAAAGCCGATTATCATTTTAATTACACTGCACAATTAACAAAAGGAGTGATCTTATGAACTTTCCTGTGAACCCGCCACGTATGGCGCTCATCAACTGCACGCTGCAAAACCGGTTCGTCGAAGACCCAAAGTATAACCGGCTGGCGCTCTTGGAACGCCTCAACCACTTTGCCGCGATCTGTCGCGCGGCGGGCATTTTAGTCATCCACACCCGCCATGTTGTGCGCGTTGACGGCAGCAATACCGGTGTCCTCAGTGAGATCTATCCGCCGATGAATGAAGTTTTCAACCGCGACGCACCGGGCGCGGCCCTGCATCCGCGTCTGGTGGTTGGTACGGGTGATATTGTTTTGGATATCCCGCGCTATGGCGCGTTCCATGCCACTGATCTGGAGTTGATTCTGCGCCCACAGGGCATTGACTCGATCATCGTGACCGGCATCGCCAGCAATGTCGGCCCGGAAACGACGGTGCGCGAGGCGGTGGCGCGCGACTTTAGGGTCTTTCTGTTGAGCGATGGTACCTCGGCGCAAGCGCTAGGCGGTCTCAGCGCGGAGGAAGCGCAGCGGGCGAGTCTCGCCACGCTGGGCGCGCTCTTTGCCCAGGTGCTCACCATGGACGAGATGAGTGAGAAGATTCAGAGCGCCGCATAGATGCCAGGATCTGATACGGCAATCAATAATGGATTGTCATACAGGCTGCGGCCTCTGCCGCAGCCGGCATTCAGGATGGATTTGCTCTGTGCAAACGTGTGTCTGTGCGACTATTTGTGCGACGGTTTGTGTGTCTCCAGCGCTTGAAAGCGCACAACATCTGTGATTAACTGGTTATCGGAGGATCGCCACTGTCGATCAAGCCAGCGGTAATAATCTCTCTGCCGTGAGAAGCTCTGGGCAGTGAGAAATATAAAGCATAAGGAGACAAAATGAGAGAGCCCATTCGCATCGGCGTCATCGGCACAAGCTGGTGGCCAGACCTTTATCATCTGCCCACTTTTGCGGCGGATGAACGCGTCAACCTCGTGGCCATTTGTGGGCGCAACCGCGAACGGGCGCAGGCGATGGCAACCAAGTATGCGATTCCTCACGTCTTCACCGACTACCGGGCCATGATCGCGCAGGGCGATTTGCAGGCGATTGTAATATCGACCCCAGTTGATCAACATTTCCCCATGACGATGGCGGCGCTCGATGCTGGACTGCATGTGCTTTGTGAAAAACCGCTGGCGCTCAACGCGGCCGACGCTAAGCAAATGTACGAACGCGCTGAGTCCCAGGGCGTGCGCCATCAGACATATTTTACCTGGCGTTGGCTGCCCCACTATCGTTACATGCGCGACCTGATTGCCCAAGGGACAGTGGGGCGTCTCTATCACATTCAACTCGATTTTCTGAGTGGGAATGCGCGCAATCCAGCCTATACATGGCGCTTTGACCCCCAACATTCCAACGGGGTGATTGGTGAACTTGGTTCACACATGATCGATATGGCGCATTACTTGGTGGGGGATATCGCCCGTGTCAATGCCCGGCTCGTCACCAATGTGCCACGGTATGGGGCTGACGGACAACCGATGACCTCCGCCTGTGACACGGCGACGGTGCTGATCGAATTCGCCGACGGCAGCCAGGGGACAATGGATGTCAGCGCGGTCGCGCGCACACGTGAGCCGGCCTTTGCGCAAACGGTCACCCTGCATGGCGAAGCCGGCTCACTGACTGCCTGTGCGGAGCTATTCAGCAACCCGACGTTGCAATTGGCGAAAGGGGAAGAGGGCTTTCAACCGCTTGCGCTTCCTGATGCCTATTTATTGGGAATTGATCCTCTCCAACCATTGGGGCAACAGATGGACGCGCTCTTTAGGCAACAACCAGTTGGTGGTCGGCTCTTTGTCGATGCTATTCTGGCAGGGCAAACCGTTGCGCCTAGTTTTTACGAAGGGTGGCAAGTACAACGGGTACTCGACGCGGCGCTCGCGTCCCATGCGCGTGGCGGTTGGGTGGAGGTATAATAATTCAAGCGAGGATTCCATGACACCTATCTTTCTAGTCGCTGGCTCCCCCGCAGCCGGAAAAACTACAGTCAGTCGAGCGTTGGCAGGCCGATTTGCCAAAAGTATTCATATTCCACTCGATACGATTCGAGATATGGTGGTTTCAGGGTTAACGCTACCCAACCCCATCTGGAGTCAAGAACTGATTGAGCAGTTGGCGGTATCACGCGCAAGCGTATCTGCCATGACGATCCGCTACAACCAAGCTGGTTTTGCCGTCGTTGTTGACGATTTTTATGATCAATATAGCCGACTGCTAGAGTATGAAGAGTTGATAACAGCCCAACAGACGCACAAGATTCTGCTCTATCCCAGTGAGCAGACGGCAATGGCCCGCAACCTGGGCCGTTATGGCCCCGGCAGAAAAACCGATAATCTGGCGGTCGGTATTCGCATCGTCTATGATTATCTCCAAAGCGCAGTGGTTGCTGAACTAAAAGAGCAGAGCTGGATCATCGTTGATTCAACGGAGCAAAGCATTGAGCAAACCGTAGCGGAAATCCTGGCGCGAACAGGAGCAAATCAGCGATGAACAAAATCATCTTTATCACCGGCGCACCGGGTACAGGTAAAACGACGATTGGTCGGTGCATCGCCGAACAGTACCCTAAAAGTCTGCATATCAAGGTCGATGATTTACGCCAGAGCGTCGTCAGCGGTCGCGTCGTGCCGGGCAACGTCTGGACGGAGGAAATGACTGTCCAACATCAGTTGGCCAAGAGTACGGCCATCGCTATGGCAAAACTCTACAACGCCAATGGTTATGCTGTCATCATCGATGATGTCTGTATCCCAGAGTTTTTCGCCGAGCAATACGCTGAACTCTTTGATCCTGCCATTGCAGACAATCTACCCCTCTACAAAGTCCTGCTCATGCCCCAGCGCGCAGTGTTGAATGAACGGATTCACCAACGGGGCGGACCCTACGCTGAGGTTTTTATCGAACATGGCGCGCCCTGGATTTATGGGTATCTTGAACCGATGCCCAAGGCCGGTTGGATCGTCATCGATTCAAGCCATTTGACGATTGAACAGACTACGGCAGAAGTGTGGCAACGAATCAATCTTCACGCTTGAGGATCGCCGTGCGGCTGCAAGGTGGCGAGTAGACGCGCATAGGCGACGCGCATATGCGGAGTGAGCAGCAAGGGGGCGCCGTCGATTAACGCTTGTGCTGCCGCAAACCACTGACGGGCAGCTTCAGTTGACCCTTGCGCACAGGCCACGCTGGTCAACCCCAGGAGAGAACGAAGTTGGTACCGCCGATCAGGATGCACCAAGTAATAGTCTAGCGCTTGCTGATATAGCACCTGGGCCTCTGCATAACGCAGCTCAACTTCAGCAAGCCAGCCCAGGCGATAGATCCCACGATTGTACGACATGTGATCGCCAATTTCGCTGACATAGTGCAATGCGTCACGGTAATGCCGGCCGGCTTGGACCAAGTCGCCTTGCACCAGCGCCACATCGCCGGCATATGCTTCTGCCGCGCCTAGCGCATGTTTGTCTTGCGCTTCCCGTGCCGCAAGCAAAGCGTGCTCAGCCGAGATAGCCGCACGTTGATAATCTTTTTGTTCAAAATCAAACGAGCAAAGTCCGGTTGCTGCTCTGGAGGTCACGGCGGCATCGCCCAGCGTTTGGGCGGCAATGAACGCGGCTTCCAGTTCAGCGCGCACTGCGTCGGCATAGATGCCTAAATTCTTTTGGATCCGTGCCAGAATTGAGCGGAGTTCGACGGTAATTGGCGTTGGCTCGCCTCTTTGACCAATCTCCCAGCCCAAACGAAAGAACCTTTCCGCCGCAGCCGCTTGCCCACCCAGCCATTTGATCAACCCAAGCTGGTGATAACAGGCAACAAGCAGCGTCTCATCCTCAAGACGTTGGCAAATCTGTAGCGCGCGGTTGGCGTACGCTTCGCGGTTCGGGTCTGCGCTGTGGATATGCGAAAGATGGGTGATGCCCAGCCAGGCTTTGGCTTGCGTGAGCGATGGTTCTGGGTTGGCGGTAATGGCGCTGTGCAACCAGCGCTGCCCTTCTTCGTTATAGCCACGCGCCCACCAAAAGCCTTCCAGCGCGTTGGCCATGTGCAAACCGTCGAGCGGTTCATGCTCGATCAGCCACTGTAGCGCCGCCCGCAAATTGGGGTGATCAGGCTCCATCTGTTGATAGAGCGCGCCCTTCAGCGCCTGATTGGCGTCGGTGGCGGCATGGCCGGCGGCCTGGTAAAAATAGTGGGCATGACGTTGACCCACGCTTTCTGCTTCGCCATGCGCGTGCAATTGTGCCAGCGCAAAGTCGCGGATGGTTTCGAGCATCGTATAGCGCACCTGGCCCGCCTGCTCCTGCTTCAGCAGCAAGCTATGGTCGAGCAGGCTTTGCAGCGCACGCAACAGGGATAGGGGTGTTTGGTCAGCCGGATCCGCAAACGCAACCTGGCTGAGCGCCGCATCAGTAAAGCCACCGACAAAAACGCCGCTGCGGGCAAAGAGCCGCTGCGCCGCCGGATCCAACAGATCATAGCTCCAGGCAATGGCAGCGTAGAGCGTGCGTTGGCGCGGCGGCAGATCCCGCGCACCGTCAGTGAGCAACGCCAACGCACCCAGCGTGGGCTGTTGCAAATGGCTGAGCAAGGCAGCGACATTGAATTGGCGCAGCCGAGCGGCAGCCAGTTCAATCGCCAAGGCGACCCCGTCGAGCCGGCTGCAGATGGTGAGGATGGCCGCCGCATTGGCTTGCGTCACCTGAAAGCGGGGATCAAAGCGCCGCACCGTCGCCACAAAGAGTTGCACTGCCGAGAGCGCCTCAATCGCCGGCCAAGGCGCGCTGAACAGATTGACTTGGGTCAGGGGCGGCACGGAGAAAGGGGCCAGCGTGTACTGATATTCGCCGCGCAGCAACAGCGGTGAACGGCTGGTGACCAATACTTTGAGCGTGGGAGAGTGACCGAGCAGTTCACTCACAGCGGGGGCGGCTTCAAGGATCTGTTCAAAGTTGTCGAGGACAAGCAGCAGGTGCTTGTCGCGCAAGCGCTGCACCAGTTGCTGTAACACCGATAACGCGCTGCTTTGGCTCAGATCCAAGCGATGGGCAATGGATGACAAGAGCAGTGTTGGCTCGCTAATTGCCGCCAGCGACACAAAGTAAATGCCATCGGCAAAATCATCTTCTGCAGTTTCCAACAGATCACCGGCCACCGCCAGACTCAGGCGCGTCTTGCCTACACCGGCACTGCCGATGATGGTCACCAAACGCACCGCCGGCTGGGTCAGGAGTGTGACGATGCCTTGCAGGTCGTCACTGCGCCCGATCAAGGGTGTGAGCGGCGTCGGCAGCTGGCGATTGATCGGCTGGGGTTGCGGGGTGGATTGTGCCGGCCTGCCGCTCTTACCTGTCCCATTGGCCGCCTCAATCTCAGACTCAGCCTCGGCTTCAATTCCCGCTTCAATCCCGCGGGCCTTCAGCAAAAACTCATGCTTTTGTGCAGCGGGAATTTCTAAATGGGTGGCCAGCAACTCCGCCATCTGCTTGGAGGGGCGCCGGCTCGCTTCTTCAAACTTTTGCAAGGTAGAGACCGAACAGCCAATACGCGCCGCCAACTCACTTTGGGTGAGGTCGAGTGCCCGGCGGCGTTGCTTGATCGATTGGCTGAAGGTGAAATCGGTCGGCATAGAGAATCTGCCTGCAAGAGTGCGCTGTTGACGTGTGAGCCGGATGGTTGTCGGCAAGATTAATTGGTGATGGATTGGTTGTCAAGTAACATCCAATGCCAGCCACCGCTCTGCTTTATCGATCACCTGCGCCGGCGTCCAGGCATGACCTTGTTGCCAGGCGGCTTGCCAGTCGTGGGGTGACAAAAGTTGTTGCGCCCTGGTCGTCCGTTCGCTAATCAACCGCTGGTGGAAGGGGGAAAGGGTGTCACCGGTGCGTGTACCTAGGCCGGCAATGGCACCAAGCAATGTAGCAGCAGCTTGCGTGTGGCTGGCCGGCTGGGTGGGCAACGGCGACAGCAGAAGGCCAACAAGCGCCACCAGCAAGCAACGCAAACGCCGCATCGTCAAGCGCGCATAGGGCAATCCCTGTTGTATTTCGTGACGCGCCTCTCCAATCTGAGCATACATCAGGGCAAGCTCGGCCAAATCGGTGTGGGCTGTCGCCACAAAAAGAGCCATATATAAGCTCTGCTCGGCTTCAGCCAGCGCGGTGAGGGCTTGTGTTAAATAAACTGCCGCGTATTGCCATTCTCCGCACGCCAGCGCCACTTCGCCTAACATGGCTAGCGGATAACCTGGGTTGAAGTGTTGCGCAATGGAGTAGCTACGTTGCAAACACTCCTGAAACATCGCTTCGGCGTCGTCATAATCACCTTGTTCGAGAAAGATACGCCCGATCAAGTTCAGGGTGCGCACCAGCGCTTCCGGTTGGTCACTCTCCCGCGCCAACGCTTTGGCTTGCTCGGCAAAAACCAAGGCATTGTCGAATTGATGCACTTGCCAGGCCAAGATAGAAATCCGCTCCAACGCTGCCAAACGTAGACGCATATCGCACGCCGTTGGCATTGATAACACAGCCTTTGTCAACCGCGCGCCCTCATGCAGATAGCCCTGTGTCTCCCAAAAGTCACCCAACTTGCTGCAGAGCGCCAAGGCCCCATGACCATCCTCGATCGCAATAGTGTGTGTCAACGCCGCACAAAAGTTGTCATAATCAGGCGCGATGGGTGCTGAGTGGGCGGTTGGTGGGGCTATCGCTTGGTCGACAAAATAGGCGGTGTGGCGTTTTTGCACTTGGTTGCGTTCATGGCGCGCTTCGGTGTGGTTCAGTTCACTCAACGCGAATTCGCGCACCATCTCCAACATCTGCCAACGTTCGGCGCTTTGTGCCAACAGATTGTGCTCGGTCAAATGCGTCAAGAGGGCCACATCGGCATCACAGATCGCCAGTGCCGCCTGTGCGGTAAAACCACCGACAAAGAGAGCCAACTGACGAAAGATCCGTTGCAGCTTCGCATCCAACAAGCTATAGCTCCAGGCAATCGCCGCGTAGAGCGTGCGTTGGCGCGGCGGCAGATCACGCGCCGGTGAGTAGAGCTGATGCAGCCACATGGTTTCCGTTTGGAGTAAATCAGCCAGTTGGGCAACCGTCATGCGTCGCAGTGCCGCAGCCGCCAGTTCCAATGCCAGGGGAATGCCTTCGAGCCGCTGACAGAGGGCAAGTATCGGCGCGGCATTGGCGGCTGTGATCATAAACCCATGCTGGTGTTGCTGGACACGCGCCACAAACAACTGCACGGCTTCATAACGCAGCAAGCTTGCTGGTGTCGGCTCTGTCAGTAGCTCCTCCGGCAGTGAGAGCGGCGGCACATGATATTCATATTCGGCGCTCAATCGTAAGGGCGTTCGACTGGTGGCCAGCACTTTTAACCCTTTGCAACCCCGCAGAAGCATGGCTATCTCGGTGGCCGCTGCACTGACTTGCTCGCAATTATCCAGGAGTAGCAAAAGTTGTTGATCGACCAGCGTGGCAGACAACCGCTCGATCAAAGGCGTTGCGCCCGCTTCGGTCACGGTCAGGGTATATGCAATCGTGGGCAGCACTTGTGCTGCGTCCGTGAGTGGGGCCAGATCGACAAACCAGACGCCGTCCCGAAAGTGGCTGGTCACTGCTTCGGCGCCGTGAAGGGCGAGGCGGGTTTTACCAATGCCCGGTGGCCCCAGCAGCGTGAGCAGACGTACATCCGGCAGCGTGAGCAACTTGACTACGTTGGCTGTATCCTGCACTCGATCCACCAATGAAGTCATGGGCGCGGGCAAGTGTTGACTAGGCGATAGAGGCTCTGCCCCACCGACGGGAAGCAGCACCGGAGACGCCATCGATGATGGCGTTGTCATCAGTTGACTGAGCGCCTGTACTTGGCGCGCAGCATGTAAAAAAGTCACCCGCTGTTCATCCGGCACGGCCAGAGCGGTGGCTAACAACTCGGCCAGTTGCCAGGAAGGTTTGCGCTCATCAGCTTCGAGCTTGCGAATCGTGGCTGCGGTGCAGCCAGCGTGTTCCGCCACTTGCGCTTGGGTCAAAGCCAACGCCTTGCGTCGCCCGCGCAACCACACGCCAAAGGAAGCTACAGGTAATTCGTCTGTTGATTGGTTCATATGCCCCTTACCGTACAGATTGAGTAATAGGCGACCGTGACCAATTGTCACGCAATTGGTCACGCCTATTGTAACGCCGAGTGTGACCAATTGCAATTGAATTTGTGCTATGCTGAGGAGGTTAGCAAAAGTTATCCGCCAAAGTGAGTCCGCAAAGGAGACGTGCTATGAATTTCGCCGTAGAGCCGCAGCGCATGGCGCTCATCAATGTCGATATGCAGAACTGTTTTGTTCACAATTCACCGATTGCCGCCCCAGACGGGCTTGCGCTTTTAGGCCGCATCAATCAACTCACGGCCGTCTGTCGCGCCGCCGGCATCCCTGTGATCCATACGAGCCATGTCCTGCGTCCCGATGGTTCAAATATGGGACTGTTGGCGGAGATCGAGCCGGTAAAAGCAGGGATGATCAATCAGGGCGCAACGTCGGCCGCACTTCATCAGGATCTGGTGGTCGATCCCCGTGATATTCTGCTGGAGAAGCCCAGATTCGGCGCTTTTTATGGCACAGATCTCGACATGATCCTGCGCACGCGCGGGATCGACACCGTCATTATCGCCGGGATCGCCACCAACGTCTGCTGCGAAACAACGGCACGCGAGGCCATGGTGCGCGATTTTCGTGTCTTCTTCCTCAGTGACGGCACGACAACGTTTGGCATGGGTGATGCCACCGGCGCCGAGTTACAAAAGGCGACGTTGGCGACACTCGGTCTTGTCTTTGCCCATATTATCACGTTAGACGAGCTGGTTGAGCAGATTCAACACGCCGCGGTCCGGGCCTAAGGCGCAGTCAATATCGTCGCAAACGCGCTCTCCAGCGTCATCCCCTGCCCGGCGGCGAACGCTGCGGCAAAAGCTGCCGGTTCCAGCGCAATCTGCACGGTTGCCAACGCGGCGTCCGCCAGCGGACGCACAGGTACAGCCGACAGATAGCCAATCCGACTGCCAACCTGTTCTGCCAGCCCAAAGAGGGTGGCGGCGCGCTGATATTGTTGCTGCGCTGCCGCCAGACGGGCCGCTACCCAGAGGCAATCGACCAATTCCGTGCGGATCCAGCGTGGGTTGGCGTGATGGGTCAGGGCTTGCGCCAACCAGTCGGCCGCCTGGCCAAGGTCACCTTGCCGGAGCGCGGCCTCGGCCAGGTAGGTGTAGCTCCAGGCCAGGTACATGGCGCTGGTAGTCGTTTGGCTTAGGTGCAGACCCTCGTGCAGCAACGGCTGCGCTGCGTCAACATCGCCGCTATAGAGTAGGACAGCACCCAGTCGCGGCAGCCAGTCCAGTAAACCCATGATGTTGCCGATGGATTGGGCCGTGGCGACGGCCTCTTGCAGGAGCAGCCGCGCCTGCGCCAAATCCCCGCGCAACAGTGCCAGCCGCCCCAGATTGCCTAGCGGGTAGACGATATAATCGCGATTTTGTTGACGGCGAAAGAGGGTGAGACTTTCGGCGGAGAGCCGTTCGGCTGCATCGTATTCGCCAGCGTCGATCAGGCGAATGGCATACCGAAAGAGGGCAAAGGCCAGTTGGTAGGCGTGGTCGTTGTAGACGCAATAGCCCTCAACCACGGGAGAAGCCGCATCCACCGCGCTACACGCCGCGCGCAACAGCCCAATACATTGTTCCCAAAGCGAGACCGCACGGTCATAGTCGGCCGTGGCCACCCCCATGCAACGGCAGGTCACGGCACGCAACCCCGCATTCGCGGCGGCATCCTGTAACCGTACCAACTCAGTCAGATAGCGATCAATGGA
Source organism: Caldilineaceae bacterium (assembly GCA_034432375.1). GTDB lineage: Bacteria > Chloroflexota > Anaerolineae > Caldilineales > Caldilineaceae > JAHBVH01. The sequence continues at coordinate 21,549 of DAOUCA010000211.1, forward strand.
CTGGAAGTCATCCCGTCCACGCCAGACGTGATAGAGCGTGAGCAAAGTCGCCAGCCGCAGGTCGTGGGGCAAGCGCTGGCGGTGGGGCAAAAGTTGCTCCAGCCAAAAGGCCGCCTCATGGTATTCGATGCGAACAGTCCAGTAATGGTTGAGCGCCAGCCCCAACCAAGCCGCGTCGACAATCGCATCGGCCGCCAACGCCCATTCCCAAGCTGCGCGCATATTGTCCAATTCGGCATCAAGCCGTGCGTACCATTCAGATGCAACCGCCCCACGCAGATAGCTATCCGCCTTGCGCACCAACTGCAAATAGCTGTTGAAATGCCGCCGCTGCATCAGATCCGCTTCACCGGCGGCGGTGAGCTGTTCGACCGCAAATTGGCGCACCAGTTCATGCATCGCAAAGCGCCCTTGGGGATCGACGCGCACCAGTGATTTATCGACCAAGCCGACCAGGATCGGCAACGTTGTCGCGGTGACGGCAACCGCTTCCTCCCATGTCCAGCCGCCGCGAAAGACGCTGCTGCGGCGCAGCGCCTGTTGTTCGGCAGGGGAAAGCAGTCGCCATGAATGATCGAATAGCGCGCGCAGGCTGCGGTGCCGTTCCGGCAGGTTGCGCAAGTCGGTCGTCAGAAAATCGAGGCTGGCCGCAATTTGTCGGGCAATCGCCGTACAGGGCATAACGCGGATCCAACTGGCGGCCAACTCCAGTGCCAGCGGCATTCCTTCGACCAATTGACAGATCGCAGCAATCTGCTCTTCCTGGCCGTGCGCTGAAAATGCCGGCTGCAGCCGTTGCGCGCTGCGGACAAAGAGTTGGCCGGCATCGTCATCGCAGCCGGCATCGCTGGAGAGGCCGCCGACAGGGAAGAGCCATTCTTCCAGCAATGCCAGCCGTTGACGGGAAGTGACGAGCACTTTGAGCCGCGGTGCGTGGTGCAGCAGATGGGCAATGGTCGCGGCGCCGTCGACTATCTGCTCAAAGTTATCGAGGATCAAGAGGAGTTCCCGGCTGTGCAAGTACGCGGTGAGCTGCGCCAAGAGGTCGCCACTGCTATGTTGCAGGCCCAAGCTACGGGCAATGGCGACTGTGATCAATTCGCTCTCCTCAAGCGCGGCCAGGCCAATAAAATAGCTGCCGTCACCAAAATCGTCGCGCTGGCGGGTGGCGCTCTCCACTGCCAGGCGCGTCTTGCCGATGCCACCCGCGCCCAGCAACGTCAGCAGCCGGCAGTCAGGATTACTCAACAACTGCGCGATCTGCGCCAGTTCCGCCGCGCGACCGATCAAAGGGGTGGCTTGGGGCGGAAGAGAATGACCGGATGACTGGATGACCGGATGACCAGACGACTGAGTGACTGGCCCTGGAACGGACAAATTCCTCTTGTCAAACACACCGGCGCGGATCTGCTCCACCAATGCCGTCGTCGTTTCGTCCGGTGTAACATCCAGTTCGGTTGCCAGCAGGTAACGACAGGTGTCATACTGGGCGAGGGCAGCGCTGCGTTGACCACTCTGGGCCAACAGGCGCATCAGTTGGCGATGGGTCGCTTCGTGAAGGGGGTCGAGTTGCAACAGCCGTTGTGCGCTGTCAATGGCCGGCTGCAGTTGACCCTTTGCGAGCTGTTGCTCGATCTGCTGCTGCCATGCGACCAATGCCAGGGTGCGCAACCGTTCCCGTTCCAGGTGCGCCCACTGTTCAAAGGCGGGGCTCTCGTTGAGATAGAAGTCGGCAAGGAAGTCACCGTGATAAACGGCAGTTGCCTGCTCAAGTTGGCCGTTGGTCAGCAGCGTCTCAAACCGCCGTACATCCAACGCGATGGCAGCCTGTGGGTTGAGCCCCACACGTAGGCGGGTGACAAGCAAAAAAGGATTGAGTTGGCGGCGTAAGCGGTGGAGCGCCAGGCGTAGATTGGCGTGCGCCTGTGCCTGCGTTCGATCGGGCCACAAAAGTTCCGCCAACTGTTCGCGGCCGAGCGGCCGTTCGTGGCAAGCAAGATAGACCAGGAGCGCTTCGATGGTGCGCGTTTCCAGTTTGAGCGGTTTGGCCTCCGGCGCGACGCCTGGCGCGCCCGCCAAGGGCACAGAACAAAGTTCAACTGCCAGCACGCCAAAGGTGTGGATCGAGAGCATCTGATCGAATTCCGTTTCAAGCTCTGTGTGCTTTGGAACGACCATGAAATGATTTTTCGCTCATGATTATTGGGTTTGGAACGCGTTTGAAACGAATGCTCACTATCATAGACGACAGCAGACTCTTTCGCAACTTGTAGGATAGCCATACCCACAACGGAGGATCGATCATGACAGCAGCGCTCCCCACGATTACACATCTCTATCAGAATTATGCACTGGACAGCACACGCTGGAATTGTTTCAAACCGCGGCCGGATGACATTGTCATCGCGACCTCGATCAAATCGGGCACAACTTGGACCCAGGAGATTGTGCGCCAGTTAATCTTCCAGGGGCAAAGTGCGCCTAAACGAGGAGACATTTCTCCCTGGTTGGATGCGCGTTGGCGTCCGCTCGATACGCAGATTGCGCAACTGGAAGCACAGGCGCACCGTCGTTTCATCAAAACGCATCTGCCGTTGGATAGCTTGCCCTTCTTTCCCCAGGTTCAATACATCGTGGTGGGGCGCGACCCCCGCGATGTCTTTATGTCGCTCTGGAACCATCACGCCAACTACACACCGGAATTTCTGACCTTCGTCAATGAGTTGCCGGGTCGGGTCGGCGCACCCTTTCCGCCCTGTCCGCAAGATATTCATCAATTCTGGCGCGAGTGGATCACCCGGGGCTGGTTCGCCTGGGAGAGCGAAGGCTATCCATATTGGGGCAACCTGCATCATACGCAGAGCTGGTGGGACTATCGCCACCTGCCCAACATTCTCTTTGTCCATTACAACGATCTGCAAGCCAATCTGGCCGGCGAGATCCGGCGCATTGCCGCCTTTCTGCAGATCCCGCTTGCGGAGGATGCACTACCCACGCTCATGCAGACCGTCAGCCTGGAGACGATGCGCGACGAGACTGTGCGGGCCGAACGCGCTGAGCCGGCCAGAGCACCGGTCTGGAAAGAGGGTGGGAAAACCTTCTTTTTCAAAGGCACGAATGGGCGCTGGAAGGATGTGCTCTCGGCTGAGGAACTGGCGCTTTATGAGGAAAAGGCGGCGCAGGTGTTGACGCCGGAATGTCGTGCATGGTTGGAGCATTAGCCTCTCCTAGCGCAATGGAAACAGCGTTCTTTGACAACCCTTTCGGGAAGGGGTAACGCCGATCAACCGATGGCCGTAGATACGCAGACCCTTCCCGAAAGGCCCATGCGCTAGCGTCGCGAATTTGAGGAAGGTGTGCAGCACTCTATTTTGTGGAATTTTTGTGGAAAAATCGCTTGTGTTTCAGCTTATCCATCACTACGATAGCAATAGTCAACTTCCCAACCACTGGCAAGCCAGTGACCACCCAATGAATCTGATAAGGAGATCCCAATGACCAATGTGCAACCAGAGACTTTACCGCCCCCCGCTATCCTGCTTCAGATGATGACCGGCTACCAGCGCGCGCAGGCGGTCTATATCGCGGCCAAACTCGGTGTAGCAGATCTGCTGGCTGACGGACCACGACCGGTTGAGGAATTGGCCGCAGCGACCCAAAGCCATACATCCTCACTCTATCGCTTGTTACGCGCCCTGGCCAGCATTGGCGTCTTCACTGAGACCAACTCGCGCACCTTTGCCCTGACCCCAATGGCAGAGCTGCTCCGCACCGGCACGCCAGACTCCATGCGTTCCCTCGCCATCACCTATAACGAGGAGCAGTACCAGGCGTGGGGCAACATGATTCACAGCATCCGCACCGGCGAGCCGGCCTTTGCCCACCGTTTCGGCATGGGACCCTTTCCCTACTTCATGCAAAATCCCGAAGCTGACCGCATCTTTAACGAGGCGATGATCGGCTACACCCACCAGGTCGCCAATGCCGTGGCGGCCACCTATGATTTCGCTGGGTTTGGCACCGTAGCCGATGTGGGCGGCGGCTATGGCACCCTGTTGGTAGCCATCTTGCAGAACACCCCCACCGCCCGTGGGATCTTGTTTGATGTCCCGCATGTGCTCGACGCCGCGCAAGGCTTCTTACGCACAACCGGTGTGGCTGACCGTTGCACCCGCGTCGCCGGTGACTTTTTCACCGCAGTGCCGGCCGGCGCTGACGCCTACGTGCTCTCGCAGATTCTACATGATTGGGAAGATGAACAGTGTCTCACCATTCTCAAGCACACGCGCCAGGTGACGCCGGCAAACGGCAAACTGCTGGTGGTCGAACTGGTGATTCCGCCGGGCAATGAACCCTCCTTCGGCAAGTGGCTCGATCTGCATATGCTCGCCATCCCCGGTGGCCGCGAACGGACGGCAGCAGAGTACAGCACCCTCTTTCGGGATGCCGGCTTTGAACTGACGAACATTGTGCCCACACCGGCCGGGCCGAGTGTGGTGGAGGCGGTGCCGGTCTGAAATATATGAACAACATCTCTTCTAGATCAAAAGGATTGACCCATGAGTGAATCCACTCCTATGCATACCTTACTACAAATCGTCGGTGGCTACAGTCTGACGCGCTGCCTGTATGTGGTTGCTGACCTGGGTATTGCCGACTTGCTGGACGAAACGCCACGCACGGCAGTTGAACTGGCGACCGCGTCTGGCGCTGATCCTATCGCACTTGGCCGCATTCTACGGCTCTTAGCTGCACACGATGTCTTTGTCGTGCAAGATGATACCTTTTGCCACTCTATGGCATCGCGGATGTTGCGCAGTGACCATCCTAACTCGCAACGTGCCTTTGTACACGTCTTCGCGGGGCCGATGAACTGGGCGATCTACGCGGGGCTCGACCATACTGTGCGAACGGGTCGTCCAGCCACGGAAAAAGTACTCCCTAACGGGCTTTGGGCCTATCGCCAGGAGCACCCAGATGAGGGAAGCATGTTCAACGCCGCCATGGCTGCCAGGGCGCGCCGCTACGTTGCTGGGGTGCTGGCCGCCTACAACTTCTCTGGGTTCGGTCTGGTCGGCGATATTGGCGGCGGGCGTGGCCACTTGCTGCGCGCAGTGCTTGATGCAACACTGACGGCGAAAGGGGTGCTGTTCGATTTGCCGCATGTGGTCACGGAAGCTGCGGGGCTGATCTCGGAGCGACTGCAACTCCAGGCTGGTGACTTCTTCACGGATCCCTTGCCAGTCTGTGATGCTTACCTGGTAATGCAAGTCATCCACGACTGGGGAGACGCGGACGCGCTTGCCATTCTACGGGCGATCCGCCGGGCGGCGCCGACTCATGCCAAGCTGCTGATCATCGAGCAGTTCATCCCCGACGACCCTGGTCCCCATTGGTCGAAAATTTTGGACATCCATATGATGACGCTGTTGGGTGGAATGGAACGCACGCGACAGCAGTTTGCGACGCTGCTGGAACAGGCCGGTTTTGCCTTTGCGCGTGAGATCGACACGGGCGCTGATGTCGTGATCCTGGAGGCGGTGCCGGTCTAGGGGCTATATAACCAAACAAAAGGGGAAATACAATGACAACGACAGAACACACGATCAACGAAAGCGATAAGAGCCATTCCTCTACGGCGGAGGCAGAACTCCTGCGCACACTGGAACGCAAACGGCTACGCGCTCTGGTGGAAGCGAATATGGAGATCGCCAATCAGCTTCACGCAGACGACTTTCAACTCGTCAATCCGCTAGGGGGATCGGGTTCCAAGGAGCAATATCTTGGTTCGGTTGCCTCCGGCATGTTTAGTTATCTCGTTTGGGAGCCAGGCGAAATAGCTGTCCGCTTGCACGGTGAGTTGGCAATTCTACGCTATCAGGCGCAGATGGAAATCGCCTTCAATCAGGAAAAGTTGCCGCCAATGCGCCTCTGGCATATGGACGCCTACGAAAAGCGCGATGGGCGCTGGCAGGTGGTTTGGTCGCAGGCGGCGGAAGTTAGATAATCACGGAGGAATCCCAATGACCGAGCAACTACCCCAAGTCATCCGCACCTATCAGAGCCACATCCTGGACAGCACGCGCTGGCAACATTATCAACCGCGTCCTGACGATATTATCATCTCCACGCCGCCAAAGTCGGGCACGACCTGGATGCAGGAGATTGTGCGCCAGTTGGTCTTCCTGGGACAGGATGCCCCTGAACGGGATATCGTGGGTTTGTGGCAGGTTTCAACCTGGTTAGAACAACGGCTGGCTCCGCTTGATGTTGTACTTCGCCAGCTTGAAGACCAACAATACCGACGTTTTATCAAATCCCATCTGCCTTTGGATGGTATACCTTACTTTGCGCAGGTCAAGTACATCATCGTGGGCCGTGATGCGCGCGATGTCGCCATGTCGCTATGGAACCATTTGTCTGAACGTACGGATGCCCAAGTTGCATTGATCAACAACACGCCAGGGCGGGGCGGCGATCCGGTGCAATCACCTGAGGATATTCACCGGAATGCACGAGATAGGCAGTCTCTCGGCGGAAGAAGCACAGCGGGCGAGCCTGGCGATCCTCGGCGCGGGCTTTGCCCAAGTGCTGTCGATGGAAGAGATGATCGAGAAAATTCGCAACGCTGTAAACAGTAACGTCAAATAATTGAAAAGAATATGACAGCAATTTCCATTTCCCTCTCCGGCGTCATTGGCGTCGATTGGCAACGCTGGCAGCGGCTGGCGACCGAAGTCGAAGCGCTGGGCTTTGCCGGGCTTTATCGCTTCGACCATTTTGCCGCGTCAACCCCGCCGCAAGGAACGGCAGAGAGAACATCAAAAAAAGGAATGTGTACAGCATGACAACCCCAATTCGCATCGGCGTGATCGGCACGAGCTGGTGGGCGGATCTGGGCCATCTGCCCTTTCTCACGACCGATGAACGCAGCAAAGTCGTTGCCATCTGTGGGCGCAACGAGGAACGGGCGCAGGCCATGGCGACCAAGTACGCCATCCCGCACGTTTTCACCGACTATCGCACCATGCTTGCGGAAGGCGGTCTCGACGCGGTTGCCATCTTGACGCCGGATGACGAGCATTTTGTCATGGCGATGGCCGCGCTTGATGCCGGGCTGCATGTGCTCTGCGAAAAGCCGCTGGCGCGCAACGCCGCCCACGCCAAGCATCTCTATGAACGGGCGGAAGCGCAGAACGTGCGCCACATGACCTACTTCACCTATCGTTGGTTTCCGCACTATCGCTATCTACACGATCTGCTGGCGCAAGGTGCGGTGGGGCGGCTCTATCAGATTCAGCTCAATTTCATGGCCGGCAATGCGCGCAACCCGGCCTATGCCTGGCGCTTTGACCCGCAACGGGCCAGCGGTGCGCTCGGTGATTATGGCTCGCACATGATTGATCTGGCGCGCTATCTGGTCGGTGACATTGGCCGGGTCAACGCACGGCTGGCAACCCATGCGCCGCGCAACGGGCTAGATGGTCAGCCAATGTACGGGGCTTGTGATGCGGCGACGCTCTTGCTCGAATTTCGCTACGGGGGCCAGGGTACAATTGCGGTCAACGCCGCGGCGCGCACCCACGATCCCGCGTTTGAACACACGGTCATCGTGCATGGGGAAACGGGTTCACTGATCGCCGCTTTTGGGCTCTTTGGCGCGCCGGCCAAAGTCCAGCTTGCCGGCGGCGATAACGGCTTTCAGGAGCTTGCCATCCCGGATGAGTATCAGCAAGGGCTAGATCCGGCGCAACCGATCGGGCCGCAGATGGGAACGCTCTTTAGTCAACCAGGCATTGGCGCCCGCAGCTTTGTCGATGCGATAATGACTGGGCAAACCGTTGCCCCCAGCTTTTATGACGGCTGGCAGACACAGCGGGTGCTCGATGCCGCGCTGATATCACATGAACAAAGCAAGTGGATGGAGGTCTAGGAGCAAACCATGCGACACACACGCTATCAAGGCGCCATTATTCAAGACGACAAAATCTTGCTGATCCGGCACACGGAACATGCCTCCGGGCGCAGCTTCTGGGTGATCCCCGGTGGTGGGCGGGAGGCCGGCGAAAGTGAGGCGGCGTGCGTTGCCCGCGAGATGTGGGAAGAGACCAACCTCGTGGTGCGGGTCGAACGCTTGCTGGTCGAAACGGCCATCCCCAATGACCCGTTCAATAAAGTGCGCAAGACCTATCTTTGCACCGTCATCAGCGGCGAAGCTGCCCCTGGCTATGAACCGGAAGCCGACGCGGCGGCAAACTATGCCATCACCGAGGTGGCCTGGTTCGACCTGCGTTCCGAGGAACATTGGGAGGCGTCGATCTTCACCAATCACATCGCTTATCCGGTTATACAAGAAATTCGCCGCGTGCTAGGCTACCTTTGAAACTGAATGGAAAAGGGAAATTACAGCAATGATCGCAAATGCGAAAACCCATGCATGGGGCGGCGTAGCCTTCGCAGTTGGCAACGTGCTCTTCTTTGTGAACAAACTTGACGAGATGAGCCGCCTGTTTCTGGGGCGCTGGATGCCGGATGTGATCTCTGGACAGAATGGTGGGTTGATTCTCTTGGGACAGGTGGCGCTCATCATCGGCTATGTGGCGTACTATCGGTTTTACACACCCCATTTGGGACGAGTGGAAAAGAACGCGCTCCGCTTGTTCAGCGGCGGCGGCATTGTGCTGGCGGTTGGGCATGGTAGCTTCTTGGCTGTTCCGGCGGAATTCCTCCCCTATACGGAGCCGCTGTTTCTCCTTGTGCTCATTGGGATGTTCTGCCTGCTCAGCGGTCTGCTCTGGTTTGGTATACTCAATCTACGTCGATCAATCGTGAGCCGCTGGCGCTGGCTACCATTGGCAACCGGGTTGATGGGCTTTATCGGCTTTATTCTGTTCGGCGGTGAGGAGATCACTGCCATCTTTCTCTTCTTTCGCACGTTATTCGCCTTGGGTCTGATTGGACTTGGCCTTACCTTGTGGCTGGAAAAGCCAACACAGCCAGCGATGATTTGATGAAAAAAGCAACTACTTGTGTTGGGCGTAAATACCTGGACAGAAATAAGTCGCGCGAGTCGAGTCATTCGTGGATTCATCTGTCTACTTACTTCCGCTGGATTGTACTACTTGCTCACAAACGTAGAATTTTTATGGAAAAGACTACCATGAATCTGCAAGATCGACCCTACCGCGACGCCACCGATCTGGCGCAGATTAAGCAACTGTCAAGGCAAAGGCTTGGGCAAAGCAGTGATGACCGAAGGGCTGCGCCGCATGAAGGCCGTCGGGATGACCAGCGCCATCGTCGGCTTCGACCCCAACAACAGGGCGGCGCTGGCATTGTATACGTCGCTAGGCTTTGTCGCCACCGCGTATTTTACGGTTGCGCGCAAGATGTTATGAATGTGCCGCCACCGACGGGGAGGCCGTTTACCTTATTAGATCGATTTGTGACTACCAACTTTGTGGAATTTTTGTGACAAAATCGCTTGTGCTTGCTTGCGCCAGCCAGTAGACTCACATCCGTAGGCCAATGATTTCCAACAGACCCATCACAAGGAGACAACCCAATGGTTACAATGTTTATCAAAGCAAAAGTTCGTGATTATGACAACTGGAAGCCTGGGTACGATGAGTTCGCCCAGAAGCGTAAGGAGAAAGGGGTCACTGCCGCCGCCGTCTATCGCGCGCCTGATGACCCGACCGTGCTTACCGTCACCCACCAGTTTGCGACGCTGGCAGCAGCCCAAGCGTTTGCCGGTTGGGAGGAGCTACGGGCGGCCATGATGGCAGGCGGGGTGGAAGGTATGCCGGAGATTTGGTTTGCCGAAGATGTTGAACAGACGGCGTGTTAGGAGAACCCAATGACCGCCATTTCCATTTCCCTCTCCGGCGTCACCGGCGTCGATTGGCAACGCTGGCAGCGGCTAGCGACCGAAGTCGAGGCGCTCGGCTTTGCCGGGCTCTATCGCTACGATCATTTCGCCGCACCGACGCCGCCGCAAGGCAAGCCAGAAAATGATAACCTCGATCTGATCGCGTCGTTGACCTGGCTTGCCAGCCACACCAAACGCATTCGCTTTGGTCCCTTGGTTGCACCCTTTTCGATCCATGAACCCCATCTGTTGGTACGTCAGGCAACCGCCATTGATGACCTCAGCGGCGGACGCTTCGTCCTGGGCGTCGGTGCGGGGTGGATGGAGCGGGAGCACGAAATGTTCGGCTATGAGCTGGGCGATATCCGCACGCGCATGGACCGCTTTGAAGAGGGATTGGCCGTGGTAACGGGTCTGTTGCGCAGCCCTGAACCCTTTACTTTCGAGGGGCGCTTTTATCAAATGCGCGAAGCCATGATCATGCCGCGTCCGCAACGTCCACAGGGGCCGCCAATTCTGGTTGGCGGCAAAGGACCCAAGCGGGCACTGCCGTTGGTGGCGCGCTACGCCGATATTTGGAATGTGGATTTTATGCCGGTGGATCTGTTTCGTGAACGGTCGGCTTTGCTCGATCAGTTGCTTGTCAAGGAAGGTCGCCAACCCAGCGATGTCAAGCGTACCGTGGCAGTGCGCGTCTTCTGTGGGCGGGATTTGGCAGAACTGGATCAACGCTTCAGCGGCTTGCGCCCCTATTTCCCAGCGTGGGCTGCTTTACCCGCAGACGAGTTTTTGCAAACCCTGCGCCAGACCTTTGGTGGTTCGATCATCGGCACACCCGAAGAAGTGGTCGCGCAACTGCGCGCCTATACCGACGTCGGGCTGGACGAGTTGATGCTGCATTGGACCGTGTCGGATGATATCGAGGGATTACGCTTGCTGGCAGAATATGTGCTGCCGCATTTTTAATTCAACGCATACTCGGTGAATTGCCGTTTATAAAGCGAATGAAAGCCAATAACGATATTGCTTCTGGGAATACCGCGTGCAACTAAGTCTTCGGCAATATCCTGCTCAGTCATGTTATGTTGAATCCAAACCTTGTCCCCTTTGATATCAATGTGGAGAACACAGCCGTAGATACGGTGATTATTGTGCCAACCGACATTGACCAATTGATAGTGGTCGTGCGTGGTATCAAAGACTAATTGTGTTTCTGTACCTGTCGAAGAGGAGCGTAGGCTGGCATAGTATCGCAAAAGCTCTTGTACACTGGATCGATAATCACTTACGGTAACCATTGTGCAATGACCTCACTTTCAACGACATAAACGATTAACTTGAGTTGAAAACGCTGAATCGCATGTTGCCCAAATCGGGTCAGAAAAAAGGTTTCATAGACGTCAAGTGGCACAGCAAGATAAAGTGTACGATCTGGCTCCAAATTCTCCAGTGCTTCCAGGTAGTTCATATACTGCCCTAATGCTTTGTGAAATTCAGAAAGCGCTGATGCACTTAGAAAGCTCTTAATTTCAACCGCAATCTTACGACCTTCCCGTTCAGCAGCAATCAGTTTTTCGGCACCCAAATCGACCCAGAGATCAGCGTCGAGAAATTCTAAATGTAAAGGATCATGGGTAATATTCCATTGCTCTTTTTCCAATGCCTTCCGTACAGCGTCATGTTAAGCATCTTTTGCAGCCATAATTGACCCTTTCCGTTTTGGGTATTTGTGCTATTTTACCACGATATTATCGCGCCATGCGAACATAATGAAGTCAGACATAGAACTGACGAACTGGTGCTCTATGAGGAAAAGGCGGCACAGGTGTTGACGCCCGATTGTCGGGCGTGGTTGGAGCAGGGGCGGGTGGCGCTCGAACCGGCTAAATAGCCGTTTGGGGTGATGCGACCAAGATCGTCGCAAATGCTTCTGTGAGCGTCATCTGCTGCCCGGCGGCGAACGCTTCGGCAAAGGTTGTCGGCTCTAGCGCGCCACTGAGCACCGCGGCACAAGCGTCGATCTGTGGCCGCATGGGGGTTTTGCCGGCGTAGCCAATGCGTTTGGCGATCTGCTCCGCCAGCCCCAAACGGGTGGCCGAGAGTACATAATCTCTTTGTTGCGCCGCCAATCGGGCCGCCACAAAGAGAAAATCGGCAAATTCAATCGTAGACCAACGTAAGCTGGTTTGGTGATTTATGCTTTGGGTCAGGTGGGTTTGCGCTTGGCTTAGATTGCCTTCCGCGAGGGCGATCTCGGCGCAATAGCCATGAACGCGCGCCACATATTCGTCGTTGCCCACGCCCTGACAAAGATGCAAAGCGTCATGGAGATACTGATAGGCATCAGCGGTATTGCCGCTATAAAATGTCGCAATCGCCAGGCGAGGCAGCCAGTCACAAAGCCCCATCCGGTTATGAGCTGTGGCGGCAAGATCGACCGCCGCTTGAAAAAACTGTTGCGCTTGGGCATTTTCGCGACGAATGAGCGCCAAACGGCCCAAGTTGCCCAGCGCGTAGATGACGAAATCACGATTGCCCAGTCTTTGAAAAAGTTGCAAACTGGCGCGTGAGAGGACTTCGGCTCTTTCGTATTCACCCACTTCATCGGTCAAGCGAATGGCATGGCGCGCTAGGGTCATCGCCTGTAAATTGGCAGCATCTGCATAGAAACCGAAGCTACTGTCAAGATCGTGTACATCATGCGGCGCGCTCAGCAAGGCCAGGCAGCGGTCAAACGCGGCAATCGCTTGGCCCGCGTCGGCAACGACGTTGGCATAAAAGTACCAAGCCGCGGCACGCAGTAGCGGCGAAGGAGAGCTTTCCCGCAGTGCAAAAAGTTCATCTTGATACTCTTCAATGGCGCGGAAGTTGCCAAGACCCCGCCAACAGCGGTAGAGGGTCACGAGCAGCGCAAAACGGAGATTGGGTTCAAAGTGATGACGATGGGGCAGCAGTTGCTCCAACCAATAGACGCCTTCGTGCCACCGCGCGCCCATGTGCCAGCCATGATTCTGGGCGAGCCCCAGCCAGGCGGCATCGGTAAAGTGGCCACTGGCGAGCGCCCATTGCCAGGCTGCCGTCAAATTATCATGCTCAAGTTGCAAGTGCGCCGACCACTGTGCACCGTCGGCCCGGCGCAGATGGCCGTCAGCCAGACGGGCGAATTGCCGATAGGTGTTGAAGTGGCGTTGTTGCAGCAATCCTAGCTCGGCGTTGGCGGTCAGTTGTCCCAAGGCAAATTGACGCAGAGTTTCCAGCAGATAATAGCGCTGTTCGCCCGTGGCGAGCGTGTCGCTGTGCATCATGCTTTTGCCAAGCAATGCGCGCAACACCGTAATTAGCGAGCACTCATGCAGATGCGCTTGCCAATCGCTCACCTGGGCGATAGCGCTCAAATCAAAGCCGCCGGCAAAGACTCCCATCGCCCGAAAGAGGCTACGCTCCTCTTCATCGAGCAGTTGGTAGCTGCGTTGGATCGTTGCGTACAGTGTGCGCTGTTCAGGGGGCAGGTCGTGGGGACCATCCACTAACAGCGCTAACGGACGGGTCTGTAGTTCTTTGAGAATTTGATCAAGCGAGAGTAGATCGCATTGCGCTGCGCACAACTCAATCGCCAGCGGCAGTCGATCCAGGCGACGGCAGATCATTTCAATCGTAGCTTGATGATGCACCGAAAGGTGAAAGTCCGCCTCGACCGCTTGGGCGCGTTGGCAGAAGAGATCGACCGCGGCGGCAAGATCCAGGGGCAGCACCTTGTGCCGTTGCTCAGCGCGCAGGTGTAGCCGTTCGCGGCTCGTGGCGAGGATGCAGAGTCGTGGACATTCAGCAAGCAGCTCAGCAATGATGGGGGCCGCGCCGGCGATCTGTTCCAAATTATCCAGCACCAACAACAGGGATCGGCGGCGCAAGAACTCGATCAGGCGCGTTTTGGGTGGTTTGGCACCGATATCCTCGCCGGCGGCGGCGGCTAGTATTGCATCAGCCATGCGCGCGGCATCGTTGATGGCAGCCAGCGTGATAAAGATCACACCATCGGCATATTCGGGTTGCAGCCGATGGGCCACAGCCAACGCCAACGAGGTTTTCCCCACACCGGGCGGACCAATCAGCGTCAACAGCCGGCCCTGGTGGCCCTGCAAACGATTGCTGATCTGGCTGATTTCCGCATCGCGACCGATTAGCGGCGTTGGTGGATGGAGCAGGACGGGGCGCTGCGCGTCTTGGACGCTGGCGGTCGTGTGGCTGGTGCGCCGGTGTGTGACCTGCCCGGGTGCGCGTTCGCCCCGTGCGGCTGCCGCCTCTGCAATCAGGCGGGTAGCCTGTGCATCATCGTTCTGTAGCCCAAGCGCCGGCACAAAGCTCTCGACAACGGCCCGTAGATTGGGCAAGCGCTGATTCTGTTCCAACTGCGCGATGAGTGAGATGCTGTAACCCACCGCCGCGGCCAGATCACTTTGGGTCATGCCCGCGCGTTTACGCAGTTGCTTGAGCAAAGCACCAAAGGAAACCGCTGTCGGAAAGGGTCTCGCAACGCTGGGCATTGACCGGCAACCTTTTTAAGAAAGTTAGGAAAAAGTCTGTGTGAGTTTTTGTGTGAGTCAGGCGCTTGTTTCCAAGCATAGCATGTGTTTAACTGGCAGTCAATCGGAAAACGGAACTTGAATCTCAGATTCTGGAGGATATCGATGATCGAACAACTACCGCAAGTGATCCACACATACCAAAATCACACATTGGACAGCACCCGCTGGCAGCACTATCGACCGCGGGCCGGCGATATTGTCATCGCCACTTCTTACAAATCCGGCACAACATGGATGCAGGAAATCGTGCGGCAGTTGCTTTTTTTCGATCAAGATGTACCAGAAAAGGATCAGGTTGGGTTGGGCAGCATTTCTCCCTGGCTTGACATTCGCTTTGGAGCTGTGGATGAAGTTATGGCCATGTTAGAAGCACAACAACATCGCCGCTTTGTCAAAAGCCATCTACCGCTGGATGGTTTGCCCTTTCACTCACAGGTCAACTATATCGTAGTTGGCCGCGATGCGCGCGATGTCGCCATGTCGATGTGGAATCATCATACCGGTTATACCGACGAAGCATTGGCGGGCATGGAGAATGCGCCAGGAAGGATCGGGGACCCCTTGCCCCCTGCCACCGACATTCATGAGTTTTGGCAGAATTGGATCAGCCGCGGTTGGTTTCCCTGGGAAAGTGAAGGCTATCCCTACTGGGGCAATCTGCACCACATCAATACTTGGTGGGCTTATCGCCATCTGCCCAATATCCACTTTGTCCACTATGCGGATCTGAAGGCCAATCTAGCCGAAGAACTGCGCCTACTGGCTGATTTCTTGGAAATAGCGCTGCCGGAAGCAGCATTGCCCGGCATACTACAAGCCACAACTTTGGATGCAATGCGTAACCACGCCGAGCGGGTGAACCCCAATATGACAGATTTTTGGAAGGAAGGGGCCAAGACCTTCTTCTTCAAAGGCACCAATGGCCGCTGGAAGGATGTGCTCTCGGCGGAGGAATTGGCGCTCTATGAGGCAAAGGCAGCGCAAGTGTTGACGCCGGATTGCCGGGCTTGGTTGGAGCAGGGGCGGGTGGCACTACATGATTCCAAGTGATAGTCACTATCAAAATGCCGTTTGACAATGTGAGGGGAATAGGGTAAATAGAAAGGAGTCAACATACCAGATTCCAATCGGTTTCGACTCAGAACCTCTTCTGCGAACAGTTTATGCTACCTACGCACAGACCCATTATTTCACCAATACTCGTTGGACGCCGGCGGGAGGTCGACCTGTTGGAGGAGGTCTTGCGCAGCGTGCAGCAGGGTGTCGGGCAAGTTGTGTTGTTGGCAGGCGAAGCCGGGATCGGCAAGAGTCGGTTGACGGCTGAAATCCGGCAGCAGGCAAAGAGGGGGCAATGGACAGTTCTCGCAGGCCACTGCTTTGAGCATGATCTGGTCTTTCCCTATGCTCCTTTGCTAGATATGCTACGGGCATTCGTTGGCGCGCAACCAGCAGTCAGCCTGACCGACCTTATCGGTTTGCAGGCTTCAGAATTGGTCAAGCTACTGCCTGAACTGGCATTGACGATCCCCAATTTGCAGCCCACCGCTGCGCTTGATCCCGAAGCCGAAAAACGCCGCCTCTTCGAGGCGATCCTGCAATTTGTGGTGCGCTTGACCCAGCCGCCTCACCCAGCCCCGCTTTTGTTGATCCTGGAAGACCTTCATTGGTCTGATGAGACGAGTCTGGATTTTTTGCACCTGCTTGCCCGGCGTATTGTGCCCTTTCCTATCCTCCTGCTGGCAACCTATCGTGGCGAAGAAGCCTCGCCTGCTTTACGCCACTTTCTGGTGCAGGTGAGCCGCGCACACCTTGCCCGTGAAGTTGTGCTGGAAGCGCTCACTCGTGATGATGCAGAGCAGCTGATCCAGACGATTTTCGAGCTACAGCGCCCCGTGCGTAGTGAATTTCTGGAACCGATTTACACGTTGACTGAAGGCAATCCCTATTTTATCGAAGAAGTGCTAAAACTGTTGGTTGCCAACGGCGAAGTCTTCTATGCTGATGACGGTTGGACGCGCAAATCGATGCAAGAGTTGCATATTCCGCCCAGCGTGCAAGATGCCGTTCAGCGTCATACCCAGCAGCTAGAACCTGAAGCACGCCGCATTCTTACATTAGCGGCTGTGATGGGACGGCGCTTTGATTTTACCCGTCTGCAACAGGTGGCTGGAGTAGATGAAAGCGCGTTGTTGGCATTGATCAAGATATTGATCAACGCACAACTGCTGGTGGAGGAGAACGCCGACAGCTTTGCCTTTCGGCACGCCCTCACGCGGCAGGCAGTCTACCGCGGGTTACTCGGACGTGAACGGCAGGCACTGCATCGCGCAATTGGTGTTGCATTTGAGCAGGGCAATGCTGAAAAGGATGATTCGTCGCCTATTTCCGGCGCAGCGGCACAAGTGGCTGAACTTGCCTACCATTTTTACGAAGCGGGTGAATGGGCAAAGGCGCTGGACTATGGCTGGCGCGCCGGTGAAAAGGCGCAATCACTCTACGCACCGCGCGCAGCGGTTGAACACTTTACCCGCGCTCTGACATCTGCCCAACACTTGGCGGCCCAACACCTGGCGGCCCAACACTTGGCGCAACAGCCTGCGCTCATCTCCTGCTTTCGACTGCGCGGATTGGCTTACGAGACTGTGGGTGACTTTGAGCAAGCGTGCAATGACCTTGCAACGGCGCTGGAATTGGCACGGTCCGCCACTGATCACGACGGGGAATGGCGACTGTTGCTCGATCTGGGTCAGTTGTGGGCGTCGCGCAACTATGCCCAAACAGGCGATTATTTTCAGCAGGCTTTGACGTTGGCGCGCACATTGGATGACCCTGCCGCGCTTGCTCGTTCGCTAAATCGGTTGGGCAACTGGTATCTCAACGTCGAAAAACGCATCGACGCGCTGTGTTGCCATCATGAGGCGCTGACAATCTTTCAAGCGCTTAACGACGTACCAGGATTGGCACAAACCTTTGATCTGCTGGGCCTGATGGTCTATCTTGGCGGCGATCCTGTGCAGGGTGCAGCCGAACTTCACCAAGCGATTGCACTTTTCGAACAGTTGAATGACCGCCAAAGCCTGGCTTCGAGCCTGACGACCCTAATCCTCTGTGGGCCTGGTTACTCCACCGACAGTGCTGTTCCAGCGAGTATGAGCCTGGCGGACTTTCGCCGTTGGCACGCTCAGGCGATCCAGATTACGGAAGAGATCGGTTGGTTGGCTGGTAAAGCCTACGCATTGATTGCCGCCGGAAACTTTTTAGGTACGATCGGGCATTATGGGGAAGCATTTACGCAGGTGCAGCGCGGCCTGTCCGTTGCACAAGAGATTGAACACCGCCAATGGATTTGTTTCGCCCAGCGCACCCTGGGCATCCTCTATCGCGATCTGCTCGATTTTCCGGCGGCGCGCCGCCATTTGGCAGCATCCGTGACGCTTGCGAATGAGATTGGTGCCTTGTTTCATGTGCGGCAAGGCACCGTTTATCTCAGCTTGCTTTTGATTGCAGAAAGGGAATTCACCCAGGCGCAAGCACTACTCGATGGCGCCTTCAGTCTGGAGTTGCCGCTGGAGCCGTTGGCACAGCGCCGGGTTTGGTCTGCGCGGGCAGAGTTAGCACTTGGGCAGGGTAAGCCGGAAAAGGCGTTACAGATCATTGATCGCTTGCTCGCCGCGGTAGCCAATCTGGGGAATGGAGAAGGCAACACGATTCCCTATCTGTGCCGGCTTCAGGGCGAAGGGCTGGTCGCCTGTCGGCAGTGGACAGACGCTGAAAATGTATTGCAGCGTGCATTGGCGACAGCGCAAGCGCAAAATACAAGACGCTTGGTCTGGCAGATTCAGGTTGCCCTGGGCAGGCTCTATCAAGCGCAACGGCAAAGCGATGCGGCGACAACCGCATTCAGCGCAGCCCGTGCCATGATGGAGGAGATCGCCGCTAATATTTCTGATGTGCAAATGGGCGAGAATTTCTTACGCCAAGCCACGGCACTGCTGCCACGGTCACGCTCACGATCTCCGCTCCAATCTGCCAAAGCAGCTTATGCTGGACTCACTAGCCGCGAGCGTGAGGTAGCGTTCCACATTGCGCAGGGCAAATCCAACCGCGCCATCGCCGAGACGTTGATCCTTGGTGAACGCACGGTGGAAGGGTATGTTGCCAATATCATGGCCAAGCTTGGTTTTTCGACACGTACACAGATTGCGGCGTGGGCGGTTAAAAGTGGGCTGGCGCAGGATGACAAGCTGACAGGGTGACACGGTTATACTGCTGGCGAATTCGGCAATGGTTTCAATCAGTCACATTCTTGCCACGCTGTCGCTTGTCGCCCTTTTACTGTATCGCTTTTAGCAAAACACCGTACTCAGTTCCTCAAAATCACCGTACTTTCCGCGTTAGCAAGCCTCTGTTTTTCTTGTAAACTTTCTATTCAGAACAGACCATATTTTGCAAAAACAGCATTTGCTCTTTGTCTCGTAGAACGCTATCCGTTATTGAGAGGCAACGCGATTGCAAACCCACCATTGTCTTGATGTGCACAACAAAAAAAGGAAAGAATCTGATGTCAACTATCGAAAATAAGACCAATACCGGATCCAGAGAGGAACCCATGTTTGAGGTGGCGCAACTGGCCCATGTGGAGATCTTCACGCCCAAGCCCGACGAAACATTGCACTTTTTTACGCAACTACTGGGGCTGGAGGAGACCGAACGTGCGGGACAATCGGTTTACCTGCGTGCGTATGAGGACTTCTATCATCACACGCTCAAAGTGACCGAGGCGCGCAAGCCCGGCTTGGGGCATGTCGCCTGGCGCACGACTTCACCCCAGGCGCTGCAACGACGGGCTGCCGCTATTGAGCGTACTGGTTTAGGAGGCGGCTGGCATGAAGGCGACTGCGGTCATGGGACTGCTTACCGCTTTACAACACCGGCGGGCCATCCAATGGAGCTGCTTTGGGATGTCGAGTACTACGAAGCACCCGCCGAGAAGCAGAGCCCGCTGCTCAACCGTCCGCAGAAGCGCCCCATCCGCGGTGTGCCAGCGCGGCGGCTCGATCACATCAACCTGATGGCTGACGAGGTGACGCCCACTAGGGAGTTTATGCAGGAACAGCTTGGTTTTCGGATGCGTGAGAATATCCTTTTTGAGGGAGGCAAGGTCGAGTTGGGCAGTTGGCTTAGTGTGAGCGCACTGGTGCATGAATTGGGGCTTTTACGTGACCCGACCGGCTCACGGGGAAGATTACACCACGTCTGCTATTGGTACGGCATCCCGCAACACCTTTCCGACGCGGCGGAGATGTTCGGTGAATATGGCATCACGATTGAAGCGGGCCCTGGCAAACATGGCATTGCCCAGGCGCTCTTTATGTATGTCTTTGAGCCGGGCGGCAATCGCATCGAACTCTTTGGCGACAGTGGTTATCTGATCTTCGACCCGACCTGGAAACCAGTTACCTGGCGCGAGGAGAACATGCAGCAGGGCGCAGTCTTTTATGGGGGCGGGCTACCGGCCGAGTTCTTCACCTATGGCACACCGCAAGTGGGCGGATCGTTGTGATGACGCAACGAGATGATTTTGTAACAAAGTCAAGCGCAACAGCAAAGTAGGAAAAGACAACTCACTAAACTAATAGATAAAATCCTTAAAAGCCATACAGCTTCTCCCGTGTAAAAGTACCCTTGTTATGTATGGCTTTTAAATGATTAGTCTATAAGCTCTGAATGAAAACTGGGTATTTCTACTCTAAAAAGGCTTCGCAAATGTCCAGTTTTCATTTCAAACGCACTGTAAGAAAGGAAACTTCAATGACTACCATTAACCGCAACAAACAGACCGTGATCGACTTCATCAACCAATCGTTCAATGACAAGCAACCGGCGGCGGCCGTGGCAAAGTATGTCGGAGCGGCGTACATCCAACACGATCCCCAATCGCCGGATGGCGCGGCGGCCTTTATCCAGATGGCGACCGGCTTTGCCAGCCAATTTCCGCAATTGCATATCGACATCAAACGGGTAGTCGCGGAAGGTGATTTGGTCGCGGCCCACATCCAGATCAACATGACACCGGAGAGCGGCGGCATGGCCGGGGTGGAGATCTATCGGCTAGACGACGGCAGGATTGTTGAACATTGGAATGTCCTGCAACCGATTCCCGAGCAGGCCGCCAATGACAATACGATGTTTTAGCAAGGGTTCCAACCCACTGCCGGCATGGCTTTAACCGAAGCCATCTATCAATCGGCAGCAGCGGGGTGTATGGTGCAGATAAATCCCTAATTTGTGGAATTTTTGTGGAAAAATCGCTTGCGCTTGGTTGCATCAACCGCTAGACTCAGGTCAGTCGGACAAGAATTGTCAGCAGCCCCATCACAAGGAGACAACCCAAATGGTTACGATGTTTATCAAAGCAAAAGTTCGGGCGTATGCCGACTGGAAGCCTGGGTACGATGAATTCGCCCAGAAACGCAAGGAGAAAGGGGTCACTGCCGCTGCTGTCTATCGCGCGCCTGATGACCCGACCGTGCTTACCGTCACCCATCAGTTTGCGACGCTGGCAGCAGCCCAAGCGTTTGCCGGTTGGGAGGAGCTACGGGCGGCCATGATGGCATCAGGGGTGGAGGGTATGCCGGACATTTGGTTCGCGGAAGGTGTGAACAGACAGCGTACTATACTGAGCTCTGTTTGAGAACCGAAGTTCCTTTCTCTGGAAGAGCGGCTCAAAACTGCGGTTCTCAATCCAACCGCAGTATAATAGTCAGTTCCAGGATGCCAAGCTTGGGCCGTTATTCAAGAGGAAAATCGTTACACTTTGCGCAATAGATACCCAGCGCGTAATTTGCAGCGAGTTTTTTATAAAAACAAGTTGGTGTGGTGCTGGTGAGTACAGGGAATTATGGCGACTCTGGTGCAAGCATCATGGTGGTGAACGCATCGGTCAATGGCATCCGTTGTCCGTGGGCAAATGCCTCAGTAAAGGCTGATGGGGTGAGCACTGCCCGTACGATCGCCATCGCCACAGCGGACAAAGAACGCATAGGGCTGCCGATTACACGGTAGATCTGACTGTGCATTTGTTCCGCCAGACCAAAGAGCGTGGCGGCGCGCTTGTATTGTTGCTTGGCGGTAGCGAGACGGGCAGCGACAAAGAATAATGCTGCCTCATCGACCGTCCCGTGTATAACAGTTTCATAGCCCAGTATTTTGTGTAACTGCTGCTCAGCTTCTTCTATGTCGCCTTCCATTAGGGCGAACTCTGCCAAATAGAGTGCGATTTGCGCCAGAAATCGCTTGTCTTTCAGTTCGATACAGAAACGCAAACTATCGTCTAGGAGTCGTTTGGCCTCGCGTATTTCGCCGAGATAAGCGGTTACAAGGGCAAACGTCGGTTGAAAAAGACCGATCATCTCACTATAGTTGAATGTGATTGCAATGTTCACTGCTTCCTGTAGGTAGCCATGTGCCTGCACCAGATCGTTTTGCAAGAATGCAAGACGACCTATTGTGCCAAGGACATAATTCTTCAGATAATGGTTATCTCGCTGTCGAAAAATTTCTTGACACTCGCGCAGCAACGGTATGGCCCGGTCAAAAAAACCTCGTTCGACCAACTCGTACGCAAAACCCCAAAGTGTGATGCCAAGACCATAATCACAGTCGCTAAGGAGACCATATTCGGGGCCAAGTGTTGGTTTTTCACGGGCAAGACGAGCCGCAGCGATGGCTCGTTCCCGGTCTGCTGCAGCTTGAGAAAAGTCTGAATAATAATCTGCAACAAAATGCCATGCTGCGGACTGGAGACTCGGATGCGGGCAAATCTCTATCAATTGGATTATCTCATCGCTAAAGCGATTGATCGGCTGGAAGTCTTCCACCGCCCGCGCAAAGGCATACATATTGGTAAGCATCACCAAATGGAGCGACGACGGTAGTAAGTGACGATAAGGTAAGAGTTGTCTGGGCCATCTACCGAACTCATACCACTTACCGGTTATAACCCAGTACCAGGTTGAAGCGATTAATAACCACTGCGTATCTGCATAACAGGCTTCATCGAGCGTCCATTGCAAGGCAGCGCGCAAATTGTCTCGTTCATTTTCTAGGCGTATTACCCAAGGCCCAGCTTCCGATCCCCGTAAATAGCTATCACCCGTGCGGAAGTATTGCAGATAAAACACATAATGCCGTTGGCGCGCTGCTTCTGCTTCCCCATGCACTCGCAACTGCTCCCATGCAAATTCCCGAATCGTCTCCAACAGGAAAAAACGCGGTTCGCCATCGACCAACGTCTCAGCGCGCACCAGACTTTTCCCAATCAGCACACGGAGGATTTCACTGGAACCGGGAAGATCGGCGATGGCTTCAGCCGCAGCTAGATCAAAGCCACCAGCACAGACGCCGAGAGATCGAAAAAATTGCTGCTCTTTGGCATCCAACAGAGCATAACTGCGGTGAATTGCCAAACGCAGTGTACGCTGTTGCGGCGGCAGATCATGGGCGCCGTCCACCAGCAGATCAAGCGGGCGTGCTTGCAGTTGCGCCAACAATTGGGCCGGGGCAAAGAGTTCAACCTGCGCCGCGCAAAGTTCCAACGCCAGCGGCAGACAGTCGAGCCGTTGGCAGATGGCGGCGATGGTGGCGCGGTTTTCAGCGGTGAGGAGGAAATCGTCAGCAACGGCCTGGGCGCGCTGGACAAAGAGTGCCACCGCTGCGTTGAGATCAAGCGGTGGCACTTTGTAACGCTGTTCCGCGCGCAAATGCAGCCGTTCACGACTGGTCGCCAGGATCGTCACCGTTGGACATTCCGCCAGCAGCGTGGCGATCAGGGATGCCGCGCCAGCGATCTGTTCCAGATTGTCCAGCACCAGAAGTGTGGCTTGGGGCCGCAGCAGTTCGATTACTCTGGTTTGGGGTGGCTTGTTGCTGTTGTCGCCAGGTGCAACTGTCGCGACAATGGTAGCGGCCATCAATGTCGCGTCATTGATCGCAGCCAATGGGATAAAGTGTGCGCCATCGGGATAGTGCTGTTGCACCTGTGTCGCCACCGCCAACGCCAGCGTGGTTTTCCCGACCCCCGGTGGCCCGACCAGGGTCAACAAGCGGCCACCGTGGCCCAACAGCCGATTGGTCAGTTGCTGAACGATCTCGCTGCGACCAATCAGTTCGACCGGTAAGGCAGGTAAGTGATGTGCTGATTTTGCGCGTTCTACCTTCTTCTGTGGTGTAAGTGACACAAAGTGCGTCACGGATACATGTTCACCACGTGCAATTGCCGCACATTCCAGCAAGTAGGCTGCCAATGCCGGATCATCCTGCAAACTCAACGCCGGTACAAACCGTTGGATGACCGCCTCTATGTCCGGCTGACGCTGCCCCGTTTCCAGGCTGGAGATCAGCGAGTCACTGTAACCGAGCGCGGCGGCAAGGTCGCGTTGGGTCATGCCCGCGCGTTTGCGTAACTGGCGGAGAAGGGTGCCAAAGGGTAAAGCCTGCGTCACGGACATTGGGGAGCGTTCCAACTTTGTCGTGGATCAACCGACTACCAGATCAGGGGCCTCTTGGGCAAGCTTTTCTTGCAGCCACTGTTGGAGCAGGCGTTGATAGGGAATGCCGCGCCGCTGGGCAAGCGTTTCGATGGCATCGAGAAAATCCGTGCGCAGGCGCAGATCGACAGGGCTGGTTGGAAACAGGGAACGGATCACCGAAACTTCTTGGTCGGCCGGCTCCATCTCGTCAATATAGTCAGCCGTATCGTGATTGTCAAACCAGGCAATTAGCTCTTCATCGCTTTGAAATTCAGGTAGTTTAGCCATAAGTTACACTTCTATCGAGAACGAATTTGACGCTTTTCGGTAGGGGTCATATCACGGGCAGTTACCACACGCAAACGCTGATTCTCTTTCGGCGCATAGACAACCATCAAATAACGACCACTATCAGTTTGTCCATAGGCAACATATTTGCCACGGCCGGCTTTGCGAATCAGCCTGGCATATTCGATCACGGCTTCTGCTTCCATCGGTTCAACGCCATGATTCGCAATATGTTCAATATTCTCTTCATCCCACCAAAAACGATATGCGTTCATATCATCACACCGACACTCTAGACAGGTTTAGGCTAATCATAGCACAAACAGAAGTAACCATCAATGCAGATTTCAATAAATCTGTTGGCTCATATAGGTATGCGGCTGAAATTGCGCTTTTTCGCTCTGGGGAATGGTGCAATTTCAGTGTGCCGCCCATATGAGCGAATCTGTTTGACCTCTTCGACTGCGCCGGCAACGTGCGCTGAACTATCATTCACTTCAGATTGTGGAATTTTTGTGGAAAAAAGCGCTTGCATTGGGGCAACGCTGCCACTAGACTTGTCCCCATTGCTACATGGACTCTTGTGAACTAACAGACGCAATCAAGGAGTTGACCCCATGACCACAGACCTACCCCAAGTTATCCACACCTATCAAAACCACACATTGGACAGCACACGCTGGCAGGGCTACCAACCACGACCCGATGATATCATCATTGCCACCTCCTACAAATCCGGCACAACCTGGATGCAGGAGATTGTACGCCAGTTAATTTTTTGTGGACAGGATGTCCCGGAGCGGGACGACATGGGGCTGTTGCAGCTTTCGCCTTGGTTTGAACGTCGCAAGTTGCCGATAGATGCGCTGTTGACCGAGTTTGAGGCCCAAAAACACAGACGTTTCATCAAGACCCATCTGGCTTTGGATGGGTTACCTTACTTTCCGCAGGTCAACTATATTGGGGTAGGGCGTGATGCGCGCGATGTCGCAATGTCGCTGTGGAATCACTATAGCGGCAACAAGGACGAGAACTTTGTCGTATCCACCAATCCGTCGGCGCGAGCGGAAGATCATATGCCACCGCCGCCACAGGATATCCATATCTTTTGGCAGATGTGGATCACACGCGGCCTCTTTGCCTGGGAGTGCGAAGGGTTTCCGTATTGGGGCAACCTGCATCACACTCAAACCTGGTGGAACTATCGCCATCTGCCCAACATTCTTTTTGTCCACTACAGCGATCTTACACGTGATTTGACCGGCGAGATTCGACGTATTGCCGATTTCTTGGCGATTCCTCTGGCGGATGAATGGCTACCGGCGATTCTGGAAGCAGTCAGCCTGGACGCGATGCGTGTCCGTTCGGAGCGCCTGGATTCGGCCATCATGAGCGGCTTTAAAGAGGGGGCCAAGACCTTTTTCTTCAAAGCTACCAACGGGCGCTGGAAAGATGTACTGACGGCGGAAGAACTGGCGCTGTATGAGCAAAAAGCCGCACAAGTGCTGACACCGGATTGCCGGGCGTGGTTGGAGCAGGGGCGGGCGGCTGTGCGCGATTAGATGACAGCACTGGCCAATCGTAATCTTGTTAAGCGTAGTGGTCTACGTCCCGTTTCCCCAGTATTGTCCGCCTTACCAGCGGACGAGTTCTTGCAGAAGCTGCGCCAAATCTTTGCCGGTAGGAGATCCCATATGCACACAGCGCTACTATCCAAACTGCATAATCTATCAGCCGATGGACTAAAACCAATGCTGCTACAACTGCTCGGCACAGAGGCGTCTCCCGTCGATGGCTGGACGGTCACCAAGATCGGGCGCAGCGCCGGCACGTCCACTGCCGGGATTTTCAGGCTCGCGGGTGCAGCGACGACGGCTGTCGGCGTGCTGCCTTGGTCAACGGTTGTCAAGGTATTGGGCCCACCGCGGCTTGAGGGCCGAGAGCACGATCAAACGGGCGCCCTACGCGAGTTGGCGTTCTATCGCGCCGGCGCAAGTGCCATTCAGGGGGATCGAGTCCGCGCGGCGCGTTGTTACGCGATTGAGGAATGGGATAACCTGCACTTCATTTGGCTGGAAGATCTGTCAGCAGCACCGCAGCCGCCCTGGTTGCCGGAACACTTTATTCAAGCAGCGCAGCACGTCGGACAATTTAACGGGCGCTGGGCTGAACCGGTGTTGCCGGATTGGCCGTGGCTCAACCCAAACGGTCTCCGCGAGAAGTATCGTGCGCCGAATCACGCCCGCGCCTTCGCACAGTTGCCGGCTTTGGCACAAATCCCCGTTGCTGGTCGCACGCTTCCCGCAGATATCGTCCAGGGGCTTCTGGCGCTTTGGCAAAGTGGCGACGAACTTTTTGCTAAAGTGGAGGAAGGGTGCAAGTGTCTGTGTCATCGCGACTACCATCCCAAGAATCTCTTCCCGATGCCGGATACCGGCGCGGGGAGCTACACGATTGCCATCGATTGGGATCAGGCCGGGATCGAATATCTGGGGGCAGACATTGGGTTGCTCCTGGGGTCACCCATCAAGTGGATGGAGTTATCTATCGATCAGGCCGCCGCGCTCATCGAGCCGATCTTTACTGCCTATCTGGCGGGGCTGGCAGAAGCAGGGTGGTCGGGCAACGAAGACGCTGTGCGGCTCACCTATCTCACCTGCCTCAGTACGGGAGAAGCAAGTCGGCTCGCCTGGCTGACCGGCATGGTGCTCGAACACCCCGAGCGGCATGCTAGTTTCGAGCAATTGTTGCAGCAACCCATCGCACAGATTTTTGACTCGTGGGTGGAAGCGTTGCGTTTTTTCCTGACCCAACATGAGCGTGCGCTACAACTGGCCAGACGACGGCGCCTAACGTAACAACCGTAAGGAGAAGCCAATGACCGCCATTGCCCGCGCCGGCGTCACCGGCGTGGACTGGCCGCACCTCTATGCGATGACCATTGCGCTGCCCCAACGCACGTAGATGGACCCGAAAGCGGTGGACGCTTTGTCCTCGGTGTCGGTGCCGGCGGATGGAGTGGGCGCACACGATGTTTGGCTATGCGGTGGGCGACTGGGCAGATCACCATTCTGGCTGCGTACTTGTAGCGAACATTTCAGGCAGGATGGTTGCGAACGCTTCGCTAATCGATAGCTGCTGTCCGCTGGCAAATGTCTCGGCAAAGAGCGCAGGTTCTAACGCTGCGCGCACCTTTGTCAGGGCATCATCAATTTGGGTGCGCACCGGCTCAACCAATGTGTAATGTGCGTTGTTACGCGCCGCTTCAGCCAAGCCGAAGAGTGTAGCAGCCCGTTGATAGTGTTGCCGCGCCACAGCCAATCGGGCGGCGACGAAAAGACAATTTACGACGGCGCTGCCCATCAAACGCGGATCACAACGATAGCTTAGACATTGGGCCAGCCAACGCTCTGCCTCTGCGCAATCCTCTTCCCACAGGGCCGTCTCGGCCAGATAGATACAGACTTGCGCCGTGTGGAACTGATTGCGCATATTGGACCACTCCGTCAAGCACTCCATCAGCAATCTGCGTGCACCTGTCGCGTCGTGATGATATAAAGTAACAAGCGCGAGTAGCGCTTTTGTCTTGGCCAAAATGGACGGCTGGATCCCATCAGTCGCAATCGCCACCGCTTGTTGGAGGATTGCATAGGCTTGTGCGAGATCGCCCTGCGCTAAGTGCAGAAGCGCTGAGGTTAATAGCGTTCTGGCTATGCCACTGGGATATCCTCTCGCTGTGACCAGCGCAAGACCTTCTTGGAGCAGAAACGCGGCGCGGGCAAACTCGCCATGTGCAATTAAACGTGTGGCGTAGTTGTTAGCCGCCGAACCTAGCGCAAAGAGGCGATCGGCGCAAATACAATATTCGTCACCCAGCATTGGCAACTCACCCGCTTTATGCCCTAGAGCCATTGCCTTTTCCCATGCCGCCGCCGCTTGGGTAAAATCAGCTGTCGTATGTGCCACAAAAGCCCAAGCATTTGCTTGTGAAAGTTTATCGGGGCAACAATTGGCTAAGGCGATGAGTTCATCTTGATAGTGGTTGACTGTTCCAGACTCTTCCCGCGTACGCCCAACAGTGTAAAAGGCGATCAAGAGTGCTAGACGCAACTCAGGGTTGAATTGGTGACGATGCGCCAGCACGGCTTGAAGCCAACCAAGTTCTTCATACCAGTGACCACGGAGGCGACAGTAAAAGATGCTTGCCATGATCAGCCATGCTGTATCTTCATAACGCGACTTGCCCAATGTCCATGCAATCGCTGAACGGAGGTTATCATGTTCCGGTTGCAAGCGCGTAAACCAGAGGAGCACCTCTGGTCCACGTAAATGACTATCAGCAGTACGGAAGTGTCGCAGATAGATGGCATAGTGAAGTTGGCGCAGGAGTTCCTCTTCCCCATGCGCCCGCACCTGCTCCAGCGCAAATTCGCGGATCGTCTCCAGCAGGGAAAAACGTTGATCGCCAGCGGTCGGCGTTTCGGCGCGCACCAAGCTCTTGCCGATCAGAGAGTGAAGACTGGCGACTGGAGACTGGGGAGTGGAGACGAGCGCCGTCGAATCGCCAGTCTCTAGTCTCCACTCTCCAATCGCCTCAACCGCAGCCAGATCAAAGCCGCCGACAAAGACACCCAACCGCCGGAAAAGCATCTGCTCATGGGTACTCAGCAACGCGTAACTCCGTTCAATCGCAAGACGCAAAGTACGATGTTGTGGCGGCAGATCATGCGCGCCATTGGTCAGCAGATCTAGGCGGCTATCTTGGAGTTGGGCCAACAATTGGGCCGGGGCAAAGAGCTCAACCAGCGCCGCGCACAGTTCCAACGCCAGCGGTAGACGATCGAGCCGTTGGCAGATGGCGGCGATGGTGGCGCGGTTTTCAGCGGTGAGGCGGAAATCGTCAGCAACGGCCTGGGCACGCTGGACAAAGAGCTCAACCGCGGCGGCCAGATCGAGCGGCGGCACTTTGTAACGCTGTTCCGCGCGCAGGTGCAGCCGTTCGCGGCTGGTTGCCAGGATGGTCATATCAGGACATTCTGCGAGCAAGGTGGCGATCAGCGGGGCCGCGCCTGCGAT
Organism: Caldilineaceae bacterium; assembly: GCA_034432375.1. Classification (GTDB taxonomy): domain Bacteria; phylum Chloroflexota; class Anaerolineae; order Caldilineales; family Caldilineaceae; genus JAHBVH01. Next base: position 50,897 of record DAOUCA010000211.1, read on the forward strand.
CTGTTCCAGGTTATCTAAAACCAGCAGGAGATCCCGGTGGCGCAAGAGTTCGATAACGCGACCTTGGGGTGGCTTGTTGCTGGCGTCGCCGGGTGCAACGGTGGCGACAATGGCGGCGGCCAGCAGCGTGGCATCGCTGATCGTTGCCAGCGGCACAAAGCGCGCTCCGTTGCGATAGTGATGTTGCAGTTGAGTCGCCACCGCCAATGCCAGCGTCGTCTTGCCCACGCCTGGTGGCCCCACCAGTGTCAACAAGCGTCCGCCGTGGCCCAACAGGCGGTTGCTAAGTTGATCGACGAGTGCGGTTCGGCCAACCAGTTCGATAGGTAACACCGGCAAGCGCTGGGGATTGGCCGGTTGTGTAGCAGATCCGTTCGGGGCGAGGGGGATTGTCATGGGTAACGGCGCGGGGAGTTGTTCGCCACGAGCAACGGTTGCACTTTCGATCAAACGTGCGGCCAACGCGGGCTGATCCTGCAACCCCAACGCCGCGATAAAGTGGGCGCGTACCATTGCCAAATCCGGCAACCGTTGCCCCTGTTCCAGGCTGGAGATGAGCGAGTCGCTGTAACCGAGCGCGGCGGCGAGATCGCGTTGGGTCATGCCCACGCATTTGCGTAACTGGCGGAGAAGGGTGCCAAACGGCAACGTCTGTGTCACGGACATTGGAGAAATCTCCATGATCAATTGAGTGGTGTAACTGGCTGTCATGCTGCCTGGAATCTTACCCGATTCTGCATAAACGAACAATTGTGTCATTTTGTGGAATTTTTGTAAAAAAAATCGGTTGTGCTTGTTCTGTACAGTTGGTAGAGTTGCGCACATCGGCAAGCGAAAACTATCAACAACCGGAGGCAGCTTAATGATCACAGAACTACCCCACCTCATCCACACTTACCAGAACCATACCCTGGACAGCACGCGCTGGCAACATTATCAGCCGCGACCGGACGATATCGTCATCGCGACTTCCTACAAATCGGGCACCAACTGGATGCAGGAGATTGTGCGCCAGCTCATCTTCCAGGGGCAGGATGTTCCTGAATGCGAAGACGTTTCGATAAAGCAGATTTCGTTCTGGTTGGAACAGCGGGGCTCGCCGCTGGATGATCTGTTGACAAAGCTGGAGGCCCAACAACACCGGCGCTTTCTAATGTGCCATCTGCCGCTGGATGGTCTGCCCTTCTTTCCACAAATGCAGTACATTGTGGTGGGACGCGATGCTCGTGATGTGGGGATGTCGATGTGGAACCATTATTCCGAAATGGTTGACGCAATTTTCGCCAATCCCAACGACGCCCAGCAGGGGTTCGCTCCGCTGCCGCCACCGCCTGCGAATCTCCACGCCTTTTGGCAAAGCTGGATCACGCAAGGGTACTTTCCGTGGGAAAGTGAGGGGTATCCTTTCTGGGGCAATCTGCATCATACCCAAAGTTGGTGGCCCTATCGCCATCTCCCCAACATCCTCTTTGTCCACTACAACGATCTCAAGGCTGACCTGGCAGGCGAGATTCGCCGTATCGCCGATTTTCTGGCCATTCCGCTGGTCGATGCGCTGCTGCCGGCGATTCTGCACGCAGTCAGCCTTGATGTGATGCGCGAGCGGGAAACGCGGTTAAAATCCCCGGTGCTGGCTTCGCTAAAACATGGCGGCAACGCCTTCTTCTTCAAAGGCACTAATGGGCGCTGGCGCGACGTACTCTCGGCTGACGAACTGCAACTCTATGAAGAGAAGGCCGCTACGGTGCTGACACCAGATTGTCGGGCGTGGCTGGAGCAGGGGCGGCAAGCAGGGTTGTAACTGCTTGGGCAGGTGATAGTTGCCGGCCCGCGGCGAAGGCTGCCGCAAAGGCCGCCGGGGCAAGCGCGGTTTGCACCGTTGCCAGATCGGCATCGACTTGGATGCGGACGGGTGCCACCAACGTGCGACGAGCGTCAGCGCGCACCTGCTCGGCCGCGCCAAAGAGCGTGGCCGCTTTTTGGATGGATTGTCGCGCCACCGCCAGCCGCGCGGCGATGAGCAGTCCATTGATCAGAGCCATGCCCAGCCGACGCGGATCAACCTGGTAGCCCAAAGCTTGCGCCAACCACGCTTCGGCTTCGGCAAGCTGCCCCTCCCACAAAGCGGTCTCTGCCAGGTAGATCGAGACCTGCGCCAGGTATTGCTTCTCTCCGATGGTACGCCATAGGGCCAGCGATTCCATTAACAAATGGCGCGCATCGCTTGTGTCATTTTGATATAGAATTACAAGGGCCAGCAATGGTTGGATCTTGGCCAGCACCGACAGGTGGATGCTGCTTTTGATCGTCGTCACAGCCCTTTGCAGGAGCGTATGCGCCTGTGGCAGATCCCCTTGCAGCAACGCCAGGCGACCCATCGTGCCCAACGTCGCGCCCGTGCCGCTCACGTAGCCCCTTGCCTCGCTGGCAGCAAGCGCTTCACGCGCCAGGGCTTCCGCCTGGGCAAAATCGCCCTGTTCGATCAAACGTGCGGCGTACGTCCCAACGGTAGCGCTCAACATAAAGCCCTGGTCCGAAATAACGCCAAATTCATTGCCGATCTCCGGTGGACCTTGCGCCGCACGGGCAAAGGTGATGGCCTTCTGCCAGGCGACCGTGGCCTGCGCAAAATCGGTCGCCGCCCGCGCAACCCACACCCAAGCGGCGGTCTGCAGCAACTTGACGGGGCAACTCTCTGCCAACTCGATCAGCTCGTTCCAATAGCGATGCATGTTTTGATCATGGGCAAGTGGACCGGCAACACTGTAGAATCGGATCAAGAGGCCTAAGCGCAGGAGCGGGGCAAACCGATGGCGGTGCGGGAGGACTTCTTGGATCCAACCCAGCTGCTCATACCAGTGCCCCTGAATATGGCCATACCAATTGGCTGCCAGGATCAGCCAGGTTGTATCCTCATAGCATTCTTGGTCAAGTGTCCAGCGCATGGCCGCGCGCAGGTTGTCAAATTCGGGGTGCAGGCGGGCAAACCAGACCGCAGCCTCTGGGCCACGCAAGTGCTGGTCGGCCGTGCGAAAACGCGCTAGATAGTGGGCATAGTGCCACTGACGTGCCGCTTCGTCTTCCTCGTGCAGCCGCAACTGCTCCAATGCAAACTCTCGGATCGTCTCCAATAGCGAAAACCGCTGCTCACCGGTGGCCAGCGTTTCGGTGCGCACGAGACTTTTGACAAGTAGAGATTGGAGCGTAGAGATTGGAGATTCGCCGCCGTTGCTCTCCAATCTCCAATCTCTACGCTCCAATCTCCAAACTCCGAGCATTTCAACCACCGCCAGATCAAAACCACCCACAAAGACACCCAGCCGCCGCAACAGGAGCTGTTCCTCTGGCTGCAGGAGTTCATAGCTGCGTTGGATGGTGGTGCGCAGGGTATGCTGGTGCGCCGGCAAATCCTGCGCACCGTCCACCAATAGGTCTAGTGGACGAGCCTGTAATTGGGCCAGAAGCTCGGCCGAGGGAAAGATCTGGATCTGGCCAGCGCACAGTTCCAGCGCCAGGGGCAGACAATCGAGTCGGGTACAGATGGCGGCCAGCGTCGGCTGGTTCTGTTGGGTGAGGCGGAAGTCGCCATAGACAGCCTGGGCGCGCTGGACAAAGAGCTCGACGGCAGCGTCAAGGTCAAGTGGCGGGACCAGAGAGCGCTGCTCAGCGCGCAGATGCAAACGTTCACGGCTGGTCGCCAGGATCGTGACGCCAGCGCATTCAGCCAACAACGCGGCGATAAGTGAGGCGGCATCGGCGATCTGTTCCAGATTATCTAACACCAAGAGCAGCGTTTGACGACGCAAGAGCTCAACCAAGCGATTTTGTGACGGCTTGTTGCTGGCGTCGTCCGGCGCAACGGTGGCGACAATGGCGGCAGCCATCATCGCAGCATCGTTGACCGCAGCCAGCGGCACAAAGCACGCCCCGTCGCGGTAGTGGCGCTGCACATGCTCGCCGACGGCCAGTGCCAACGTCGTTTTGCCGACCCCCGGCGGTCCCACCAGCGTCAGCAAGCGTCCCTGGTGGCCGCGCAGCCGCTTGCCGAGTTGATAGACCAGTTCATCGCGGCCGACCAGGGTGATGGGGAGTGCGGGCAAGCGATGGGCCGTTGCGCCATCGGGAGTGGTCTCTGGTGCTTGGTGTAGGTGCGCGGCTGCGGTTGTCGCCGGCAACGTTTGGCCACGGGCAAAAGCGGCGCTCTCGATGAGTTTGGTTGCTGACCGCGGGTCATCCTGCAGTCCCAACGCTGGGATAAAGCGTTGGATTACGGCCTCCAGATCCGGCAACCGTTGCCCCTTTTCCAAGCCAGAGATGAGCGAGTCGCTATAACCGAGCGCGGCGGCAAGGTCACGTTGGGTCATGCCCGCGCGCTTACGGAGCTGCCGCAAGAGCAGACCGAAAGGGCTAGTTGAAGCGAACGTTGACCCGCGGGATGCCATAGGCTCCTCAGCAATGGGTAGTAAGTGGACAACAACAGTTTTGCACCAAATCGTGAAAGCAAAATTATACACGCCCAACCACCCACTCGGCAACCGAAGCACAGTACAATTTTGTGGAATTTTTGTGGAATAATCGCTTGCGTTGAGACCCTGTTGAGACTATGCTAGCGCTAGCGTTGCCCGTTATCACCGCGCAAGTTGGCAGTTTGCGCGGGCTTCACCATCGCATCGATCCCGTCACTGTACATTCATGGTCAGGAGCAACCCGTTATGCAGCAACCGATCCCCCAGGTTGATCGATTCAACCAACAGTTACAAACGGCGCTACGCCGAGCAACCCGACAATGCCCCGCCATCAACGTGGCCAAAGGTGCCAACCTCTACCGCCTTGGCGACCAGAATCGCGTCGTCTACTTCATCGACAGCGGGCTGATCAAGCTCGTCATGTTGACGCCCGACGGCCACGAATGTCTGCTGGCCATTCTCACCGCCGGCGACATCTGCGGGGAGGGCTGTCTGGCCGGCTTGGGTGAACGGCAGGAGACGGCTACCGCCATGACCGCCCCCGTCGTGCGCGCTCTGCCCTGCACCGATTTTCCCGCCCTGTTGAGTCGGGAAGGGCTGCTGCCCGGCTTTATCCAATACCTGGCGGCGCGCATCGCCGACCACCAGGCGACCATTGCCAACCTGTTGAGCGTGGACAGCGAACAACGGCTGGGCAAGACCCTCTTGCGATTGGCGCGCAAACTGGGCAAACAAGACCCGCGCAGCCTCCGCATTGAACAGCGCATCACCCACGAAGAGTTGGCCGCTATGATTGGCACGCCGCGGCCGCAGATCAGCACCTTTATGCGCCGCTTCTTGGATCTAGGGCTGTTCGAGTTCAGCGCGGAGCGCTTTTTGATTGTGAAAGAGGTGAAGTTGAGCGCGTATTTGGGGCAGGGTGGGTGATGCGGTGGTTGGCGTTCGTTGGTTGGGCCACGAGTTTTTAGATTGTGTTCAAAATTGAACAGAAATCTAGAGCAGAGTGGCGTAGAATCAGAAACTATCGCTTTTCGCAAGCCCATGATGGCCGCGGTGTGTCCTCTACTCACAGTTGATAAAATTACTCAACAGGAGAAAACGAGATGAATAATCCGATCGAGGGTTTGATTTTGATTGAGGGAAAAGAATTAAGTGAAGATTCGCTAATGATTTCACTTGGAATGGCAAAACAATCATTAATCGGACGGGTGCAATTCAGTGACATAGGTACAGACCGCATAATTCTCTCCCTTTATGCTGAGTCTGCGGCTTACTTTGGCACTGCTCTCCTGGACTTTGCACAAGTTTCGGGTGTCACAAAAGTGCTAACACTTGCGCTGCAGACGCCGTCGTGAATGCTGAATGTATAACGTTCAGCATGATTACTGCACGCTGGCGGATGATTGAGTGTTTGATTTTGAGCGAGGAAAATTTGGTTGGGTGAAACGTGACGATCAACGATTTTGTTAAGTTGCTTGATGCCATAACAAAACTACTCAATGTACTTGTCTGGCCAGCAGTGCTTCTGTTCATTTTGACGCGCTTTGGTCAGGATTTGGGTGAGTTCTTCGCAAGTTTGGGTGAGTTATCGCTTAAGGGAGCTGGATTTGAGGCTTCTTTAAAGCGGAAACAAACTGAAATTACCGCGGCACTGGCAGCGGCAGCGGCATCTCATTTAGATGGAGATAGTACGCATGAAAGTGCAGCGAAGGAAGTTCGGGCAGCTACAGATTTGGTTGCCGAAGTCGTTACGCCACGCGCCATCCGCCGTGCAAGTCAGTCAACCGTACTTTGGGTAGATGATCGTCCTGACAGCAATATCTATACACGTCAAGCGCTTGAGGGTTTGGGTGTCAATTTCGTGTTGGCAACATCGACCGATGAAGCGCTGCAGAAAATTGCGCGACAAAGATTTGACGCTATTATCTCGGATATGGGGCGACCGCCTGATCGTCATGCAGGTTACACGCTTCTCGATCAATTGCGGTCTAGTGGCAATCAAGTCCCGTTTATCATCTATGCCAATTCGAAAGATCCAGAACACATTGCAGAAGCACGCCGTCGTGGTGCCGTCGGATGTACGAACAACCCGAATGAGCTATTTGAAATGGTGTTGACTGTGCTAGATCACACAGCATAACAATGTTCGTGTAGCATGGTCCGTCAAGCTGGAAACCGTCACAAGAGCGCGTAATAATCCAGAGGTTCTATTCATCAGTTCAGGCTGGACCACTGAGAGGGTTCACGTGGCTTTATGGGCAAATTTCGCCCATATCGACAAAGCGAAAGGAGACCGAAATGGTTAGAGTTATTGGCATCGTGATGCTTCTCTTGTTCATTACTTTGACGTCCAGCCCTGTCAGGGCGCAAACATATCAACCTGGTGATGTCGTCCGTCTTGTCGAACGAGATATCCACATCCCTGCCCATCCCGCGCCTGGTGATCAGAGTGTGCATCTGCGCTTCATCAGCGGCTCTACTGCCATGGTACTGAACGTAGATAGCGCGTCAGGCTGGATTGAGGTAAGCGGCTCTTCACTCACCGGGCAACAAAGTACTGGCTGGATATCAGCTAGTATGCAACGGCGTAAATAAGCCTAGAGTCCTGTCATTCTGAAGGGCGGCTTTTTGCCCGGAAGAATCTCCAAGTTAACTCTTGGTCTATTTAGGCCGCAGTATACTAGGTATATCGTAGGGCGGAATAGCGATGGAGAAGCTACAGGTGGAACACTAGATTGGTGCCCTCCCAAAGGCTCACCCACGCCTCGTGTCAACGGTCGGCTGCGAATTGCGACCTGGAATTTGGAGAATCTCCATGCCCAGGACGGCGAATCGACTTACACAGGCGACGATCCTTCCGTGAAACGCTTTACCACCGACTACGAGCGGATCCGGTGCTATGTCCGACTCTTTGATCCAGATATCCTCGCCGTGCAGGAGGTCGATGGTGCAGAGGCGCTCAGTAGGGTGGTAGATACAGATGTTTACAGTGTCTATATTTCCACCCGGCCCCAAAGTACAGCCATGAATGGGAAACAGAACACCGGCTTTGCCATTCGTCGTGGTCTTACGGTACAACCCCAGCCAGAGTTCCAAGCGCTGGTATTCGTGGCAATGGCAGTCTACGCTATGCTACACGCGTCGATCTGACCTATAACGGCCAGACGATTATGTTGATGTCAGTTCACTTGAAGAGTGGTTGTTTTGATAATAGCTCCACGAGTTCAGCTTGTTCAACGTTGATGAGTAAAATCCCTGTTCTCGAAAGCTGGATTGATGATGCAGCCGAAGGCGCGTTGCCATTTATCATCCTGGGGGACTTCAACCGTAGGTTCAACCAGCCTGGCAAGGAATTTTGGAACAAGATCTCTGACCACTGCCCGGTAGTGGTCGAACTGTGGATTCCCTAGGAGCATGGCTGCAGTGTAATGCTGGCTCGTTTGGAGTATAAAATGTTCATTGGATATAGGAGACGACAATGTCAGAACAAAAGGATTGGCGATATTGCGGGAAATGTCATGTGTTGTTTTTTGATGGTTATCATAACAAAGGTATTTGTATAGCTGGAGGTGGTCACCAAGCCATTGGTTTCAACTTCGTCCTTCCACACGATGTTCCAGGTACACCAACTGCACAAGATGCTTGGCGGTACTGTGGAAAGTGTCACGGCATGTTTTATGACGGCCATCCAGACAAAGGGCGGTGTGCCGTCGGAGGTGGCCATGAAGCGGCTGGGTACAACTTTGTCCTTCCGCATGATCACATTCCAGGGAATGTTAAGTCGCAAACGAACTGGCGGCATTGTGGCAAGTGTCATACGTTGTTTTTTGACGGTTTCCCCGACAAAGGTAGTTGTGTGGCTGGAGGTGGTCACGAAGCGATTGGATACAACTTTGTTTTGCCAAGGCTGGGAGGGAATTTAGAAGACGACTATATTGGTATTCCTGTTCATGAGTAGCACAGAACATAACCTGTGTTGCAGAGAGTTGGTGAGGTTAACAACATTGAACCCAGAGGGTTTTGTTTCTGTCAAATACCTACCATCACCGACGAATATCTGGTCGCCATGGCCGGTGTGACGCGACCGCGCATCAGCACCTTTATGCACCGCTTTCGGGAGTTGGGGTTGATCGAGTTCAGCGCCGAGCGATTTTTGATTGTGAAGGAAGGGAAGTTGAGTGCGTATTTGGGGCAGGTGGAGTGAGATGGTGGGTGACTCGCTTGAGAGATTTTGAAAAGTGTTCAATATTGGACGAAAATATAGCGCTGATTTGTGTAGAATCTGGGTTGTTGTCAACGGTGACGCCAATACCTCCCTAACGACAGCGGCATGTTAAACAAGAATTGTGCATAACTCATATGCCACTTTAGAAAGGCAAAAGCTGGCTGAGTGAATGCGTTAACTGCCGAAAGTCCAGAGAATGTAAACGTTGTTGGAGCGCACAGACCGGCACACCGGGCCATTTGGCCACAAGGAGAATTTGCATGGCCGACTTGACTTTATTAAATGTGATATCGGAGCGCTTTGGCGTTGCTGTTGATCCAGATACCGATGGTGGTCAGATCCTCAATAGCTTGCAGCCGTTGCCACCCTTCAATAACCAAGCCCTCAGCGGACAGGCGAAAGTTGCGCCTCTCACCTTCACCCCCACCGCAAGCGGTGTCAGTGTGCGTGCCGCCCAAGGGAGCGATGCGCTGGTCTTTAGCCTACCGGCAGGACCATTGGACTTTACTCTCGTCCCACCAGGTGGAGCGCGTCCTGCGCCGCAAGTCGAATTGACGCTGCTCTCCTTCACGGTACCACTCCCTTTCCTGCAACCTGCACAGAAAGTGAATGATACGCTGCAGACCACAGACGGCAAAGTTACATTGCACTTTCCCGATCTATTGCTCGTGGTTACCGCCACGGTTGACCCACCGGCCGGCGCAAAGCTCACCTTTGCTCACGATGCTGCTGGTGCGCAAGAAGTGGTAATGACACCACCCTTTGCCCTGATCGGTCCGGGTACGGTGGTTGGTTTCGGCTTTGAACGGGCGTTGCTCCAACTCGATAGTCCAGGCGAACCGACGATCAGCGCGCCAACCATCGAACTCTACGTCGCTCCGCCGGGCATTCCGGCCCTGGCTATGCATGGTGGAGGTCATGATCTGCGCCTCGGCCTTGGGGTTGGCGGGCTGTCAGGTGATTTCGTGATCGCATTGGCGAATGGCGCACAGGCCGCTGCCCGTCCGCGCTTCTTGCATAATCTGGGCGCGCACCTGCGCCTCAATCGCAGCTCGATCACGTTCCTCGAGCTAACGGGAGAGATCGATTTGCCGGGTGAAATCGACGAACGTCTTGGCCCATTGGGCGATCCACCCGGCCAGATCGATTACGTGCTCGGCTTGGCCCTCGACGACGGTTGGCAGGCGGCTTTGACCTTAAGCGTCAGTGGTACGCGTGATTACTTGTGGCGTACGCAGCGGTCTGTCCCCAACCCAGAGGTCCATGACATTCCGCGCGACACGTTGGGCGCGTATGCGGTCTTCACTCCGCTGTTGTTGCCCAACTTGCCCGACGCGGGGAGTAGCGGCTATGTGGATCTGGCACTTGGGGCCGGGGCCGCGGGTGCGTTAGCCGCTAGCCAATCGGTTAGCACGCAATCGGTAACACTACACGGCGGCGAACTGCGCGTCCGCCAAACGGCAGGTGGTCCCCCCGAAGCGTTTTTATTCTTCGACCTGGAAACCGAATTGCACTTTGCAGTCAAAGTCGGTGCCACAAAGCTGCTTGCAACCCGTCGGCCGCTCAAGGTGCGGCACAAAGCGATTGGGCTGCGCCTCGACTTTGGCCCCGATGGTGGTGCGCCGCAACTCAAGCCGGTCTTCGACCCGACCCAGGGGTTTAGCCTGGATCTGAGCGACCCCGGTATGTTTGAAGTACCGCCGCCGTTGGGCGACATCGTCCAGCCGGAGGGGGCACGCATGGCGCGTGAAAACCCGCTCACCTTCGAGATCGACCTGGTCCTCAAGGCCGATCTGGGCGTGGTCACTGTCGATAGGGCCAGCGTGCGCATCCCGCTTGATGCACCCGCCCCCCCAACGCTAACCGCGCTGGGCGCGCATGTCGATGTTCCCGGTGCCCTTTCAGGTAGTGGCTATCTCAAATTGTTGCCCGATGGCGGCTTCGCCGGCAGCCTGGACGCGGCTGTCGCTCCGCCGATTGGTGTGCGTGTGGCAGCCGGTCTGGCAATCCAAAAGGCCCATGACGCGGCCGCCAATGAAACGCTCACTGCGGTGCTGGTGACATTGGGCGTCGAACTGCCGGTGCCGATCCCATTGGGAACTTCAGGGTTGGGTCTCTTTGGTTTTTTGGGCCTCTTTGGCATGCACTTTCAACGCGACCAACCACCCGCCGAGACGGCGCTACAATGGTTCGTGGACCGCGCCCAAGGAGAAGCGACCCATTTACCGGCCTGGAAAGCTGTGGCCCATAATTGGGCGCTTGGTCTGGGCGCGGTCATTGGTACCGTGGAGGGTGGCTTCCTCATCCACGCTAAGGGGATGGTAGTCATTGAACTCCCCGGCCCGCGCCTGCTTCTGGTTATGAATGCTGACATCCTCAGTCTGCGCCCCGGCACCCATGGCCCCGACACTGGTAAATTTCTGGCGGTCATCGAAATCAGCGAGCAATCGTTCACCCTTGGCATTGTAGTCGATTACAGCATCCGGCCGCTGCTCGAATTTCGTGTACCGGCCGAGGCGTACTTCAACTTTAAGCAGACGGATAATTGGCATCTTGACATCGGTGGCATTCCGCCACGCATCCCAGTATCGGTCAAGTTCCTCTTCCAACTGCGCGCCGATGGCTATCTACTGATCCATGGCAACGGGATTCCCGATTTCCCCCTCCATGCATTGCAAGGCTTTGCAGTAGCTGCCGGTGTTCGTGCCGCGTTCACCTGGGGACCGGAACCGATCGGGCTCTATCTCAGGATCAGTGCCGAAGCCGATGTTGGCATCAGCTTCAAGCCCTTCTTGCTCATCGGTAAGATGAAGCTCAGCGGTGAACTGCATCTGTTCATCGTCAGCATCGAAGTCTCGGCCGCGGCCGAAATCATTACCACCCCATCCACCTTTTTCATTGCCGCCGAAGTCTGCGGATCGGTTGACTTCTTCTTCTTTGAAGTCGAAGGTTGTGTGAAGTTGGAATTGGGTGACAAACCCACCGAACTGCCCCCTGCCGAACCGCTGGTACGGGCGCTGTCGCTGCACAGTCGCTCCCCGGCATTGCTGCCCGGCTCAGCTGGTGATCGACCAGTGGATGGCAGTTTGGGAGACGCGTTTCAACGTGATCCGAATGGCCAATTTGTTGGCGCAACGCCTGATACAGAATTGCCGGTTGTGCCGATTGACGCCATCCCCGTTCTGCAAATGGAGATGCGGCCTTCCGTCGCCCCGACCTGCACGTTTTTGAACCAACCCGTTGCTTCAAAGCTACCAGCAACTGGCTGGCAGCGCCGTGGCCAGCGCTTCTACCGCTATATGCTCAAATCCCTCACGTTGGCCGGGACACAGGCCGACGGCACCCCCTTCGCTTCGCCCGTTGACGAAGGGGCTACACCGACCGTCTGGTGGGATCGCTATGGCAGGCCGGGGGGCGGTGATGATAACGATGTGCAGCTTGCGTTGTTGAGTTGGATGCCAGACCCAACGCCGGTTGCAGCCGAACGCACCGTCCACCTGGACAAGCGGGTAACGCAGCGCTGGGGAGATATCTGCGCCCAAGTGGCTCGGCCGGCCAGTGTACTCTGGACCTTCCGCCAATCGCCGGCTGGCCCATCCCTTGTTGGCTGGCGGCTCCAGGGCACAGCCTGGCCCGACGACCCCGGCAGCACTCGCTCTGTGCCCCCGGATCTCCGGCTGAAGGTGATCGAACCCTGGCGCGCTGGTGACGCGCTGGCCGATGGGTTGGCGCAGGTCGATCCAGCCTATGTGAGTGCCACACCCGTTCTTCCCGACCGGCTACTGGTCGCGCCACACACAGGGCGTGAGCTGATCCCGGTCATTGCCGATGACCAAAGGTTTGCAGATTTGTTTAACGCGTTACGGCCACAAGGGTTGACAGCGTTGGCTGATGCGCTGCGCATCAATAACGGCGGGCTGCGCGCAGTGCGCGTTCTGCTCTTTGTTGACGCCGAACTTTGGGAACAGGGGTTGTTGCTGCTGCGGGCGCTCGATGCCGCGGGCAACGAGACGGGATTTGTTCAACCGATCGATCCGAACAGCAGCCGCCAAATTCACAACTTGGCGGAGCTACCCGATGAATGGACCGATCCGACGGGTCTCTGGAACGCATTGGTAGCGGGGGTTCATAACAGTTGGTGGCAACTCTTCAATGGACTCTTCCGCGAGGCACCGTTGATCTTCTTTGCGACCGAACTGCCGCCGGGCACCACACAGGTTGAGATCGGCCTGGTCGATGATTTGCAAGCGGAGACGCCCCATTGGGGGCTGCTGGTAATTGAAGGCCAGACGGAAGCAGAATTTCTACGCTTCAGCTTTGATGATGAGAATCGCAAACAGAGCATCGAAGTCGTGAATGGGGCCTTGCATGCCGACGAGGCGAAACGTGCGCTGCTGCACCCCAACGCGCTCTACACAGTCGCGCTGACGTATGATGTAGCAGTGACTGATGCCGATGAGAAAGGCAACCCCAGGGAGGACAAAGTTGCGACGCTAGCCGACCAACAGCAACAGTTCCGCTTCCAAACCGATGACCAGCCCCCCGATCGCCTCGACCCGTGGGTACTGGCAACGGCCCCCGCGGCGGCGCAGAATTACTTTTTCTACGGCGAACCGCTGCTGGTGGTTTTTGCTACCAACGCAACCCGCAAACTCTTCCAGGCATACGGCAATCGCGATCTCTTCGCCGTTGTCAAAGCGGCCTCTGGTAAGCACCCACCGGTGGCCCCAGGCTTTGACGCCGCCAAGGTTAACGTGGCAATGAGTCTGATTGCGCCAGAAAGTATCGCGGCGGTCGCAATCACGCCCTTTGAAAGCGCTTTGCGTAGCGCGTTGGTCGACCATGATTGCATTGATTTGGAACAAGGGACGTTGCGTCAAGAGCGGATCACACTGCAGATGAAGCTGGAACCGCTCACCGATTATATTCTCGACTTGGAGACGCAGCCCGCTGCCAGCCCATCTGCCTACCCCATGTTCCGGCGACACTTTAGCACATCGCGTTATGCCTCCATGCGCGCGCTGGCCGACGACGTGGCCCAAGCACCGCTGCAACACCGACGGGTAGCCAACCCAACACTCCTGCGTGATCTGACGGCGCAAAGCCCCGGCTCCTTGATCCTATCGGTGCGCAACCTGGAGTTTGAGGCGGCGCTGCGTGGCGCGCGCTGGGGTGATTTAGTCCGTCGTGCCCAGCCACGTGTGACCGTGCTCTGGCTGGACGGTGTCGGTGGTGCCGCGCCAAAGCCTTTGGCGGTGCTGCTCGAAACCCCCGAACCACTTTGGCGCTGGCGCGATATTCCAGCCGAAGTGACCGATGCGCATGGCGTGCAGCGCTACCAACTGCAACCACAGGCATGGTTGGCAGTGGTCGAGACGCCAGCCGGCGAATCGTTGGTCGCACGCTTTGTGCATGCCACCGACGGCGGGCGGACACTGGTCGTTCTCAAACCGAATACACGTGGCAGTACACTTGCGTTGGCGCTGCGCCGTAGCCACCATCAATTATTTGAGGGTGATACAACCGCTGAAAATGCCACACTGGTGACAGCAAGCCTGGCAATGGCACCTTGGGAGGATCAATCATGAGTGAGCGTTGGGTTATCAACAGACTATTTAAGCTCCAGGCAGTGCTGATCGATTGGAGCGATGAGGCAGGACGCTTGCAGTACGAAGGGCCATTTCTGGAGACAGGCATGGAGCCCGGCGCACTTCACTTTCGTTGGCTGCTGCACCCTGCGCTTGGCTTGCCGCGTCAGCCTTTCACCCTGTGGCGCGCCCGCCATCCTGGTGGAAATCCATCCATCCAGGAATTGGCCAACCTGCCACACTGGGAGCCGATCGAGATCGTCGGTCTGCCGATAAATGATGCATGGGGCGACACCGGTTACGATGGCAGCGATCAGGGGCCGCTCGGCAACCTTGTCAAACCAGAGGAGGCCGCCATCCAGCGGCTACAGCGCGGTGCGCCGCGCATTGGCTGGACCGGGCTGAGCCACAATAATTTGCTAGGTGCCATTCTACTGCCGGACTGGGAGCCACCCCAGATCGACAGTTACTTCCGTGATTTGATGGAAGGCCGGTTGCTGGACGGCATCCGAGCCATGTTGCGCGACCGGCCAAAGAGCCTCGATCACGCGGCCTACGTGGATCGTGAGGAAGATGTCGCGCACAATGCGCGGTTAAATCCGCACTTGTTGCTCAAAATGGGCGTCGCCATTGGCGAACCAAATCAACCAGCCCGCAGCCAATGGCACCCGCTTGGCCTGCTCTTGCTGAGCGCCGGAACCGATCCACTGGCGGCGCTGGCGCTCGGCTTTGGCACGGCTTTGAACAGTGAGCCGGATGATCTCTACATGGTTTCCGTGCGGCACCAAATCCAGGTGGGTGATCAAATGCTGGAGTTTGAATTGGCTGACGTCGTGGCGATCGATCGCGCGCTAGCCGCGCCCAATCCGCCCAACAATCTCGCCACCTGCGCCGTTGGCCATAACCGGCCACAGGTGATGGACGGGCCGGCACTCGAAACGATCGGCGTGCAATGGGATCGGCCGTTGAACCCAATTTTTTCTCAGTTGCCGGCCAACTCAGCCTTTCCTGTCAGCTATGTCGTGGGGCGCTTTGGGCCGGAGTTATGGCGAACTGAAATACTCTTGACCCGACGGCCAGCCGATGTGGGCGGGTGGCTACCTTTTACCACTAGCAAGCCAGATGAGGCCCGCCCCGTGCTCTTTGCCGATCACATCGTGCGTGAGAGTTCGATCGGGCTCACGATGTTCGCCGACCCGGATGGAGTGGAGTGTACCTATGGGGTGGCGGCCCAAGATATTTTTGGCCGTTGGGGACATTGGTCGACAGTTTCTTTTCAAGGGGAGAACGAACCACCGCAGACCCCGGCAATCCTGGCGGTGAAGCTCAACTTGGAGGGCGAGGTCACCGTCGATTTTGCCTGGGATTGGGCCGACCGCAGCCCAGAATTTGTGGAGATCATCGGCGCATTCGAAGATGATCCAGGTAACCGGCTCTTCACCATGCGGGTGCAGTTCAGCGGGAATGCACAACCGGTGCCCGATACGGCGGTCAGTGCGCTGAATCCCAACCGCGTTGACACCACATGGGGGCCGGCCCAGGATCGTAATCCCCAAGAGCCAGAGGTCCGCTTTTACCGGTTGCACACCACCATCGCCCTGTCCTTCGCCGGCAAACCATGGCGCAACTTACAGGTACAAGCGCGTGGTCAATGTCATATCCACCAAATCAGGGGGGCGGCGCATTTTGATCCCACCTTTAACACGAGCCCGTTGAGTTCACCAGTCGGCACGCGGATCTATGACCCGGTGCCGCCGCCACCACCGGTCGTACCAGAAGCGCCACAGTGGGCCAGTCTGCGCGACGGGGCCGGGGTGAGCCGGGCGCGGCTAAGATGGGGTAGCGATTCGAGTGTCGCCGGCTATGTGCTGTATGAGGCAACCGAAACGACTCTATTGGCCGCGATTGGTTTGCCTGGTCCGGACACGACCCAGCCCTTTACTGACCGGCTAGCGCAACTACGGACCGCGAATCTGCCGGCCTTGCGCAATGTCTTCCGCCGTGTACAAAAGGAATTGATCGCGCCCGGTTTATCAGAGACAGTGTACGAGGCAGCGTTACCGCGCGGCAGCACGGTGATCCACTTTTATGCCGTGACAGCGGTCAGTCCAAACCAGGTCGAGTCTGCCTGGCCAAACAGCAGCAAGCAATTTATCGCCGTCGCAACACCATGGCTGGCCATCCCCGCCGCGCCTAGCTTGGAAGCGAATCACGATCCAAACGCGGCAGCGCCGACGGTGCTGATCGGGATCCGCTTGGGTGCGGGTGTAGTGGTTGACCAAATAGAGTTATACCGCTGTGCCAACGCCGCATTGGCAAAAGGTGTCGATAGCATGGGGCCACCGCTTGCTATACTCCAGCCTGGTGAAGCTGAAGTCAGCTTTGCCGATAGCACGATTGCACCCACCTGGCAGCGTTTATGGTATCGAGCCGTGGCTTGGTCGGCCCGGGATGATTTACGGGGGATCGTGGAAGCGCGGTCAATTGCATCTGCCCCCGTTTCGGTCATGATTGCTGCCCCGGCGGCACCCGAAGTGCTTGCTGTACTCGTCAATGAACCGCTTTCCACTGCGGAAGAAGCGCTGGTCAGTTGGTCCAGCCAAGCACCCTTGGCGACCACCGCGTTCGGCCCCCATCTCATAGTGGTCGAGGTGCGCGATATAGTCGACGCGCCGGTGCGGCTGCGGCTTGAAGCACCGCTTGATCAGTTGCTGCACGTCAGTGAACCGGCTGCATTGCCACCCCCCGATCCGCTTCACCGGGTGATTATGCAGGTGCCGGTTGGAACGGGCTATCGACTCTATACGTGGCTGCCAAGAGTCGCTGAGCAGACGTTTCATCTGACGCTCAAAATGATCGACCCGCTGGGCCGGATTGGTGGCACGCGTTTGGCTGTGCCGCCGCTCGACCCGACACTGCGCCAAGTCACGATCCCGGCCTGGCGCACAGAAGAAGAGGTGTTGCAAGGCGATGAGATGGGCATCAACATCTTGAGTGCCGAAGCGTTAGGGTTACGCGTGAGCTTTGAATTTGCACAACGTGAGCCCGGTTTTGCGCATGGCGAGGTGATCTCGATTTCACCGCCCGCCGGCACAGTGATAAATGCCGGGAGCACAGTAACAGTGTTGGTAAATTTAGAGGGGTAAAGAAGATCATGGGACTATTCAAGGAGAAACAATCATGTACCCAAGTGTGCAGAACAGTTTTATTGCCTTTAACGAGCCGTTAGAAGCACGCGTCCATTTCATGTACCTCGACGTAAAGAGCCTTGTCACAACAGGCATCGGCAATCTGCTAGATGCCGATAGCGCAGAGCATTTTGGCAGCAATCCACACCTCCAGGAGTACGCTTATAACCTGGGCTGGTTTTTACCACCTGCCGGTCCAGTTGCCACGAGAGATGAGATTGATCAAGAATATCAAACGGTCAAATTCAGCGGAACGGCCAGCGCTTCGCTCGACGTCAAGAAGAACATCACACATCTGCGGCTTGATGATTCTGCCATCGATCAGTTGGTGATCAACAAATTGCTAGAAATGGAGCATGCGCTGCAGGGGCGACCAGAGTTTGCCGATCTACAATCCTGGCCGACAGATGCACAGCTCGGCCTCTTTAGCATGTCGTGGGCGTTGGGACCAGTGTTTCATTTTCCCCATTTCCAAACGGCTGCTGCCGCCGGAGATTGGAAAACAATGGCGTTGGAATCTCATATGGACACGACTGGCAATAGCGGGATTATTCCGCGCAATGTCCGCAATGAGTTACTCTTTACAATTGCGGATTGGGTGGCAGCCCCAGAGCCAGGCGACTTCACCACGTTGGTGTTCGATCCAACACAGACACTGGCGGCGAACATGCGGGCGGGAACTTTTCCGATCCCAGTTCATCTAGATATCGGGGTGCAAACTGCGCTCGAGCGCCTAGGCTATGATCCAAACGGCCTCGACGGGATCTTTGGTGCCGGGACCCGCAGCGCCCTGACTGCTTTCCAACGCGACCAAGGGCTGACCGAGACGCCAAATGCCAAGAGCGGCGACGAGGCTGGCGCGGCGACGGTTGATGCCATTATCGCCAAACTTGATGAACTGCAGATTGACTACTGGTAACAACTAGTTGTGTTTGGCGTAAATACCTGGACAGAAATAAGTCGCGTACCAGCCGGGTAATTCGTCGATTGATCTTTCTACTTAATTTCCGCTGGGATGTACTAGGAGAATCGGCGGATGAATTTATCTCAACAGCAAATTTATGGACAATAGTAAATGAGTCCACTGCAAAAGCCGGGTTTTTAGTCTTTTTGCAGTAGACTCAACTATTGAAGGAGAACAAAACGATGCTCACCTCAACGCTTTTTGCCAATGACCCATTATTGGAACAGATCGCCATTGATGCCAATGGACAACGCATTTCAACAACCCAGAACCGTCACGATCCGGCCGTTCGCAAAGTGCAGCAAGCATTGTTGTTGTGGGCTCCCAATTGTTTGCCGCAATTTGGTGCCGATGGTGACTATGGTGCGGAAAGTGCTGAAGCTGTACGGCGTTTCAAAGTTGAAGTGATTGGCGTGCAAGGTCAAGTCTTCAACGATGTTGGTCCGCAGACGGTTTTGTGGCTCGACAGTATAGCCCTTGCTCACGAGCAAAATCTGGCGGCTGCGGCACGGATTGCCGAGCTTGATCAGTGGTTGACACCTGCTTTGTCTGGCGTTTTCTCTGCTGTATCATCAAGTGACATCACGGTTCACACCTCTGGGACAGAGGCATTTACCGCCCTCAATAGTGCGCTTGCGGCCTGCGTCGATGAGCGGGCCATTGTTGTCATTGCCGGGTGGGATTTCATTGAAAACACCGAGATTAGTCCAGGGATAACGATTGGCGCGGCCCTACATGCCGCGGCAACTCGTGGTGCACAGGTGCGCGCACTCTTGAATCATTTTCCGGTGTTCCAGATACCAATTCATGGTGAGTGGCGGCCACTGCCGGGTAACAATACCGGTCCAGTTGCCTTTGTGAATGCGCTTCCGGGCGGTGCGGCAATCCACGACGCGAAGGTGCTCCATCATACAGCAGCCAGCCTCGGTGTGCCCATTCCTGGCACGGACGTGCAGGTTGGGATCCACCATCAAAAAGTGTGGGTAGTCTGGACGGGAGAGCAGCTGATTGCTTGGTGTGGTGGCATCGACATCAATCCAAACCGCATAGGGCCAAACGCGCTGCATGATGTAAACGCAGAGCTGACCGGCATGGCTGCTACCCATATTTATGAGGTGTTGCGAAGACGGTGGGAAGATCACCCCGATCGCCCACCAGGCATTACTTTACCCACGTTGTCACCGCCGCCAGTTATGGGTACCCATCGTTGCCGTGTGGTTACCACCTTTGGCGATCCCACGCAGTTTGCCGGGTTGCACAGCACACCCTATGCCTTTGCACCAACCGGCAGCAAGGCAACCCGGCAAATGATCTCCCATCTGATCGGGAAAGCCCAAAATTTCATCTATATCGAAGATCAGTACTTTGTTGATGAGCGCATGGGGCAGGAACTCGCTGCCCATATGGCGCATCTGAACGCGCTGATTATCGTGATTTGCGACTCGAACGCGGTGAATGGCGAGTTACATCAGGCCTTCGCCCGGCGGCGAGCGGCATTCAACCATCTTTTGCCGCACGCCGTCAAGGTGGCCATTGTTGTTCGGAACAACCAGTTTGTTCATGCCAAAACCTGGATCTTTGATGACACCATTGCGCTGGTGAGTTCAGCCAATATCAACCGACGCGGCTTCGAGCACGATTCTGAGATCGGCGTCGCCTTTGGTGATATCCAAGGTGTTGGAACAGCGCGCGAGATCCGCGAACGGCTTTGGGCGATGCACCTTGGAGCAAATGCGCCGGCCGCAGGCAGTGATCCGGTGGCGTCATTGTCCCTCTGGAAATCTCCGCCGGCCGAGTCTGCAATTTCCGTCTATGATTGGACAGTCGGTGCCGATGGCAATCCTATCCCATCACCCGCCAATGTATTCATGACGGTTGAACAATTCTGGGAGATCGTTGACCCAAGGTGCCCATGAGAGATGCACAACGATATCAACCCACATAGCTAAGGATCAATACCTTCGCCAAGTGGGCCTGAAAAATTGTGTTACATTGAACTGTCAAAACCTATCAGCGATATGATTCCGAATGACACTCAGGGCAGAGATGACCAATTCAAAAGGTGCCCTGGCAAAGCGAGATTACTCGAGGGAATTGATTAAAGTGGGTGTGGATTTCCCACACTGGCTTTTAATCTGCCCACTGAGATTCATTCGCGAAATTTTCTTGAGAGATAGTTCACTGATGTAGCACCAAAATGGCGAAGGTATTGAAGATAGGTTTAAAATTATTGATTCGCGTTTTGACAAGTTCGCAACCATCGACAGACTTTTCACCTTGATCGAGAATAAGCTCAGCACTTCACCGGGCAGGACCATTTCAGTTGAGTATGCGCCAAATCTGGGCTATCCCACAAGGATTTCTCTATCTGGTATTGGCAGCGATGCAGACTTATCAATTGAGATCAGTGATCTTAGTTCAGCCTTAAAGTGAAGCCACATCTACCTATTTTCTCGGCGTATTTCACAGAAATTTGCACAACAATTTTGGTCTATCGGAAGAGTTGGATGATTTGGGTAAATTTACAGAGCGTACACTGGAGGTTATTTGCAAAGAGTTACAGTTGGGAAAACAGTTCTTTTGTCGGTTACCGATTCCAGCTATTGATTTTGAACAGAAGAATTTTGATTTCAACCCAACCCTATGATACGGCGAGAAGACGATGACCATCGAAACACACGCAACAACAGAAAATCCCCCACCACCCGGTGAACAACTCTGCCAGTCCGTCAGTCTGAGTAATCTGGCTGAGGTGCAGCGTTTGCTCGCCGCTGGCGTTGACCCCAACGAGCGCTCAGCACGCTACCACCGGTGTGCGCTCATGCTGGCCAACCGCGTGGAGATGGTGGATCTTCGCTCCAAGCCGGATCAGATGTCCATCTGGCCGATGACGGCGGCGGCGATGCCCTCTCCTATGCCCTGGATCGGGGGAACGAGGCGATGATCGTGCGCCTGGTGCAGGCCGGCGCCGATCTCAACCGGCGCAACAAGTATGGCCGGACGCGGCTGCATAGTGCCGCCTTCCAGCGTGATCCCGCAAGCGTGGCGCTTCTGCTCAAACTGGGCGCTGATCCCAGCCTGGATCGGGGCAGGTTGCTCAGCGCAGCGAGTTGGTACGGCACGGAAGGCTACGATGAAGAGACGGAGCGCACTATCGATCTGCTGATCGCCGCCGGTGAGGATGTGCATGCCACCGACCATCATGGCTATAAGGCTTTGTACTGCGCCGTGCTGGGCGATGCCCACACCCCGTCGGATGAACATTGGTGGAATGCTTCCAGCGACGGGTCGGATGAAGCGGCAACGCACGCTCTGCTCAACCATGGCGCTGACCCCAACGCCGCCGGCCACAACGGCATGACGCCGCTCTTGTTGGTTGTGCAGTCAAGTTATGGCGCCGGGTCGTGTATTGAAACGCTCCTGGCTGCGGGCGCGGATGTGGAAAAGGCGGGTTCCGGCGGTATCACGCCACTCATGCGCGCCGCCTATCGAGGGAGGCTTGAGAATCTCCGTCTGCTCCTGGCGCATGGTGCTGCGGTCGACCGTGTGGATCGCTTCGGCCACGATGCGCGCTATTATGCAGAACAATATGGGGCGCACCTACGTTCCGAGTTGGCAGCGGAGGATTCAGTGGAAGATGCAGATGAGTCGGTTCAAGCCTGGTACCAGGAGCAAGCAGAGCAGGCACAGCTTTGTCTTGCCCTGTTGGGTGGAGCAATGTAAAATCCTGAAGTATTGTCTGTTGTGGATCGGTAAGGGGATATCCAATCCGTAACCATGAAAACCATTATCGGAAAACGGCAAGCACCCCCCCTTGCCAATCCGCCACCCAACCTGGAAAAGGTATACCAATGGCAATTTTGTCGGCGATCTGCTTGTGCGGGACGATTGCATTTGGGCGGCCACGGGTGGCGGGGTTGTCTGTTGGAATCGCCTCACAAACGAATATGTGAAATACACAACCGAGTTTGGACTGGCCTCGAACGCGGTCAGCGGCCTTTGTCAGGACCAAACGGGTATACTCTGGGTTGGCACCTATGACAGTGGACTCTGTGCCCTGGATCAGGAAGGGCATCGGACATACTTTTCCGTGAATCGGCCCTTTGACAGCAATCGCATTCAAACGCTCTATCTCACCGCGGCGGATACGCTGTGGGTGAGCACACCCGAGAGCGTCTATCGGCTTGATGCGCAGGGCGAATGGCAGCGTCACAATTCCGTTTCAGACTTCGCATCAGTGATGGCAATCTACCAGAGCCGCGATGGCGCGCCCTGGTTTGGTCTCTTTGAAGGGGGCGTGCTGCGGCTGGCCGACGATGGCACGGTGACGCGGTTTAACCACGAAGACATGCTGGGCGAAGGCATCACGGTCTACGCCATCTACCAAGCCGACGATGACGCGCTCTGGTTTGGCGGGTATGAGTCTGGCATCCGGCGCATGGACTTGGTACGGTGTCACCAGCATCGCGCAGGCGGCGGATGGCAGCATGTGGTTTGGCCGCTTTGACCGCTTGCTTTGCCGCCGCGGCAACGATGTGTGGGAGCAGATTGGCCTCTTCGACGAACACGACCAGTTTGCTGCCCTGCCCAGCGTCAATCTCCAGTGTGTCGGCACGACACTGTGGCTGGGGTTGTGGGGTGATGGCATTTTACAGATCGAGGCGGACGGCGACATGGTGCGCTACGTGACCGCTGACACGATCACGGCGAACGCGATCGGGGTGATTACCCAAAACGCCGACGGCACCATGTGGTTTGGGACAAAAGGTCACGGGCTGAATCGGCTGACCACGCGGGGCGCGTGGACAACCTATACAGCCCGGGATGGTTTGGTTAGCAATCGTATCTTGGCCATTTGCCCCAGCCGCGTCTGGTTTGCCTCAGCGCACAATCAGCTATGGCGGCTCGATGGGGCTGGTCAATGGACGGAAATCGCACTGCCAACCGACTTTGATGGCGAAGTAACCGCCCTCTGCGGGGGTGCGGATGGGATGATCTGGCTGGGTTCACGCGCCTATTTGGGGACAACCTATGGCCTCCTGCGGCTCGATCCCAACCAACAATGGCAGCGCTTTGACACAGACGATGGGCTGGCCTCCTGTTCGATCAATGCGCTTTATGCGAGCCGGGATGGCACGCTCTGGCTGGGCACGGATGCCGGTCTTTGTCATTATGCCCCCCATGGAGAACACTTGATGGATGAAGAGAAGCGGGCTTCGACCTACTATCAAGTCAACCGTTCCACCATTGAAATCACCATGCCGGATGGTTCACCCGCCACGTCGGAGGCGCTCTACACAGCGCTCAATGACGAAGATGCCGACGTGCGCGTCAGCGCGGCAGTGGGGTTGGCGAAGCTGGGTGATCTCAGCCCGACCGTGACGAACACCTTGTTCAACGCCGCCGATTGGCGTTGTGACCCCGAGGCGGGCGATACGGCCCGTTATGGCATTACGGCATTAGCCAAAATGAACCCAGTCATCATTGAACTGCTGCTGGCTGCGCTCCAAGAGAACAAGGGATGGTTGAGCGGCGTGGCAGAATGTCTGGGAAAGATTGGGCAAGCGTCTCCTGCCGTCATCAACGGCTTGCTGACATTCAGCCAACAGAGCAACGATCAATATGCCGTGGTGAGTGCCCTCCATAGTCTGTTGCAATTAGGCATTGAAAATGCCGCCATCCTTGCACAACTCCTGGGGCTCTACAAACAGGATGATATCATTGTGCGCACTGTCGTTTTGCAGGCGTTGGGATTGGTGCAACAGCCATCGCCGGCAGCGCTTGCTCTGCTGATTGCCGCTGCGCAACGCAAAGCACCCAACAAGCGTAATGCAGCAGAACGTCTGAGGCTAACTGACCCGGACGATCCACAATGGACAGCACGCTTCTTCGCATCTCTGGAAGCTGAAGTTGGGCAAACACGTCGCAATGCGATCAAAGCCCTAGGCACAACACCGAATCCTCCCGCCAACGTGACGGAGATCCTTTGCGTAGCACTCGCCGATGAGGACTGGTTTGTGCGCAGGGAAGCGGTCGAAAGCCTTGGCCGAATCGGCAATCCAACCCTTGCCGTGATCGAAGCACTGCTTGCGTTGCTGGCTACCGAGGAGGCCAAGGAACAAGCGCGTCGCCAACGTACGCAACAACAGTCCACAGTTGGAGAAGACCCAGAGGATGTGCGCGCCATGCTGGCGGCATTACAAGAGAGCCAAAGTCTGCGCGGCGATGTCGCCATGACGCTGGCGCAATTGGGCTGTATCAATGATGCCGTGATTGCTGCATTTTTGGCCGAGCTTGGCGCTGAAGATGCCAGTGTGCGCGAGCGGATTGTGCGCAATTGGTGGTTGCTGGGCAAGGACAATCCAGCAGTGCTGGCGGCGCTCCGCGCTGCGCTGCACGATGAGGCGGAAATGGTGCGGCTGAGTGCGGCGGCCACCCTGCAACGATTTGGCGAAAGTTCTACAGATGAACTGTTTTCGGTCGATTGCTAACCGGTCAACAAGGCAGTGAACACATATGCAAACCGATCCCATCAACACAGTTGCTTGCCCCTGTTGTGGCTACGAAACGCTCATGGCGCCTGCCAACTACGAAACCTGCCCGATCTGCGGATGGCTAGACGCGCCGCCGGATGAAGTGACGCCGCCGGAGATTGCCAATCGGGTCAGCTTGATCGAGGCGCAACGCAATTTTATCGCCTTTGGCGCCTGTGACGAAGATGCGCGTCGCTATGTGCGCTCACCACTTGTCACAGAACGACGACGCGCCGATTGGGAGCTTCTGGCGGTCAGCCTGCGCCGGCAGCAACATGACCTGCTCGATGGTTTCGCGGCTGGTAAGCTTTCCCTGATCAAGTTGCTGGCACAGCTGATGGATGAACGGATGTTGGCTGACATTGCCAGTTGTGATTACGGCTTTAATGCGGAGACGAATCTAGAGGCGCTACGGGTATTGCAAGTCGGCGCACCCTTGCCGGAGCCAGATAGCTGGCCCTCAGCAGAATGGCTCGGTTGGGCCAACGTGGTGGAAGTCCTGAAACTGACCAGTTGGAGTGCGCCTCCGCTTTGGGATAGCAGCGCGCTGGGCCAGCGGCGGCACACGCAAGCAGCTTTTGCCTGTACTGTCTTGTTAAGCGCCATCAACGAGTCGGAAAGGCTAACGGAGAACGCAAACCACTGGATCATTCAACTGATCGCCAGTGTGCTCGTTTTGGGCCCACCGCTGGTCAGTGCGGCCTTAAAGTTGCTTTGTCAGTGCACGTTGGCCCTTGACGTGGCGCATCCAGCGTTGCCCTTTTTGGCCTTGGGCATCTTACTGCTGACCGCGGCACAGCCCGATCCAGAGCCGGTGCAACTGGACAGGCTAGCCGGCTGGGTCATGCAGGAAGAGCCGCGGATCCGTAGCATGAATGGGCATTCCATAACCAAACCCTGGCTATTAGGGTTAACGAACTCCAACAGCCTCCACTCGACCTGGCGCGCGGTCAGTCAGCGGCTGTTATTAGAACCGACGCAGCCCTGGCCATCAACCGTGGCCACCCTCCTGCAAGAGATTGGGCTGCGCTTGCAGGAGGAAACGCTCACTGACGAGCGACAGATTGAACATTTTCCAGTTAAAGGCGAAATATCAGTAGACCGCAACCTGTCATTCTGAGGAGCAAAGCAACGAAGAATCTCCAGTGTGGTGACCAGTGGATTCTTCCTCACTACCGTTCGTTAGAATGACGCAAACACATATGCCCCAAGAGGGTAGCCCGCTGATTGATAGCGGCAATTGTAATGGGTTGCTGACAGACCAGCGAGCCGCTGTGCGACCGCAAGGCTATGGTTGTGACATTGGCTCGGTGGAATCGCCAGCTCCATTTTTGAGGTTTTGCCGATAATAAGTCGATAGTCTAACTTCCAAACTTCATCACTGATAGTGCGATTTATGCGGCATTCTTTAATTTTACGTTTCCACGAAAATCGACTATAACAGTCATTTCGTACAGCCTGTGCGACCTGTCAGCCACCATCGACAGCACCAGCCCCAACTTCACGAGCACCGTGAGTGCCTGGGATGAGCGGCAACATGGCAAAGGCACCCCCAATCCCGATGCCATTGGCATTTGGGCTTGCAGGGGGCGGTAGAAAGTAGCTAGCGGCGTGGTCAATCCAAGTCCCTGGCGCTCGCTACAAGCACTCTCAAAGGTGAATCTACGCTTGGCGAGTGCTGAGGATTTCGGCTACAGACGATCCGGTTAAGCCCAACGAATCAGACACGGCGGAATCATGCAGACAAAATTATCAGCGCAACGTTTCTGCTGCGTATTCGGGAGCTTTACACCGGTGTTATTAATTGTTGGATTGCTCTACCTGTGTGCGGCGACACCGGTCCATGCCCAATCAGCACCACAAATAAGGGCCGGTTTTACTTGTCATCCTGGAGGAGAAGGGACTGTCGCCGGGTTGGATTTCGGCTCTCATCTTACCGCAACGGTGTCGATCAATGCGCAGCCGGTAGGCGAAGTTACCACAGAAGAGGATGGCCGTCTC
This sequence comes from Caldilineaceae bacterium, assembly GCA_034432375.1. Taxonomy (GTDB): domain Bacteria; phylum Chloroflexota; class Anaerolineae; order Caldilineales; family Caldilineaceae; genus JAHBVH01. Next base: position 77,862 of record DAOUCA010000211.1, read on the forward strand.
TTCTTTTTGATCCAACTGCCGGCCATTGCATTGTCCGGCACTTACACCGTAGCCGTTTCAACACCGCTCTCAGCTACGGCATCTACCCCTGTTTCACCGACGGTCGTGGCCACCGACACCTTTGTGGTGAGCTATAACGCGTTCCATTGTGTGGCGGCGCGGAGTATTGATGAGAACGGCATGGTTATCGAACCCCAATCAGTCGTTCTGCCGGACTTGGCTTATCACCAATTGATACCTTGGATCGGTCGGTAAGCAAGCGATTGCCCTCACAGAAGGTAGTGAAGGTGTTGAAACAACCAAGCGAACGCCAATTTGGCTCCAGAAACGTGCCGCAATGCTGCGCAAATCGGTGTATACAACTTAGAAATGTCCCATGACAACAGAACGCACTGACCTATTCACGGCGCTTTTCGATGCACTCGAAGCGCTCGATCAACAACTAGACGGCCACGGCCTCTATGCCATTCGCGAGCTGCAAAAAGTGGGTGACATACCTCATGCGCCCTTGCTGCGCGAGTGGGAGCGGGCAATCCGTCCCACGTTGCAGCAATTTGGGGACCCTGTCTGGGGGCAGCCCAAACGTGGGACGTTTATAGTAACGCTCCCGGATAAAAGGCGGGTGGGGATCAAGATCTTCAAGCTATCCAGCGTCAAAATTCGGAAATATGGCTCGCAGCACCGCATCGACCCCTATCTCGATTATTCTGAACGCTGGGAGGCGATCGATTGGGAAAGATGGCTTTGGTCGTTGTGGAAAGCGCATTGGGGCTATTTTAAATTTACGCGGTGTGACGTACGCGCGCTGCTCTTGATTGGCTTTGACGATAAGCCTGACCCTTTCGGCAAAGAAATTGCCGCTTTGCAGCAGGCTGTGGATTGGGAGAAGCATGGCGCCACCTACCAAAGCCGCCAGTGGGCAGATCGCTATGGACGGGCAATGTGGGTGCGCTTGAGTGTGTGGTATTGTGGAGCGGTGGCATAATCAATGACCACCGTCTCAACGACAGTCACTGCCACCGATATTTTTTGTCGTGAGCGCTATCAAGCCCGATTGCAAAGCGGAGCGATGTGTCGGCGAGAACAGCATGATCATTGAACCGCAAGTTGCGGATATTGGTCCACAGCGCCAACGATTCCATCAGCAGTTGCCGTGCCGCTTGCGGATTATTCTGATACAACATGGTGAGGCCGAGCAAAGTTTGGTCTTGGCGTGGACAGCCGGAAAGAGATTGGTTGTCGTAATCGGCACTGCTGCCATTAGGTGCAGACGCGCTTGGCCCAGATTGCCCTGCAACCCCCGATTGCTCAAGGCCGCGCCAATTCCGCTGCGAAATCCCCTGGCGACGGATACCGCATAGGACTTTTCAATCAGTGGCGCCGCCTGGGCAAACGCCCCTTGCTCAAGCAGACGCGTCGCATAAAAATCGAGCGCGCCGCCCAACACAAAGAGCGGAGCCGAAGCAACGCCATATTCGGGGCCAAGCGCCGGCACCTGGACAGCCTCGCGCGCCAGAATAATCGACCGTTCCCACGCATTGGCCGCCTGAGCATAATCGGGCTCAGCTTTGGCGAGAAAATGCCCGAGACCGGCACCAAGCACTTTGTCTGTGCAAACCAGGGTGAGCGCCACCAGACCGTCGGCGCAAGCGGGGCCGCAGTCGCCATGCCCAGGCCAATCAAAATCGGCCGGCTGGTAAAAGCCATGCCGATCCTGAAAGAAAGACCCCTTAGCCACATGGTACACAATAATTTTGCCCATGAGAGTTTAGTCGTCATTACAGAGAAATTCGAAGCCTGTCCAAGAGCTTACTTTAATAGGCACCAATCTTTCCATATGCGAGCTTATTGCTGCGGCCAAAGGAAAATGTACAATTGCCTTAACGGACAATCTAAGTCTGTTAGGGCGCATGAATCAATCCCACAGCGCGATGTTGAACGACATTCAATGTGGCAGACCAGTCTATAGCTGCGATGTCTCATATGGTGGACAGTCGGCCCATACCTTAGCCGGCAGCACGCCCAGGAAAGGGTCGCCATCGCGCGAATTATCGGAAGCGTTAACCTTGCTTGATGTCAGCATTGGCCCAATCTTACCGCGTGAAATCATCCGCAGCGCCATAACAATTCGGGTCAACATGCTGCTCCAGGGCGTGAGTGGCATCCAGTCTTGCACTGTGAAAACCCTGCTGGCCCTACTCAACTATGCTCTCATTCCAGTTGTCCAGGCTTATGGCGGGGTAGCGGCTTTAGGAGATCTGATTCACAACCAACGCATTTCAGCGCGGCGCGCGGGCTACCCAACGCGAAAATCATGTTGCCAAATGGGGAGATTCAGCCGGCGCAGAGCGTGCTGCTGGTCCACGGCGTGCCCCTGCTCCAACTGGATCCCGAAGAAGAGCTGGCACTGGTCAACGGCGATAATTTTTCGACGGCGTTGGCGCTCTATGGAACCAACCGTCTAATCCAATATTTGTTAGTCGCTACCGTTATTGGGGCCATGACCATCGAGTTGCTCAAAGGCAGCACTCGCTCCTTTCATCCGTTGTTGGCTGCTGTTCGGCCCCACCCAGGACAGCAAAAGGCGGCGCACCTCTATCGCTACTTACTGAGCGGTAGCCCATCAGCTGCGCGAAGCCAACGAGAAAAATTCTGTGATGCATTGGTCAGGGCCATCCCTCTACGTCATTCACCCACAAGGCGATTGCTGGCGCATTAGTGGCCGGGTTGTTGACCATGCCTCAACACAGCCTATACTGAAATCAGTTTGAGAAGCGGACTTTTCGCAAAGGAACAAGGTGGCGAATGGGTCACCCCTGCCCCCACCTCCGTGAGGGTAAACTCTGGCAGGGGTCCATTCGACAGAAGATGGATTCCGGCGAAGGCCGGAATGACATTCGAGGCTAATTTGTTGACAATAGAAACTCCGCTTCTCATTCTGACACGAGTATAGCTGACTTCTTTGCCGGCGAGCGCGCCCTCCAACGCATTTGGCTGCAAGCCACCACACAGCAACTAGCTTTTCAACCCATCTCCTCGGCTACCTTTCTCTTTGCCCGCTTACTGCATGGCCTGTTGTGCATTACATCCATTACCGTTTGCTCTAGGGACATGGTACTACCTATGGTCCAAGCGGCTTCGAATGCTTGTGGCTCCAACGCCGTTCGCAGTTGCATGATGAATTGCTCATATTCGCTGCGCTCTTCGGGCAATGCTTTCCATTCTTTTTCTTGGATCGCTTCGCGCAATGCGCTTGCTTTTGCGAACAAGGTTGCTGCGCGGAGAAATTGACTCTGCTCGGCGGCAACCTTAGCAATCTCCGTCAAGGTTCCGACGATGCTGCCTGTATTGCCCATTTCGATGTATAAATTTAGCGCTGCACCAAGATGGATGAGCCCTTCAGCATAGTGCTTGCGTTTGCGTGAAATGTATCCAAGAAAATAATGGATAGCTGCACTATTGAGGCGATCTCCCCGTTCCTCATGCGTTCTTAGGCTCTCTGCAAATTTGGCGTAGGCTGCTTCATACTGCTGCGATAACAGATCTACGTGCCCCAGCCGATAGAGCATTAAGGCAATACCGGACTGATCGCCTTGCGCTCGATAAAGTGTTAAACTTTCTTCTGTCATCGTGCGGGCGGCGGGTAGATCACCCATTGTACTTTTTATATAGCCAAAAACATTTAACGCCTGTGCAAGCCCTTGCTGCGCTTCTTCCGTAGAGGAAGCGCGAAAGATGGTCGTACTTTGTTCTACGCAGGCCAGTGCAGCTTCATATTCGCCAAGATCTAAATGGGCTCTGCCTTGCCAGGCCAGTGCCAATGCTTGTTTATCAGGATCTTGCAAATGTATATAAATTTCTACACAGCTAGAGAAAGCTATGCGCGCCTCAAGACGTGCCGACTGAATGATCGCCAGATATCCGGCGGCAAAAAGTGCCTTTGCATAGAGTTCATTGGGCTGCTGGTTTGTAGCACGTTGCAGCGCATGCGCTAGATACGAGCGCCCTTCACCGACCAATGCGCGCCAACGCCAATAGAGCCGCAAGGCGCTGGCTAAGCGCAATTCCAATTCGACGGTTTCAAGTTGTGCGGCAGTCATTAATGCCAGACGCAGATTCCCATAGTCGGCGTCCAGCAAAGTTAACCACGTGGAATACTCGTCCGACACGAGTTCACGCTCACCATTTTCTGCCAATTCGACATAGAAACGCAAATGTCGTTCAAGCACCTGTGGCATTTCGCCGGCAGATACCAGTTGTTCATATGCGTATTCGCGTAGAGTCTCCAGCAAGCTAAACCGTTGTCTCTCACCCTGGGTTTTCTCTTTATTCACCAAACTCTTGTTGAATAACAAACGCAACGACTCTTCATAGTGGCCAAAGGCGTTGACTGCCGCCACTTCAAAGCCACCGACAAACACCCCCAATGCACGAAATAAGCGCTTTTCTGGTTCATCAAGCAGCTCATAGCTGTAGTGAATGGCGTTTCGCAATGTTTGCTGGCGTGCGGGAAGGTCACGCATGCCCCCATTCAATATATCCAATTTGCGTGCCTGCAGACGCGTAAGTAACTGCTGTGGCGAAAAAAGATCCATATATGCTGCGCTCAACTCAATTGCCAGCGGCAGACAATCGAGTTGCAGACAAACTTCCGCAATGGCTACCTGCATTGGGGGTGTCGGCTCAAATGCAGCATCGATCGCTTGGCTGCGCAAGATAAACAATTCTACGGCAGATGCGATAGATAATGGCAGCACCTTAAAGCGCTGCTCTGCGCGTAAATGCAATCGTTCACGGCTGGTAACAAGGATGCACAGCCCAGGACATTCCGCCAGCAACTCCGCAACCAACGGTGCCGCCGGCATGATTTGTTCAAAGTTGTCGAGCAACAACAGTAATTCTTTGTACCGTAAAAACTCAATTAGTTTGACATTTGCTGGCTTTTTGCTGACATCTTTGATGCCCAATGCCGCAGCTAGAACGGTCGCTACTCTTGTCGGCTCGTTGACCGTTGCCAGCGATACAAAGATTATTCCATCCCGAAAGTAATGTTGCAACTGCGCCGCCACCGCCACGGCTAGCGTGGTCTTCCCAACGCCAGGTGCTCCCACCAATGTCAGTAACCGACCACCATGCCCTAACAGACGGTTACAAAGTTGATTAACTTCCGCAGAACGACCGATCACCTCTGTCGGCAGCATCGGCAATTGTATGCCGCCTACGCTGCTCTCCTCACCAATGATCACTTGCGTGGTGCGCTGAAACGTAACCGAAGCCGGTGGCCGTTCCCCGCGCACCAACGCCGCCTGTTCGATCAGATGAGCCGCGGTGTGTGGATCATCCTGCAAGCCTAGCGCTGCGATGAAGCGTTCGGTTACTGCATTGAGATCCGGCTGGCGCTGCCCCTTTTCCAGGTTGGAGATAAGTGAGTCGCTATAACCAAGCGCAGCGGCGAGGTCGCGTTGGGTCATGCCCGCGCGTTTGCGCAGGTGCCGCAAGAGTAGACCAAAAGTTATGGTAGCCGTGAACATAGATTCACTGGGTGCTATTGCTGCCTTACGGAATGATGTTACAGAAGGAACAGTTGGTGTATTGGCATGGCGCTTGTGCATTGTACACGCCTGCTAGCAACTGAACAAACCGGAGAATAGCACAATTTTATATAATTTAATAGAAAAGTTGGTTGGACTTGAAAGACGGTGACAAAGGCCTCGTAACTTTGCTACCGGTTGCGGGCATGTCGCGCAAGACCCCTTGATGTGTACCAGAGAATGTACCGCGCAGAACCGCTCTATCGTCCTCTATAATGGTTTCGTCAAGCTGTTCGTGTAAATCCGGAAACGCCGTGCGTAACGTGGTGATATATTGTTTCATAGCTTCGACGCCATGCATATCAGGTAAGCCAACCAAGGAATGTACTGCAACGCTGCATATACCCTAAATATGATCAGTAGGTGCACGCGGAGGATGGCAGGTGGGTCGAATGTCAACCACAGCGCGCACCTGTTGTCCATCCATATAAGCAAGGAATTCGTGCGACACTGCGTTGCTGTGATATCCTTGATGTCATTTGGACACCAACGCAATTTCCTGATTATCAATAGAACGAGAGAGAAGCCATGCGACTCGCAAAACAACTTGACAAACTTGGCACCGAAACTGCCTTTGCCGTCTCCGGCGCGGCCGCGGCGTGGGCCGCCCAAGGGCACAAGGTCTACCCCCTACACCTGGGTGACATGAATATTGCCACCCCCGCCAACATCACCGAGGCGACCTATAAAGCGATCAAAGATGGCTATACCGGCTACTGCCCCGGCGCGGGCATTCCGGAATTGCGCGCCGTCCTCGCCGAGGATGTCGGCAGCAAACGCGGGGTGCACTATAGCGCTGAAAATGTCTCGGTGCAGCCAGGGGGTAAGCCGGTGATCGGCAAATTTATTGGCGCGGTGATGGACCCGGGCGATGAGGTGCTCTATCCCAATCCAGGCTACCCGATTTACGAGTCGCAGATTGAGTATCAAGGCGGCGTTGCCGTGCCTTATGGCTATATCGACACGCCGGATGGCTTTGCGCTTGATATGGACGCCATCAAGCGCTCGATTGGCCCCAAAACCAAGGCGATTATCTATAACAACTACCAAAATCCAACCGGTGCGCAGTCCACTCGCGCCGAGATGGAAGCGGTTGCCGAATTGGCGATCAAGCATGACCTTTGGGTGATGAGTGACGATGCCTACTACGAGATCCTCTACAGCGGCAAGCCGGAGTCGATTGTCAACATTCCTGGCATGTTGGAGCGTACGGTGATCCTTTACACCTGTTCCAAGCGCTTTGCGATGACCGGCTGGCGTCTCGGCGCGGCGATTGGCCCTAAGCCGGTCATCGATGTGATCAACAAGTTCAACACCAACATGGAATCATGCAGTCCGCATTTTGTGCAACGCGCGATGGTCGAGGCGATCCCTGGCGACACAACCGGGCCGGACGCGATTGTCGAGACGTTGCTGGAGCGGCGCGATGCCGCGGTGGCCGCGCTGCAAGCGATCGACGGCGTCACAATTGCCAAGCCGAACAGCGCCTTTTACCTCTTCCCCAATGTCACCAAGGTGATGGAGCGCAAGGGCTTCACCGATATCAACCAATTGATGACCGAAGCACTGCATGAAACCGATGTCTCCTTTTGCACGCGCAAACACTTTGGTCGACCGGTGCCAGGGGAGACAGGTCACTATATTCGGTTGGCTTATTCGGGCATTGATGTGCCGGCAATCGAAGCGGGGTTGGCGCGGTTGAAGAAGTATTTTGAGGCATAAGCTTGGTTGTTTACGCTCAACAGAGTGTAGCATTGCTAGCAGCAGCGAAGGGAGCGTTTCTTGTCTACAAGTGAACTGCGGGAACGGTTGAGTGGTGAGCTGCGTGTGGCCATGAAGGCACGCGAGAAACAGACCGTTGTGCTCTTGCGCACCCTCATGGCGACCCTCGATAATGCAGAGGCGGTCACAGTGGATCTGGCCACGCTGCCCAAGGTCGCAACCACTGAGCGCCATGAGGTGCCGCGCAAACTGCTGAGCGAGGATGAGATCAGAGCGTTATTGCAACGAGAGATTGCTGAGCGCCGACACAATTGTGCTGAGTATGAAGCGTTGGGATTACCAGAAAAGGCCACCCAATTGCAACAGGAAGCAGAATTGATCGCATCCTATTTGTAGCAACTTCAGGATCATTGCATAGCAAAATAAGCAGGAAATTCGGAGGGATGAGATGGTTCATAGAGCGCGCTATTCCTTCCCTGCTGAATCCCCTGTTACGGGTAGAGGCGTTAGAACCAATTCGCCTTATCGACCACATTTATGAGTGGATCCCCTGCATCAAGCCGCCGCGCATTCTCCAGAAAAACAGCAAATTGGCGCTCGTCAATGTTTTGCGCTTCGTGAACTGCAATATGCGGCGTGAGGATCACATTGGGAATGGCCCACAGCGGATGATCGGTCGGAAAGGGCTCGGTCTCATAGACATCGAGCGCGCAGCCGGCCAGTTCGCCCGCTTGCAGCGCGGCGGTCAGGTCGGCAATTTTGGTCGTTGCACCGCGACCAATGTTGATAAAGTAGGCACTCTTTTTCATCAACTGAAAGCGTTGGCGATGCCACATCCCTTCGGTTTCCGGGGTGTGCGGCACGGTTACCAGCACAAAATCAGCCTGGGGTAAAAGGCTATCCAGCGCTTCCGGCGGATGGGCCTCAACCCCGGGCACTTCATACTCCCAGCGTGCATCGGTCCCCAGCACACGCATCCCAAAGGCATTGCAGAGGCGCGCTGTCTCATGGCCAATTCCGCCCAAGCCGACAATCAGCGCGGTCGCTTCCTTTAGATCGACATAGGCACTCTTGCGCGCATTGACATCCCAGCGCCGTTCGCGCTGCGCATCCATGTAATAGGGCAAGCCACGGGCCAAGGCCAGTGTAACCATCAGGATATGCTGCGCGATATGGTCGTTGTAGATCCCCCGGGGGTTACAAACTTGAACGGCATGTTTGATCAATTCGGGGTAATAAAACCCGGCAGGGGGACCAGCGGCCGGACTCTGAATCCAGCGCAGGTTCTTGGCCGCAGCCAATGCAGTCGGCGGCACCACGCCAAACGCTGCGTCAGCGTCGGCAAGCGCGTCGACTGCTTCCTCATCGGTTTCGGGCAGTGCCACTTGATATTGGGGCAATTCCTGCACGAGTTGATTGGCCCAACGCAACGTCTTCGCGCCTTGGGGGGGCATCATCACCAATTTTGGCATCAAAAATTCCTCTCTTTGGACAGTATCTGTAAATTTTCTACATCTGGTCTGCACGTAAATTTATGCGGCAATTTACCGGGCAATTTACCGGATAATTTACCGAGCATTGGGTAGTTTTGTACTACAGACGGCTCATAATCCTGCTAAGGTTGGTTCATACTCTAGAATTATGCGTAAAATCAAGGGGGGAAGAGCATCGTAGCAAATCCCGATTGGCCTGTCAAATGGTCTTGTGATGACAAATTCAGGAAGTAGCAGTTGTCTATTGCAAGTGAGGAGCATTGATGAACAAGCGTATCCAACGAAATCTGCTGGGTGTTATTTTTGCCTTGGCGGGGGTGAACCACTTTGTCATGCCACAGCTCTATGAATCGATCATGCCTGGCTATCTGCCGCGCCCGCAGCTGCTGGTGCTGTTGAGTGGGGTGGCCGAGGTGATTGGTGGTCTGTTGGCGCTCTTCCCCCACACACAGCGGTTGGCGCGCTGGGGTTTGACGGCGCTGCTGATTGCAGTTTTCCCGGCCAATCTTCACATGGCGGTTCATGCCGAAGCGTATCGCAAGATTCCGAAGTGGCTGCTTTGGGCGCGGTTGCCCTTGCAAGGGGGATTGATTGGGTGGGTGTGGTGGGTAACCCACACACGCCCACCCCAAAACTCTGGGACTTAGGTTCGACTCAAACACGCTGGAAAATTATTGCATTAGGGTCTGTGGACATTTGCCAAAACGACCAATCAATTGGCCGACTAACACCGAAAAGCCGCCTCAGCGGCTAGGTATGTAGCCGCTGAGGCGGCTTTTCGGTGTTATACTCAAGTCAACTTCAAAACCCGAGTTTTTGAAGAGGCGGGAAGGTGTGCACTGTCATTCCTGCGTAGGCAGGAATCCAGGCCGATGACAGATGGATTCCTGCCTACGCAGGAATGACAGCGGCGGCTCCTATCTGTTTCTA